>JABXKT010000299.1 GCA_013619155.1 Desulfobacteraceae bacterium
TCCTCGGGGAGGGTATTGTTGATGCCTGCGTCATGTATGGTGCCGGTGGCGCCCCCTTCAAAGGCCCCTTCATTGGGGTGGGGAAGGCTCTCAAGGATATCTCCAGCAGGGGGCGGTCCGAAGAAATCGAGTTTTTCAGTCAGGGCCCGGGAGATGCCCACGAGGCCAAAGAGGATGATTCCGATGAGGATATATTGCTTGCCTCGGCCCGATTTGGCCGAAGCGGTGTGTCTATTTCGCATGACGGTATGTCTCCAAAGTTCATATTGTTCCACACAGCACCTCTCTGTGCGCGGGTGCGCCAAAAGGGGCTTTGGGAAACCAGACGTCGCCGGGTGCTCTACCATGAAGCGCATCTCTGCGATTCAAATGGAGTACAGGGACAAGCGTATCAAAACATCCGGCACGATGGGTGGGCAGAGGTGCAGGGAGGAGAGATGGCACAACGTTTCCATGTCATCTCGTACAGGCGCTGCTCTGCAACCCATTGTGCGGCGTTGTTTTAAAATGAAAAAAGGAGAAAAAAATAATGCAACGATTTAAAAAAAAAGGTAACCATGCCACTTATCGAAAAAAGTCTTCGATGGCCACGGGCTGAGCCCTTGGATCCGAGCATTCGCTGAAAAATAATTCTACAGGTGAACTTTTCCAGAGGAATGAGGGAAAGTGCACCTGCAACCGAAACGTTTTTGTGGCGCTTTTTTCAAAAAAAGTGACCCGCCGGAGGCCGTGCGGTGGAAGTATAGCCTCCGGCGGCCCTGCCGGGGGCCAACCTTTTGCAAAAGGTTGCCAAACAGGTTTTTATCGTGAGCATGACGGGCCTTTGGCCCGTCATGCTCACATACCTGGGGTCCAGGGGATTTATCTCCTGGCTGCCGGAGGCTCAGTTTTTAAGCCCACTTTAACCATAGAAGGCTCGGCTTTTGACTCCCACTTTAACCATAGAGGGCATACGCTGAATAGTGAGCGAAAAAAGAATGCTTTCAAAGGCGTCTGTTCATCCAAGGGGGAGGGCGAAGGCCGGTGTTGTGTCTGGACCTAGAAGGGCACTTCGTCGGGAACGGTGAGGTGTTCGGTGTCGAGGTACGGGGCTTTGTCTGAAGCATAATTTGTATAACAGCCTAAAAATAGCAACTATTGGGCGTGAAAGAAAGAGGGATTTTTCAGCCTGGATTCCTGCGGTGTGAAGGCGACTGGCCTCACAGGCAAGCGGTGCGGTCGGGCCTCGAATAAATTGGATTTTTCCAGACGTTTCGTATGGTTTTCAGTCCATTGGTTCAGAAGGCCTGCAGCGACCGTATTTTCTGACCAATCATGCAGAAAACTGGCAGGGTGCCCCCCACCCTGCCGGTTTTTCCGTAACGCCCCTATCGTTGTTTTCTTGAGCCATCCTCCCTTCATGTTGGTGATTTTCTTTGGGCCTCTTTTGCGCCATCACACCTCGTGTGGTGGTTCAAAGAAGGGGTGCTGCACTCTTACAGCCCCCCCTTCTCTACGGCAGAGGTGAGAGGGGCAGAGGACATGTGGATCTACCACGCCATGGCTGCCGATATGAAGCATCCCGATCCATCCCCATCGGAGGCTTTTGCTGTCGCCGATGAGCCGGATGTGTCGGTAACGGCGGGAAGTACCGGAGGTGGTTCCAGATCGCCTGGGGGCTGGG
>JABXKT010000151.1 GCA_013619155.1 Desulfobacteraceae bacterium
GGATGCGATGAAGCGGCAGGTGCCTGTTCGGTTTCTTTTTTTGTTTTTGTTGGACAGGCCCCGTGCCTTATCCATCGGCCTGATGCTCACCCTGCTTCCGGTGGGAGCCATGGCCTTGATTGGCTGGCTGGTTGCCTCCATGGACGGTACGGGTCCCGATTTCGATGCCATTTTGGCCCGTGGGGTACCGGTCCGGGCCGAGGTGGTGGCACGGGAGGAGGTCTCTCAGATCACCATCCATCATAAGCATCCCGTGCGTATCACCTATGAGTATGAGGCCGGGGGGCGCTTGCGCCGCGATATGGTTCAGACCATGGATGAGGCGGGATACCATCTTCGGCATGGAGAGCGCCTTGAGGCGCTTTTCTGGGACGAAGACTCCATACTCCCCTCTTTTTCTCCGGTCACCTTTCCCCGGAGGGATATTTTCATAGTTGATGCCATTTTCCTGGTCCTGGGGCTGCCGTTTCTCCTCTTTGCCTCCCATGGGGCCCTCATCAAATGGAATCTCTACCGGCAGGGGAGGCGCCTCCACGGTGAGGTGGATTCTATGGCACCGGCCCTCTCCATTCCCTTCACCGCACCACGCATTCTGGTCGCCTATACCGCCTCCACGAAAGAGGGTGAGGCGATAAAGGGGGGCTGTGTGGTGGTGAGTAAGGGGTGGGGGTCTAAGCCTCGGGGCAGCCGCATCGAGGTTCTGGAGTCCCCGTGCCGGCGGTATTCGTGTGCCGTGGAGGCGGCGATACTGAAGCGGTGCCGGGATATTCGATGAGATCCCGTGGGGCGATGTGGGGTGTCATTTTGGGGCTGATTTTCACCGCCGCCCTGGCCCGGGCCGGGGAGGTGCCGATAGGGGCACGTGGGGTGGTTCTTATCCATGGCCTGGCCCGATCGGCCCACTCCTTGAAGACCATGGAGTCGGCCCTGACGGCTGACGGGTATCTTACTTTGAATATTGATTACCCCTCCACAGAGCATTCGATGGCGGTCCTCTGCCGGGATTACCTGGCCCCCCAGATCAACGCGTTTTCACAGGCCACCGAAGGCCCTCTCTCCTTTGTTACCCACTCTATGGGGGGTATTCTTCTCCGATATATGGTAAAAGAGGCGATGATCGGGATGCCTTATCGGGCCGTGATGCTCAGTCCGCCCAATCAGGGGAGTGAGGTGGTGGATCGTCTCGGGGGGCTTTGGCTCTTTCGGGTCATCAACGGTCCCGCCGGCCATGAGCTGGGCACCGGGGGGGATCAGATGCCTGCCAGCCTGGGGCCCGTCACCTTCGAGCTGGGAGTGATCACCGGCACCCGCACCATCAATTTTATTCTCTCGGCACTGATTCCGGGTCCAGACGATGGCAAGGTGGCCGTTGATAGGGCCCGTGTGGAGGGCATGTCCGACTTCAGGCCCCTTTCTGCCACCCATCCCTTTATCATGAAAAATAGATGTGCGATTCGGCAGACCCGGGCATTTTTGAATAGGGGGCAGTTCACGGAACCGTCGATATGATGAGCTCTCTTCGGCAACGGTAAAATGGGGGGACATCCCGGTGAAAGTATACTATAAGACTCTGTTCGTATCATTTTTCCATAGCAGGCCATACGCGTCTGTTAAATACCCAGACATTTGAGAAAAAATTTCAGGAATATAATATGTCATTTGATCAACTTGGCCTGCGGGCCGAACTCTTAAAGGCCCTTTCGGATAAAGGGTATTCCCACCCCACCCCCATTCAGGCAAAGGCCATTCCTGTTATTTTAGACGGGCGGGATATTCTCGCCCGAGCCCAGACCGGGACGGGAAAAACGGATGCCTTTGCCCTGCCCATGGTGGAGATTTTAAGTCGTAAAAAGGGCAACGGGCGACACCCACGCGCCCTCGTTCTGGCCCCCACGCGGGAGCTGGCCCTTCAGGTGAGCGAGAGCATCAAGGCCTATGCCCGGCGGGCTTCTTTGCGGTGTACCGTGGTTCACGGAGGGGTGCGTGTCGAGCCTCAGATTAACCGTCTGAAGCGAGGGGTGGATATCCTTGTCGCCACACCGGGCCGGCTCTTGGACCTCGCCTCCCAGAGACACCTCAATCTGTCCAGCATCGAGTTCCTCGTCTTCGACGAGGCGGACCGCATGCTGGACTTAGGCTTCAGTCGAGAGATCTCCGAGGTGATCCGTCTGGTACCGAAGACGCGCCGCACCATGCTCTTCTCCGCCACCTACACCCAGCCCATCCGAGATTTGGCCGATACGATGCTGGTCTCTCCTGAGTTTATCGAGGTGACCCCGAAGAAAACGGCGGCAGAATCGGTGATTCAGAAGGTACACCTCGTCGATCGCCCCTTAAAACGTCCCCTTCTCAGCCACCTGATCACCACCGGTCGCTGGAGCCGGGTCCTCGTCTTCTGCCGGACAAAGCTGGGGGCCAACAAGCTGACAGACAAGCTGGGCTCCGAAGGAATCAGCTCGGCAACCCTCCATGGCAATATGAGTCAGTCCTTGCGGACGCGTACCCTGGCCGAGTTTAAAAATGGAGAGATCCGTGTCCTCGTGGCAACGGATGTGGCGGCCCGAGGTCTCGATATCCTCAATCTGCCCTATGTGGTCAACTACGATATGCCCGGCATCCCTGAAGATTATGTGCACCGCATCGGGCGTACCGGTCGTGCCGGGGTGAGCGGCGTCGCCCTCTCCCTGGTCTGTCCCCAGGACAATCGTCATCTAGAGGCCATCGAGCTTCTCTTAAAGCAGACGATTCCCGTGGAGGCGGTGGGTGGTTTTACCCAAGGCCATGACGTGCCCGATTATGTGCTCTATCGTCCCAACAGCACCTCCAGCGGGAAAAAAGTGGACAGGGCACTGAAAGAGTCGGTGGATCAAAGGGCGATCTCAAAACGAGAGACCCGGGAGCGTAAGGCCAAAAAATCCGGTCGAGGAAAGGCACCCGAGGCAAAAAAAACGTGGGATGATGCCAGGGGCGATGAGGCGAAGAAGCCTGGTAAAGGAAGAGGGCAAGAGGCAAAAAAAACCTGGACCGATGCGAGAGGCGATGAGGCGGGTGAGGGTAAAAGAGCGTCTAAGCCGACCAAGCGATCGCGGCCCCTATCGTTTGATAATAAGCCGAAGCATGTTGATACCAGCAAGAAATCCTCCCACACGGCCTCCCGTGCATCCAAGGATGCAAAACGGGGCAAGTCCAAGGGCCGGCGATAAAAAAAGACCTTTTGAGGCCTTAAAACATCCCCTTCGAGGTGTTTTTGCCTCAGGTGGCTTCGCCACCGAAGGCAATCCGGCGAAACTTTGCCTCGCTTGGCCCTGCCGGGAGCCAAGCTTTTGCCTGATTTGAAAGGTCGGGCTTGCCACACAGGTTTCGTTAAATCACTTCAATTTAATTGAAGAATCAAAGGCGTATGTGATTTGCCCCGAGGCACGAGGGGTAAATCACATATGCTACCCGCTTTCAAGGTGGCACACCTTGCCGCCGGAGGCCCATTTCTTGGTCACTTTAACCCTAGAAGGCATCGCTTTTGGTCAGTTTTATTTTTGCTCCGGCCCTTACAGGCATAGGTGCCTGTAAGGGTAAAAACGTGTTTTTTGGGTGACCCTCTGGGTCAAGCTCCCTTGGCTTTGCGATGAGCCCCCCCCCCTTTTTTTTGCGTGTTTTCGGCTACGGATATTTTGATAGATGCTCCTCTACGCGGCGATCAAGGTCGGGTACCCATGTTTTTGGCATAATGTCTCGAATCTTTTCCAACATGTTGCCCACGGCGACCAAGGTCTCTCTCTCTTTTGACTTTTTGGACGCTGCCGAAAGCCACATGTATGCCTTGGCCAGCTCTTTTTCGGAAAGCCAGCCGGTGGATGGATCCACCGGCCCATTAAAATAGAGCTTACCGGTGGGCGCATATGCCGGTATATAGCCTTGGGAGGCCGCTTTTTCAAACCACTCCCTGGCCATGGTTGATAAATTCTGTTCGCTAGCGTTCAAGATAAGCATCCACCCAATATAATATTGCGCCTCGGGCAAGTCATGCCGGGCCGCCTCTTCAAACCACTTCATGGCGGTCATGGGGTCGTCCCGTTGAAGGCAGAACTTACCCATCCACACAAGTGCTGGCGTCGATCCGCTTTTAACGGCGTTATGGCATAATTCAAGGGCCTTGGCCGCGTCTTTTGGAACACCGTCCCCCTTCATATATAGATCGGCGAGATAAGACAATGAGAGATGGCAGCCCATTTCTGCCGCCTTTTCATACCATTTCGCAGCCAGGGCAGGATTGGCCGGATGATTCACCCCCTTTTGCAGGCATTGCGCGTAGAGGTGCATGGCAAAAGGGATACCTTCTTGGGCCGCTTTTTCAAACCATTCACACGCTTTTCCTTCACTAACGGAGCACCCGGTTCCGTTCTTATACATCAGCCCCAATGAAAACATGGCAAGAGGATTGTTCGTCTCTTTTGCCAAACGGCGGTACTCGGTAAATGCCTTGTCGAAATCGCCAGCAGCGGCGTCTCTATTTGCCGCCCTCAAAGCGTCTGAATCAATGGTTTCGGCAGAGGCGCTTGTCTGTACGATCAGAGAAACGACAAGCAGGCATACCGTTCTTTTTATGATGCTCATAAGCCTAAATTAAATGGGTGTTGTGAACTATGTTAGTTCACTGTGAAAAAAATGCCTCCGGTGGCCAAGGGCTGCACCCGTGGAACTTAACATTCGCTTAAAAAAGATAAGTGTGCCTGCCATCGAAAAGTGTTTGGAATCCTTTTGAATGCGGCGGAGATTTGACCCGAGGAACGAGGGGTAAAGCGCATCCGCAACCTGCTTTCAAGGTGGCACACCTTGCCGCCGGAGGCTTTTTTTTGGAGCACCTATTTTAACTCCTTAATTCCTCGGTGGATAGGCGCCTTCCATGGCGATAATACAATTAACGACGACATATGGCTGAACGATCGAAAAGGGGTTTCCAGAACCGGTGTCTCCCAATGAAACGTCCGTCGTGGTCGTGGTCGTTATATTGCCGAGACTGATACTGCTAAGGTCCAAGGAGACCGATCCCAGGGCCAGGGCCACCGAGGGGGGCTCTGAATTATACGTGTTGACGGCTGTTTTGGTTAAGCCGGTTCCAAAATAGGATTGAGCCAACGTCTTGCCATTTGGAGAATCGGTATCTGCGGCATTGGGGCTCCCTTTTAAGGTTCCGTTCACCACCCCGGCCCCACCGCCGGAAGCGGCAGATTGAGAATTCGACTGTGCCGTGGCGCTATGGGTATGAGTCGGCATATGGGCAATCTCTAAGGCCGTTATTTCGATGCCTCCCCTATAACCTCTGGAATAGAGTGAGAGGCCTGGGCCTCTGCCTTGATGGATAGGGACTCTGCCTCGCATATCCGGCAATGCGAAGTTTGTGGTGCCATCGCCGCCGTATGTGGTTCCAATGAGTGAGAACAACGCTTGGTTTTGAGAGATTGAGACGAGTTGACCGTCACATGATTTCCAACCTCTCGGAGCATAGCCAAATGCCACATAGGAGAGTTCACCAAGATACGGATCGGTCCCCGCATTTGCCCTCTCATTAGCGAAAAGAGTGAAAACCATCACGATGGCCGCAGAAATCGTGAAAATAAGTTTAAAAATAGGATGTCGCATCATCAATGCCGTCCTCCAAATTTAATGGTGTAAAAAGATCTTACTTAAAATAGATGCAGAGACTCCATCTCCTTTACAGTCGTGATCGTTGTTACTATTCAGCTTATAGGGAAAAAATGCCTCCGGCGGCCAGGCGTGTCGATTTAATCAGAAAAATGCCCATTTTAGCCGTTTGCGCCATAATATATTTTTATTACCATCCTTTTACAGCCACGCGTGCGGTAAGCGAGCCCATTTATCCAGAGTAGGGTGCGCCTGCGCACCGTGTTTGAATAGCGAAAGTGCCTGATTATACGCAAAAATAAAGATATATAAATGCATAATCATCGTGATAATTACCGATCGATATAATCATGGCTGAGAATACGGGGTAATCAAGTCATATAGTGCGGTCACTATATATAAATATTCGACATGGGGTGGGGCGTGCCCGCCACGATGGATCAAGGGCTGAACCCTTGGCTCTCAGGTTTGCGAAGGGGAGATGCCGTGGCCCTTCCTCTCGCTGAAAAAACGTCTGACACCTAAAAGTTGCAAGCGTCCCTTGGCCGGATATGCAAGGCGCCGGACATGCAGCTGTAGTATTTTACCGCAATTGTCTGGTAACGCGGCAGATCCGGTCAAAGGTCGTTCCTGAAGGGTGAGCCCACTTCTGCATTTTCGGCTGCCGTAAATTTGATAACCAGCAGAACACATCATAAACACTCGTAATAGTAGCATTTTGACTATAATACAAAGCGGTGAATGTAACTTTTAGGTGATAGGTATATTGTCCCCGAGGAACTGGGGGAAGAGAGTGTTTGCGACGCTTTTTGTTAAAGAAATCCGCCGAAAACTTAGCTGAATAGTGACTATTATTATTTAATAATATCGCGCAATTTTTTTATAGTCAATTCGTCGTATTGACGATGTTTTTAAATATTTTGCATCAATATTTATAGAGAGATTCGCTAGGGCTGAATAAGAGTGTGGTTCATATTGAAGACACAATTTTTTTCAGTATTGTTGCACAGGAAATATCGAGATATCAAGTTTAAAGGACCCCCTCCTTCAAGAGACGTATTTTCATTTTTTCGTTTACCAATCAACTTGCCTATGCGAATTATCGCTATTTTAAGAATATGTCCGCCTCTATTTTTCGCATTAACCCTTTGTTCGAAGTATAAGCATTTGTTATTGTTTGCGATACTCTTTGGTCTTTTGTGTGACTTTATAGTAAAGTCAGTATTAACGAGGCTTTTAGACGTCTCCCATCGGGTTCTGGGAATTCTTTGAGGTCAATCACCCCTTAGCTCATAAGGGATAGAGGGCTTTGTCCTGTTGAGAGAGATGGATATTTTAAGTCGGTCGTTTTGGGCATGTTTTTTAAAGATATACGTGTTAATATGCCGTGATTATGTCATAATCTGTTCCGGTAGGTCGATATTCTCTTATGGCGAATGTGCACCGTCAGTGTTCGAAATGTATCATGAATGCCAATAAATTTTCAATTTACGGCATGGTTGAGACTCTTTTACCATCAACGATCATGGCTATCTGTTGAAATATTGATGCGATGGTCTGCGATAAATCCCCAGATATCTTATTTAAAATAAATTAAAAACGGCAACGGCTAGATGGCCATGGGATCATCTGAAATGGTGGTCACCTTAAAACGGCAGAAGATATCGCAGCGATATTTTTGGTGTTTATAACGCGATGGTATCTATATTTTGGGCCATGCATCGCCATTATAAGAGCGTGTGATCGGCAGGTAGAATCGATTTTTGTCTCTTTGATTTATTAACATTTTAAGTCTCTTGCAAAAAAGAGGGTTAACCATGAAAAAATTACAATTTCTTTCGAATAGGTCGTTTAGACAAATAGGATCATATCTTAATGAAGTGTTAAAAATTTTTATGACAACCTCTCTTCTTTTGTTCTCTCTACTCTGCGTTCCCATGATCGTCTTTGCCGATTGTACGATTGCTCCTTATTCTACTCCTATTCCTGACCCTGATAATATGTCTGGTACTCTGGATCTTCTGAATATTGGGAACAGCTTCACAGCGTGTGAAGATGGTAAACTCTCCAAAATCAAAATTCTTAGCGTCCTAACAACAGGAAACGTCTCATTAACGATTTATGAGGGTGCAGGCGTCGGTGGGACAGTGCTGGGTACAATTTTAAACCTCAGTTTAAATGCTGCTACAACTTTTACAGATTGGAATGAAATTGATCTACTCTCAAAAGATATCTCTGTGACCAACGGAAATCAATACACCGTCTATTTTTTAGGAATAGCACCTTATTATACGGACTATGACAGTGTGGACGGCGGGCAAATGTATCAAGAGGTTGGTGGGGAGGTTCTGACTAGTTCTGTTTATGATCTTCGTTTTGAAATGGACATTGTCCCAGGCGCATCCAATGCGGCACCCACGGCGGCCAGTTTTACATCGTCTTCCATATATCAGGACACCGCCTACGCCTTTGCCACGGGAGATTTCGGATACACCGATGGCGATAACGATCCTCTGGACCATCTTCGTGTGGTGACGATTCCTGGTTCCGGGAGCCTCTGGGTGGATAGCGACAGCTCTGGCACAATCGATGGAAGTGAAGCCGCCATCGTTAATAGTGGCACCGTCTCCAAGGCCGATCTGGATGCCGGGTATTTGACATACTTAAGTACCAGCGGCAGCTCGTCATCTTTTACCTTCGAGGTGAATGATGGCACGGTGTACAGTGCCGCATCATATACGTCCACGCTCACCGTAATCTCGGCACCCACCGTTACCCTGACCCTTAATCCCGACAGCTCAATTCTTGAAAACGGGGGGAGTACCTCTGCCAAGGCGACGCTTTCCCACCTGTTTGATAAGACAGTGACAGTGAGCCTCGCCTTCTCCGGCACGGCCACAGGTGGCGGGACGGATTATTCCGCATCGAGCGCTTCCATTGCCATCTCTGCGAGTAGCCTGACGGGAACCGCTCTCCTTACCGGTGTCGATGATGCCTTGGATGAGGAGGGTGAGACCATTATTGTCGATATTGATAGTGTCACCAATGGTGGGGAAGATGGCACACAGCAGGTGACCTGTACCTTGACCGACGATGATGCTACCCCCACGGTGAGCTTCACCGCCGCCTCCCAGGCCAGCACCGATGAGTCGGGAACCCTCACCATCACGGCCCAGCTCTCGGCCGCCAGCGGTCAGGCCGTCTCTGTCCCCTTTACGGTGAGTGGTACGGCCACAGGGAGTGGCACCGATTATGTCATCACGGCGAGCCCGTTGACCATCGCCGCCGGATCCACCACGGCCACCATCACGATAACGCTTGCCGCGGATGATCTC
>JABXKT010000300.1 GCA_013619155.1 Desulfobacteraceae bacterium
CGGGCCT
This sequence comes from Desulfobacteraceae bacterium, assembly GCA_013619155.1. Taxonomy (GTDB): domain Bacteria; phylum Desulfobacterota; class Desulfobacteria; order Desulfobacterales; family Desulfolunaceae; genus Desulfoluna. Next base: position 8 of record JABXKT010000300.1, read on the forward strand.
TTGGCCCGTCATGGTCACTAAATTGGGGTTCAGGGGCCCAGTCCCTGGCCGCCGGAGGCCTATATTTTGTTTTCAGAGGAACTCGCTTACCGCATGTGTGGCTGTAAAAGGATGGTAATCAGGTTTCGATTTAAGAGAAAAATCAAAGGCGGATGTGATTTACCCCGAGGAGCGGGGCAAAGCGCATTCGCAATCTGCTTTCTAAGGTGGGCACACCGTGCCGCCGGAGGCCTATCTCTTGGGCACTTTGACCCTGAGAAGGCAACGCGGCGAAAGTTTAGCCTCGTTTGGCCCTGCCGGGGGCCACGCTTTGGCCAATTTTTATGGGCTGGGATTGCCAAACACACTTTTATAGTGACTGTGACGGACCAAGGGTCCGTCACAGTTACAAACCTGGGGTCCAGGGGATTTATCTCCTGGCCGCCGAAGGCCCGTTTCTTAGCCACCTTAAACCTAGGGCCGTGGCGCTTCAATGAAGGGCCCTGGCGCCCCTTGCCTTAAATGTGAGGGGGGGTTCCTGCGGCGCAGGGCTGGCAGAGGAGGGTCCCCTCTTTTTCCACCATCTTTGTCTTCATGGTGAGTTCGCCGCAGGTGGCGCAGGCCACGGATGGCGCCAGTTCTGCAAAGGCGGGGGCCGGGATGGTGGCGGCGGTGATGGCAAATACCTCCTCGATGGGTTTTTTCAGGAGATCCATGGCCTTCATGATTTTCTGCTCTTTTCTCTCGGCCACGGTGGCGGTGGCTAAACCCAATTTTTTCTCCAGTGATTCGAATTTTTCTGGCCACTGGCCGGTGTAGGTATAGGCCTCTTTTCGTGAAAATCGAAAGCCGATGCCCGCCTTTCGGGAGTAGACGGTATAGACATTCTTTCCGATGTTTAAGATGGTGAGATTTCCTTTTCCGGCGGTGGTACCCAGGAGGAGCTGCAGGGCATCCACGGAGCAGGCGTCATTTTCGCTGATGGCTACCAGCTCCTCATCGTCACTGCGATTTTCGCCGAGTCGGAGGAGGGCCTCTGTGGCCACCAGGTATCCATAGATGAGGCCGGGGCAGAGGTGGCCGTGGAAATCGATACATGCATTGAGGGTGTCGGGAAGGGATAAGTGGGCATAGTGGGTGTGGTTCATGGGGCCTCGCATAAAGATCTGTGGTGAATGAAAATGGCCGTGGGGCGCATGGCAGAGTGTCTGGCTTCTGGAATGCACTATAAATGATGGGGTGCGAATATGTCAAAAACAGGGTGTGATTATTTGTTACGAGTCGCTCAATATTGCCTCCGGCGGCCCTGCCGGGGGCTAAGCTTTTGCCTGATTTGAAAGAGCGGGTTTAATAAACAGGTTTTAGAATTATTCTTCAGTGAATTTCAACTTAAAGGCGGATGTGATTTAAGCCGAGGAACGATCCTACGCTACGACATGGGGGCAAAGCGCATTTGCAACATGCTTTCAAGGTGTTTTAGCCTAAGTGGCTTCGCCACCCTCGCCGCCGGAGTTATTCCGGTGAAAGTCAATGGCACCATGTAAGATTTTCATGATTCGGAAATCATCACATAACGCACATGGATCCCCGGTCATCCGGCAATACTGAAGGTGACATGTATTTGCACGGCAAAGCGGATCCACCTCTTTCATGTTCCGG
>JABXKT010000016.1 GCA_013619155.1 Desulfobacteraceae bacterium
GCCCATGGCACCTCCGATAACGATGGAGGGACCAAAGACCCCCCCACTCCCCCCGGAGGCAATGGAAAATGAGGTGGTGAAGATCTTTCCCACGGCCAGGGTGAGGAGCATGGTGATGGGAAGGCCCGTGGTCAGAGCCGTCTGGATAAAACCGTAGCCAAAGGCCAGGGTATGGACAAAGAAAAACCCAATAATCCCCGTACAGAGCCCTCCAATAGCGGGTTTCACATGGCTTGGAACCCCTGACATCCCCTTGAAAAGTTTCTCCGTGCCGTAAAATACCGTCACATAGAACCACCCGGTCAGCACCAGCACCGCGGCAAGCACCAGGTAAGGCCCCAACTCCAGGGGGTTTCGAAAGAGGAAATCCGGAGATTCGAAGAGGGACCCCCAGCCGAAGGCGAGGCAGTAGACACAATAGGCCACCACCGAAGAGATGCCCGCCGGAATAATCACATCGGATTCAAACTCCGGGTCCCTGTAAAGGACCTCCGAGGCGAAGAGGGCACCGGCCAGAGGCGCCCTGAAGATACTGCCCACCCCGGCACCGATACCGGCAGCCATCATGATACGACGCTCCCGGTCCGATAAGTTCAATTTCGTGGCGAGAAAAGAGGCAAAGCCCGCACCGATCTGGGCGATGGGACCCTCCCGACCGCCGGAACCACCGGTGGTGAGAGTTAAGGTCGAGGCGATGGTCTTAATGATGGGCACACGGATTCGAATAAAACCGCCCTTATTGTGGTAGGCATCGATGGCGGCGTCCGTACCATGCCCTTCGGCTTCCGGAGCGAAGGTGTAGACCAGCCAGCCACTGATCAGGCCACCGGCGGCCGGTAGGAAGAGAAGCACCCAGCGGTTGAAGGGCCGGGTGGTAGGAACGAGGAGGTGGTGCTCTCCGGCTGGAGGCACCGGACGATACCCTGCCATAAGATCCATAAAATAGTGGATACCCATCTGGCAAAGATAATGAAAGAGAATCGATCCACACCCGGCAATGAGGCCAATGATAATAAAGTAAGAGAACCACTTGCCAGCGTTGTAGATGCCTTCCCGACCGCTTGCACCCTTGGTCAGCAGGACCATATAAACTCCAATGATAGAACAAAAATATACCGCCCAGCACCATATGATCCACAGAACCCGGCGGCCACCATGGGCACCGACGGGCGTATACTGGACGGGGGATTAACCGGCGAGGTCTTGAACGCCCTGGTAGATGATATCAAAGAGTTCTTGAACATCCCCAAGCTCGATACAGGAGAAGGCGATACGAAGATCTGTGGCCCCCAGGGAGATGAGCCCCACTCCGTAATGATCCAGGAGGTGAAGCCTCAAGGTTTCGGCATCGGTATTTTTCAAACAGATACACATAAAATAACCGGAGTTAAAAGGATAGACACTCCAGGCATCGGCATACTTGGGGTCCTTTACCACCTCGGCCACCTTATTGGCACGCGCCTTCAGGGTTTGCCCCTTCTGCGCCTTGGCCTCCCAGTATCCCGGCTCCTGCATCGACTTGAGCACAATGGACTGGCTGAGGTGAGAGGCGTTGGAGATACTGCCACGAACGGAACCGGCGGTCTTCTTCTCCAGGGCACCATAGATAGCGGCCTGATGATCAGAGGCCGGAATGCCATAGGTCACAAAGCCCACACGCAGGCCCCAAACATAATCTTCCTTGGTGGCACCATCCATTTTAATGGCGAGAAGACGCTCATGACGGCCGGAGAGAAGTGAGAAAAGAGACTCCTGAAGAATCTCCGCCTCATAGAAGAGGCCAAAATAGGCATCATCGGTAACGGCGATCACGTTGGTACCGTCTTCGGCCACAGCCTCAAGAATATCGGCTATTTTGGCCGCCTCGGTCTGGGTGACGGTATACCCGGTGGGGTTCTGGGGAAAGTTAAGGAGCACCACGATCTTATCACGGGTGGCCGCCTCTGCCTTCACCTGGGCCTCAAACGCCTCAAGGTTAAATCCACCTTCCTCTGTGAAGAGCGCGTACTTCGAGATAGTGGCGCCTTTACGGACAGAGAGGATCATGGTGTAGTTGCCCCACATCATATTGGGAACGATCACCACATCACCGGGATCGATCCAGAGATCGGCCACCACGCTAATGGCGTGAGTGATCCCACAGGTCACCACGGGCAGACTCACCTCCTGGCCGGCAAGGAGAGGGTTCTTGACATACATGGCCTCTTTCCACGCCTCACGAAGGGCAGGGATGCCGAACGAAGGAGCGTAGGTCAAACTGTTCTCCGGTGCAATGCCTTCGATACTCTCCATGACAGAGGGGAGACACATGATCCCCCCCTCCTCCTTGGCAATACCGATGGTGGCGTTAATCCGGTGCGCTTTGAGCTTTGCTTCAGCCGATTGGCTCAAAATACCCTTGGGAAAAAAGAGATTTTTTCCAACCTGTGACAACATATCCATCACATGACCGTTACCCTGTTCGATCTCATCATTCAGCTGCCTGGCAATTTCGTTCATGGACCATGCTCCTTGATCTGTGGCGTCTCATCACCTCCGGCCAGCTGCCGGAGCTCATCATTTATATTTACCCAAACCCCCGGAGGGGATGCCAACCATCCGCCCCGTCAAAACCAAAAAAAAAATCAAAAAAAAGCCCCGGTCCTTAAACACAATTGTGAAGGGCAGGGGCTTTGAATCGTCCGAAAAGGCGCATCTATGATCGGATGTATATCGACACGATTCTCTATCTGCCCCCACGCTTGGATGCTTTGATGGGGTTAACCTTTTGTTTTTTCTCTATAACAACATTGGATACATGGGTAGCAAGGTTGCAGTTCCCATTTTTCCATCGTGCTTCAGGGTCCGGGGCAGACATGCAATATTTTTCATCGGCGAATTCACCGGTACGGGCGCATCCCTCACATTTTTCGATAATGGGCTTGCAGACACCGCCTTCATAAGAGCAGCCGATTTTGGTCATCATGGGGCAATCACTGCCGTTTCTAACTGTAGTACAAATCATTGGATATACTCCTATATCACCGATTTTGGCCACTTGGCCGATTCTTTGCATTTCAAAAGATCAAAATTAAACCAAGTATTTATAAAGAACTCACACTCATTTGTCAAATTCAAATTACCCCATGCCAAAAGAAAAACCCAACCCGCTGGTAAACCGTGAAGAGCCGCCCTAAAAAAACAAGACAACCCCAGGCCCCCCTTCCAGACCCAGCATAAAAACTCTATTTAAAAAGGTGATCCAAAGAGGAACGGCCGGCTTTTTCCCTTGATCTTTGACACATTTGGTGCCAGTTACCAAAAGAGAATTTTTTCTTGAAAAAGAGGGGTTACCCGCTTCGTTTTTTAAAAAAAGGGGCCACCCGCTTCAAAGAGATACGAGCATCCTACCACATTTTCGCTTAAATGGTTTCTCTATATGACACATGTCTAAGGAACACGCCATGAATCGAATCCAACAGGCCGCATCTGTCATCCGTACAGAATCTGATGCCCTTCTGAATCTCATCGATAAAATAGACACCCAGTTCACCCAAGCGGTCACAGCCATACTCGACGGCACCGGGCGGGTCATCGTCACCGGTATCGGCAAATCAGGCCTCATCGGTCGAAAAATTGCCGCCACCTTGAGCAGCACCGGAACCCCTTCTGCCTTCATGCACCCGGTGGAGGCATGCCACGGAGACCTGGGCATGGTCTCTTCAGAGGATGTGATCATCGCCATCTCCAACAGCGGCGAGACCTTAGAACTCAACACCCTCATCCCCCGCATCAAAGAGATGGGGTGCACCGTGGTGGCCTTCACCGGGAGCCCCAGCTCCACCCTGGGCCGGGAGGCCGACCTTGTCATCGACACCGGTGTCGAGAAGGAGGCCTGCCCCCTAGGACTGGCTCCCACATCCAGCACCACGGCCCAGCTTGCCATGGGCGATGCCCTCTGCGTGGTCCTCATCAACGCCCGGGGATTTCAATCCGACGATTTCAGAAAAATTCACCCGGCGGGTGCCCTGGGCCAGAGACTCTCCCTTCTGGTATCTGAGATGATGGTCACCGGAAAAAACGTCCCCGTGGCCCCTTCCACCGCCACCACCGGAGAGGCATTAGCCGTCTTGGACGCCCACCGCATGGGTGCCGTCTTTATCACCGACGAGGAGAAGAGACTCATCGGCCTCCTCACCGATGGGGATATTCGCCACACCCTGGCTCAGGGGACCTATGCCCTGACCCACTCCGTCACAGAGACCATGACCCGGGCCCCCCACTCCATCACCATCACCGCCCCGGCCTACGACGCCTTGAACCTCATGGAGAGACACCAGATCACCGTCCTGCCCGTCACCGATACGAGGGGACAGATAAAGGGTCTGCTTCACCTTCACGACATCCTCGGCAAGGGGGCCTTCCGATTTAATGGCCAATGATCTCCCCCGGATCGATACTCTCTAAAGACACTCAAATAGAACGGGAGCAACCATGAAATTTGAACATATTGACACCACCATTCAGACCCTGGGTGACGCCAAAATACCCTCCCCTCTCCTGCAAGACAATGGGGGGTACTTCGTGGAGGACGATGAACGCATCCTCCTTCATGTCAACGAGAAAGAGGTGGCCGAACTCCAGAGGAGAAACAGGCCGGCCCCCGCCTTCGAATCGGCGGGACCCCGGCGTAAGATTTACTTCGACCCCAGTAAACTCCGCTGCGCCTTAGTCACCTGCGGCGGCCTCTGCCCGGGACTCAACGACGTCATCCGCTCGGTGGTCCTTGAGCTGCATCACCGATACGGCGTCAAGCATATCTGCGGTATCCGTTATGGACTTCAAGGTTTTATACCGGAGTATGGCCACAGCACCATGGATCTCCATCCAGAGAATGTGGCCCACATCCTGGATAGCGGAGGCTCCATCCTGGGCTCCTCCCGCGGGGACCAGGACATCGATGCCATCGTCGACAGCTTGGAACGGATGCACATCGGTATTCTCTTTATGATAGGGGGAGACGGCACCCTGGCCGCCGCCTCCAAAATCGCCGATACCATATCCAGGAGAGGGCTTAAAATCAGCGTCATCGGCCTACCCAAGACCATCGACAACGATATCTTCCTCGTGGCTCGCTCCTTCGGCTTCGACACCGCCGTGGACATCGCCACCCAGTCCATCAGCGGGGCCCATAACGAGGCCGAGGCTTATCCCAACGGAGTGGGCCTCATCAAGCTCATGGGCAGAGAATCCGGATTCCTGGCCGCCACGGCCGCCCTGGCACGCCAGGATGTCAACTTCGTCCTCATCCCCGAGGTCCCCTTCGATATCGATGGCGCAAACGGTCTCTTAGAGAATATAGAGGCGCGATTAAAAGAGCGGCGACATGCCGTCATTGTGGTGGCCGAAGGGGCGGGTCAGGAATTTTTTCAGGAACCCGAAAAGGGCCATGACGCCTCTGGAAACGTCAAACTCCACGATATTGGCATCCTCCTCAAGGAGAAGATCCTCGCCCACTTCGAAGCAAAGAAGATCCCCGTCAGCCTCAAATACATCGATCCCAGCTACATCATCCGGAGCCTGCCCGCCAACGCCAACGACCACGTCTTCTGCAGCTTCCTGGGACGTGATGCCGTTCACGCCGGCATGACCGGAAAGACCAAGCTGGTGGTCAGCCACTGGAACAACCACTTCGTCCATGTCCCCATGAATCAGATGATCACCCACCGAAAAAAGGTGGCCCCCGACGGAAAGCTCTGGGCCACGGTCCTGGAGGCCACAGGACAAAGTTCCCTTAAAAATTCCGTATAAATAAAGGCTCCACCCCCAAGGGGGGTGGTATTGGAATAACCCATGAGAAGGGGATAGATTACCTCGCCATAGTACCGCCTACTTGAAATAGTTACTGTGAACATGGGCTCTCTCTACTCGTAGCTGCCAAAAAGAACAAAACTACATCAAAATTTTTATCCGTCACTATATTGCAGAATCGTGATGGCTGATGCTCTCTTTTCATGGGTCGGGCGTAGAGTTCATCCAGCAGAGCATAGGAACTCTGACCATACCCAGAGGGTATGGTTTTCTATTTTTGAATAAAAAAAACCCGGCGGTGCACATGCACCGCCGGGTTCAACAAAGATCATCAGCTAAATGAAAGGCCCCGCCCTTACCGCGGCACCTCCACAAAATGCCGCCCCTTGCCCATCAGGAGGGACAAGCCCTTGTCCACCTCTCCGTTCCCATCGAAGGAGGTGGAACCGGTGACCCCGGCAAAGCCATTGACGGCCAGGAGGGCATCGCGCACCGCCCTCCGTGTGGCCGGGGAGTGCCGGCCGAGAAGATCCAGCACAAGGGAGGCCGAATCGAAGGCCACCGCCCCAATATAGCCGGGCTCCCGGTCAAAGGCGGCCTTAAAGGCCGTGACAAATCGCCGGACATGGGGGTCCCGGCTGCGGACAAAGAACCCATCGGGGATGATGCTGTGCCCCAGATATTTCGAGGCGCCCTCCATGAGAGCATCATCGTGCCAGAGGTTGGTTCCCAGGGTATAGATCCCCCCTAAGTCATGGTAGGCGAGTTGGGGGAGGAGCATCTCCAGATTCTTGCTTCCATCCGGTACAAAAATCGCTTCAAAATCCACCGTCAGCCTGAGATCCTTGGCCCCGTCAGAGAAGACACGCCCCCATGCCTCTGGATCGGTGGGGGTGGATGGCCGGTTGTACCAGAGCCCGGTGAGCTTTTTGATGGGGGCCGCAAAATCAACGATCCCGGAGCCATAGGCTTCCACGCCCCGGATCTCACCACCGTAACGGGCCACCTCATCCCAGAAGAGGTTCATGAAATCACGGCCGTAGGGTTCATCGGGGTAGAGAATGGCAAAATCGTTAATGCCCAGCACCTCAAAGGCGTAGGCCACCACAGAACGCACCTGCATACGGGGCGTCATAAAATTTCGGAAGATAAAGTCACCGGAGGCGGCGATGCCATCCTTGCCCGTCATGGTTATCATGGGCACCCCCCGAAACTGGGCCTCATCCGTGGCACTCTCCACATTGCCCACCGGCCCGATAATGACGGCGGCCCCTTCATCCACAAGCTCACGAACCCCTCTCCGAGCACCCTCATCGCTGGATTCGGTATCCCGGAAGATCAGCCGGAACGCCTCCCCCCCCTCTTCCGTCAGGGCACCCTGAAAGGCCAGCTCAATCCCCTCCCGGGCCTGACGGCCGTAATCGGCATAACGCCCGGTAAAGGGGAGAAGAAAACCCACCACCCTGGGGTCGTAGTGGGCTCTGTCCAGGGCCTCGAGAAGGGCCACGACCTCTCCCCGCACCGGATGCGCATCGTAAAGGTTTAAAAAATCACGGGCCGCCTGAAGGGAATCATCCACCCGCCCCTCATCGGCTAGGGTAACCATCTGCCGAAAGAGGAGGTAGCCGCGGCTCATGCGCCCAGGGGTACGCAAGAGCATATCCTCTACCTCCACACGGGTAAGGCCCGCCACAGCCCCGTAAAGCCGCTTCATCACCCATCCACACTCCGCCGGGTAGAGAAGATCACACGCTTTAAAATAGACAGCCACAGCATCCACGCCTTGGTCCAAGGCCAGGTAGGCATCCCCCATAATGGCATACTTACGCACCCTGTAATCGGGAGGGGAGAGTGTATCGGGGAGCTCTCTCCCTTTGCGAATCACCCCGGAGTAATCCTCCATACGATAGGAGAGCTCCAAAGACTCCATCCAGGCCACGGGGGCAAAGGGACTCGTGGGGTAGTCCTGGGTCACGCGGGCCAGGACCGCCTCCGCCTCCTTATAGGCCCCTTGGATCCCATAGATCACCCCCTGTTTCAGAAGCGACGGAGCCGCCACCCCACTCTTCGGGAAACGCACCACCAGATCGCCATACGTCGCAAGGGCGGCATCCAGCTGCTTCGCCTCAAATTGGGCTTCCGCCCGAGCAAAGAGTTGTTCGTCAACGGGCACGGTCATCTCAACCCGATGGGGCCTTTGACCGCAACCGGCAACACAGAGGAGGAGAATCGTCCAGCACACCGCCCCCCCCACCCTTTGTATCCACTGGTTCTTCGTTGGCATACCCTCTCGCCTTCCTAAAAAAATATAAAATTTTATACCTAAAAGTTGCACTCACCACTTTATATCACAGCCAAAATGCTACCGTTACAAGTACTTATGATGCATTCCACTGGTCATCGAAGTTACGGCAGCCGAAAATGCAAAAATTGGCTCACCCTTCGGGAACGCCCTTTGACTTCGATCTGCCGCGTTACCAGACAATTGCGGTAAAATACTACAGCTGCATGTCTGGCGCCTTGCATATCCAGCCAAAGGACGCTTGCAACTTTTAGGTTATATGAAATTTTCGACCACAGAAAAAAGCCCCTCATGATCTTCCGGTGCCAGCCAGACCATCTGGGGGTCCGCACGGAACCAGGTGAGCTGGCGCTTGGCGAAACGACGGGTATCGCGTTTAAGGAGCCGAATCGTCTCCTCCCAGGGGACACCCCCTTCCAGATGCGCCACCATATGCCGATATCCGATGGAGCCCATGGATTTCAGCCCCCCATGGTACCCCTTCGCCAAAAGCCCTCGCACCTCATCGAGAAGCCCCTCTTCCACCATGAGATCCACACGCCGGTTAATCCGATCGTAGAGCACCTCCCGGCTGGAAAAAAGGCAGATCTTCAAGGCCTCGTAACGCGTCTCCAAAAATGCATGCTCGGCGTGATGGGCACTCAACGGTTTACCCGTGGCCTCGAAGACGGAGAGCGCCCGAACGATACGCACGGGATCATTGGCACTGATCTTGGCGGCATAGACAGGGTCCACAACCATGAGGCGGGTGTAAAGCGCCGGAGCACCCAGCTCATCTGCCTGGGCCGTGAGACGCCGGGAGATATCTACATCAGAAGGGATCGCATCGGAGAGCCCATGGAGCAATGCCTTAACATAGAGTCCCGTCCCCCCAGCCACGACGGGAAGGGCCCCACGGTCCCCCAAAGAGGCGATCACCGCATCGGCATCTGTAGCAAAACGGGCGGCATCATAGTGCTCATCGGGGGTCACCACATCAATCATATGATGAACGGCACGTCGCGTCTCCTCCTCGGTGGGTTTAGCCGTACCGATATCCATATGACGGTAGACTTGCATAGAATCTGCACCCACAACCTCCCCTCCGAACCGCCTGCAAACCTCGATGGCCGCGGAGGTTTTTCCTACACCGGTGGGCCCACATATGACAACAATTTTTCTTTTCATACCAGTAAATAATGTATTTTTCACCAAACGGATTCACCCCGGTTTGAGTTAGCATCGAATCATGAACAGACGTTCCATATCAGGACGTTTAGCTCCTTAATATATAAATATAATTCTGTTGACAACACCCAATATAGCGGGTAGTAAGTGTATTTGCTCATTTTGTCTATAATATAAAGTAAGATAGCTGCAAGCAAGATCGCTTGTCAATTCTGGAAATATAACTTTTCAGGTTTATTTGGAATATTTTGTAACACTGCTAGGCCATTCATCAGTGATCTTGAATGTGCCTGCGCACCATTTTAACAGGAGAAAGAAGCCATGTCTAAGGATGTAATCGGATCCGTTATGGTCGTCGGGGGGGGTATCGCCGGTATGCAGACTGCCCTGGATCTGGCCGATTCAGGTTATTATGTATACCTGGTCGAGAAGAGGTCCTCAATTGGTGGCGTCATGTCCCAATTGGACAAGACTTTTCCCACCAACGACTGTGCAATGTGAATTATTTCACCTAAACTGGTCGAGGTCGGCCGGCATCTAAACATCGAGTTAAAAACCCTTTCTGACGTGATCGACATCCAGGGCGAAGCGGGTAATTTTGAAGTTACCCTAAACGAGAGACCCCGATACGTAGACGAATCCAAATGTATCGCCTGCGGTCTCTGCGCGGAAAAATGCCCCAAGAAGGTCACAGACCCCTACAACGCGAATCTGGTTAAGCGCAAAGCCATCTACGTTGAATACGAGCAGGCCGTCCCGCTTAAGTACGCCATTGACCCCACTCAGTGCATCAAGCTGACCAAGGACAAATGTGGAAACTGCGCCAAGGTGTGCCCCACCGGAGCCATCGATTACACCATGACCGCCAAAGAGTCCAAGCTCAATGTCGGTTCCGTGGTTCTGGCCACAGGCTTCAAACCCTTTGATCCTTCCATTTTTGATACCTATCAGTATACCAAGTTTCCCAACGTGGTAACCTCCCTTGAGTTCGAACGTATCCTCTCCGCATCTGGTCCCACGCATGGCCACCTGGTAACACGGAGCAAGGAACCCCAAGAGCCCAAGAAGATTGCCTGGTTCCAGTGCATCGGGTCACGAGATATCAACCGATGTGACAATGGTCACTGCTCCGGCGTCTGCTGCATGTATGCCGTCAAAGAAGCGGTCATGGCCAAGGAACACAATGGAGACGATCTGGATTGCGCTATCTTCTACATGGATATGCGTACCCCAGGTAAAGACTTCGAAGCCTACTACGAGAACAGTAAAGAGAAGGGAATTCGCTACGTAAGAAGCCGGGTTCACACCATCAACCCTGTTCCCGACAGCGATGATCTGGAAGTACGTTACGTCACCGAAGATGGTCGTATCGAGACCGAGATCTTCAGCATGATCGTTCTCTCCATCGGCCTCGAGTCCTCACCGGAATCCATCGCCTTGGCGAAGAAACTGGATATCGAACTCACAGCCAGCAACTTCGCAGCCACCTCGTCCTTCAACCCCGTGGCCACAAGTCGCGAAGGTATCTTTGTCTGCGGTGCATTCCAAGGGCCCAAAGATATCCCCGAGTCCATTATCGATGCCAGTGCAGCGGCCTCAGCCGCCGGTGAGGCCATCGCTTCGGCACGAAACACCGTGACCAAAGAGGCGGAGGTCATCTCACAGCTTGACGTCAGTGGTGAACGTCCCAAGATCGGCGTCTTCGTCTGCTCTTGCGGTACCAACATCGCAGGCACCGTGGATGTGGAGGCCGTATCTGAATACGTCCGAACCCTTCCCAACGTCGAGTACGTGGGCAACAACCTCTTCTCCTGCTCCCAGGACACTCAGGATAAAATTGCTGAGACCATCAAGGAGAAGGGCCTCAACCGTGTTGTGGTCGCCGCCTGTACACCCAAGACCCACGAAGGCCTCTTCCAAGAGACCCTTCTCGCGGCCGGTCTCAACAAGTACCTCTTCGAGATGACCAACATCCGAAACCAGAACTCCTGGGTTCACAAGGATGTTCCCGAGCAGGCCACCCAGAAGGCAAAAGACCTCATTCGCATGTCCGTTGCCAAAGTGGCCCTCTTCCAGCCGCTGGACGAAGCAGAGCTCCAGGTCAACCAGACAGCCATGGTCTTAGGGGGCGGTCTCGCCGGTATTACCACGGCCCAGAGTCTCTCCAAGCAGGGTTACAAGACCCACATTGTCGAGCGTGAAGAGATTCTTGGCGGTCAGGCGAACCACCTCTACCGCACCGCCACCGGTGAGAATGTTGCCGAGAAACTGGCAGAGATCATCGAGGACGTGACCCAAGATGAGAACATCACCGTTCACCTGAACACCACCCTCGAAGGCGTGGAAGGTTTTGTGGGAAGCTTCGAATCATCCCTCATGACAGGGGACGAGGAGACAGTGATCAAGCACGGTGTGGCGGTTATGGCCACCGGTGCCAAGCCTTATGTCCCCACCGAGTATGCGTACGGCACCAGCGACCGCATCCTCACCAGCCTTGAGATGGACACAAAGCTCAAGGCCAACGACCCCGTCCTCGAAACCGTCAATTCAGCCGTATTTATCCAGTGCGTCGGTTCACGCGAGCCTGAGCGTCCCTACTGCTCACGCGTCTGCTGTACCCACAGCATCGAAAACGCCCTGGAGATCAAACGTCGCAACCCGTTGGCCAACGTCTACATTCTCTATCGTGACATTCGGACCTACGGCGAGCGCGAATTCCTCTACCGTGAAGCCCGTGAAAAGGGCGTCATCTTCATCCGCTTCGATGTGGACAACAAGCCTGTTGTCTCCGTCAATGGGGATAAGCTGACCATCAAGACCACCGATCACGTGCTGCGACGCGATATCGAGATTGAGGCAGACCTCCTCTCCCTGGCCACCGCTATCCTCCCCTACCGGGATGAGAAAATCGGCCAGTTCTTCAAGCTGCCCATGAACGATAACGGATTCTTCGTAGAGCGTCATGCCAAGCTCGGTCCCAGTGAATTCGCCACCGACGGCGTCTTCCTCTGCGGCATGGCCCACTATCCCAAGCCCATCGATGAGTCCATCGGGCATGCCAAGGCAGCGGCATCCCGCGCCATCACTCTGCTGGCACGTGAGACCATTCACACCAGCGGCCAGGTCGCCCATGTGGTTCCCGCCCTCTGCAGCTCCTGTGGCATCTGCGTCAGCGTCTGCCCCTACTCCGCTCCGTCATTCATAACGGAAGGACGAGAGGCCGGCAAAGCTCAGATCAACCCCGTACTCTGTAAAGGGTGTGGACTCTGTGTCGGCTCATGCCGTTCTGGAGCCATTCGCCACAGAGGCTTCGACAACGATCAGATCTTCTCACAGATCTTTTCCATGGTTGAAGCGTAAACGGATAGAGTTTCGCACTTAACCTGTTTATTCCATTCCACGGGGTTCCTTCCCGTGGAATGGAATTCAAAGGAGATGAAATAAAAATGGCTGATTTCGAACCAAAAATCGTCAGCTTTCTCTGTAACTGGTGCAGTTACGGGGCCGCTGACTTGGCGGGGGTGGGCCGTGCCCAGTACCCGGCCAACGTCCGTGTTATCCGGATCCCTTGCTCCGGACGCATGAACCCCAAATTCTTCCTGGCGGCCTTACGTGAAGGCGCCGACGCAGTATGGGTCTCCGGCTGACATCCTGGCGACTGCCATTACCTGGAAGGTAATTACTATGCGCGTCGAAAGTTTGCCCTGATGAAAAACCTGATGGAGCACATGGGGGTCGAACCCGGCCGTCTTCAGTTCTCCTGGATCTCCTCTGCCGAATCCACCAAGTTTGTAGACGTGGTGACGAAGGTTACAGAATCCGTCAAGGCCCTGGGACCCAATACCAATTATGTGAAAAAGAGCGCGGCGAAGGTATAAGCCATGGAATCATACATCGGAAAAATCAAAGAGATATCGGAAAGGCTCTTAAACGACGGAACCGTCGAGTGCGTTGTTGGATTCCGTAAAGGGACTGTGGCCCTTACCAATGAGCCCTGCATGATCACCAAAGCAAGCGATGTAAAAGATCTCGTCTGGGATAGCAACTGTCGTCTGAACCTGGCCAACTACCTGACCGGCCGGAAAGAGAAGATCGCAGTGATTGCCAAAGGATGTGACTCTCGAAACATCGTCAACCACATCATTGAGAACAAGATCTCCCGCGAGCAGCTTGTGATCATTGGGGTTCCCTGCAAAGGGATGGTGGACAAAAATAACCCTGAATCCCTTCAGAGCAACTGCGCCACCTGTACCCACAGAAACCCCGTCATCTATGACGAACTCTGTGGCGAGCTCGTAGAAGAGCAGACAGATGTGGACAAATATGAAGATGTGCGTGCCGTAGAGGCCATGGAGACCCAGGAAAAGTGGGCCTTCTTTGAAGAGCTCCTCTCCGGATGCACCCGTTGCTACGCATGCAAAAATGCCTGCCCCTTGTGCTACTGCCCCACCTGCTTTGTGGACGAGTCACAGCCTCAGTGGATAGGCAAAGGGACCGATCCCATCGACGTCCGTACCTACCACTTCCTGAGGGCTTACCACTGCGCCGGCCGCTGCACCGATTGCGGCGCCTGCGAAGCGGCATGTCCCCAGAACATCAAGGTACGTCAGTTCACCAAGAAGCTCGAGAAAGACTGCAACGAGCTCTACGGTTGGGAAGCGGGACTTACCGTCGACCAGCGGCCCCCGCTGGACAGCTTCAAGCTGGACGATCCCGACAAATTCATCATGTAATCCCGTTCGCCTCTGCCTTTTATAAGGCGAATGAAACATCATATGAACAAGGGCAAATATCATGAAGGTCATTAAAATAGATAAAAAAACATGGGCCGGCGGGATTAACAGCCTGAGAAGCGGTTACCGCCTTATCGGTCCCGTGGTCAAGGGCGATGCTCACGACTTTGCGGAGCTTGCCAGTGACGAAGCGCCCGATATGGCGTTTGGCAATACCCGGCTCTCTCCCAAGTCTGTCATCTTTCCCCAGTCTGAACCCATGTTCACCTACAGCCTGGACGAAAGCGACCCGGAGCACCACATTCTCAAAGATTCCACCAAGGACTACTCCCCACGAGCCGTCATTGGCATGCGTCCCTGCGATGCCAAGGCCATCTCCCTGGTGCGCATGAACTTCGATACCCCAGATTACCGGGACCCCTACTGGATGGATGCGTACGACGCCACCACCTTTGTGGGCCTGGCCTGTGACAACCCCTGCACAACATGCTTTTGCACCTCTGCGGGTTGCGGTCCTTACCATGAAGAGGGGCTCGATGTTCTCCTCTCCGATTGTGGCGATGCCTACGAGGCCAAAGCACTCACCGAAAAAGGCGAAAAGCTTCTTGCAGCCGCCGGTTGGGATGCCGAAGGGGATGTATCCATCTTCGAGCCCAAAAAAGCCGACGCAGAAGCCAAGATCACCTGTACGGTCGAGACGGGTAATCTTCGCGGTAAAAACAGCCTGGATCTCTACGATGCACCGTTCTGGAAAGAGCTCTCCTTTGCATGTATCAACTGCGGCACCTGCACCTATACCTGCCCCACATGCTGGTGTTTCGACATCCAGGATGAGAACAAGGGCAAGGAAGGCGTTCGCATGAGAAACTGGGACAGCTGTATGACCTCCCTGTTCACCATGCACGGATCTGGTCACAACCCCAGGACCGAGAAGCATCAGCGTTTTCGTCAGCGCTTCATGCACAAACTGAAATACTTTGTCGACAAATACGACAAGGGCCTTATGTGCGTCGGTTGCGGCCGCTGCGTCCAGCAGTGCCCCGCTAACATAGATATCCGCACCATCTGTAACAAGATGAACGGTTACGAAGCCGCCAGCTAATATAAAGGAGAAGACCTGTGCAGAATCCTTATAAGGCGTATCCCGTTCGCATTGATGATATTCAGGTTGCGACCGCGGATAAAACGCTGAGAACCTTTAAGTTTGTTTTCTTAAATGAAGGCGACGAAGAGAAGTTCTCTTACAATGTGGGCCAGTTTGCAGAACTCTCTATTCCCGGCCAGGGTGAAATTCCCATCGGCATCGCCTCTTCTCCGTCCGAGAAGGGCTTTGTCATGTTTACCGTGTTCCGTACCGGTAAGGTGACACAGCACCTTCACAACATGAAGGTGGGAGATGTCATGGGCCTCCGTGGCCCCTTGGGCAACTGTTACCCCATCGAAGATCTCGAAGGAAAGAACATCCTGATCATCGGTGCCGGTTTTGCCTTCACCACCTTACGTTCCACCATCAAGTATCTACTTGAGCCCGAAAACCGCAAGCGCTTCGGTCGTCTGGATGTGATCTATGGGGCACGTCACCCCGGCATGATCCTCTACAAAGACGAGCTGGTGGAGTGGGAACAGC
The DNA here is from genome assembly GCA_013619155.1 of Desulfobacteraceae bacterium. GTDB lineage: Bacteria > Desulfobacterota > Desulfobacteria > Desulfobacterales > Desulfolunaceae > Desulfoluna. The sequence goes on from JABXKT010000016.1 coordinate 15,620, forward strand.
GTGATGACATCAACCTGAACCTCACCGTGGATGGCACCGACGGTCAAGAGTGGAAATACCACACTGGCTTCGTGCCCACCGTTACCGAGAGTCAGGCCCCCCAGGGAGATGACGATACCTACGCCATCCTCTGTGGTCCCCCCATGATGCTCAAATTTACCAAGCCTGTGCTTGAAAAGCTGGGTTACGAGCCGAACCACATCATCATGAGCCTTGAAAACCGCATGAAATGTGGCATCGGCATGTGCGGTCGCTGCAACATCGGCAAAGAGCTTGTCTGCAAAGACGGTCCCGTCTTTACTCTCGACAAGCTCAATGAGATGCCCGAAGAGGATCAGTAAACGAATAGAGGTGGTTAAACCCGTAGCATATTGTATGTTACGGGTTGACATTGCCCTTTCTTTACTGTATTTCTTCTCTTCGAAGTGGACAGGACAAAATAAGGGATAAGCCTTTCAAATTGATAATTCCTAACAGGAGGTTTTGATTCAATGGCCGAGATAGTTGAGTACAACGGAAAAAGTTTCGAAGTAGACGAGGATGGTTTCCTCCTTGATTTCAGCACTTTCAGCGAAGAATGGCTTCAGATCGTGATGAAAGAAGAAGGCATCGCGGAACTCAATGACGAGCACACACTCGTAATCGACGTTCTTCACGACTACTACAAGAAAAACGGTATCGCTCCCATGGTACGCGTTCTCTCCAAACTGACCAAGTTCAAGCTCAAGCACATCTACGAGCTGTTCCCCTCAGGCCCCGGCAAAGGCGCCTGTAAAATGGCTGGCCTTCCCAAGCCTACCGGTTGTGTATAATTACCGGACCTTGTTTTTAGTTTAAAAAAAAGGCCCTGTCGTTTTCGACAGGGCCTTTTTTCTTCGTGTGCCGCCCATCTCCCCATAACTGTTGTAGCAACTATTGACGTCTCCCACCCCATCGTCATAATATGACTCCTTCATAGACCACAACCCTATAATTTAAAAACATAGAGCCTCATCCCCTCCCCTCAGCCAAAGGAGCGATAAGAATGATCATCGACGACAAGGACAAACAGATCATCAACCATATCCAGTCTGATTTCCCCATCTGCAAGAGGCCCTATGCTGCCATTGGCGATGCGTTATCCATGGATGAAAAAGAGGTGATCACTCGAATCTCACGCCTCAAAGACAATGACATCATACGACGTATCGGAGGAAACTTCAGTCCCGATACCCTGGGGTTTTTCAGCACCCTCTGCGGGGCCAAGGTCCCCGAGGATAAAATTGATGCCTTCGCCCAGGTGGTCAATGGCTATAAGGGAGTCACCCATAACTACATACGCGATGATGAGTTCAACGTCTGGTTCACCTTCATCGAGGCCTCTGTGGAGACAATCCAGGCTAACCTCGCCGAAATCACCGAAAAGACAGGCATCACTGCCATCTACAACCTACCGGCCACACGCGTATTTAAGGTACGGGCCGAATTCACGGTGAAGTAACCATGGCTTCCCTGCGCCTGGCCCTGGCATCCACCCCCGCCACCTTATGCAACCCATCGGTCAACGTGACGGCCATGCGTCGCTGTTGTCATGAGGCCTATGCGGGGGGAGCTCGCCTCCTTGTCCTTCCCGAACTCTCCCTCACCGGCTACGGCAACGGCCCCGATACGGCAGACCGGGCACTTACCGAAGCGGAGGCCCTCACCATGGTGGCCGAGGCCAGCCTTGGCACCGCCATGGGGGTCCTTGCCGGATTCACAGAAAAAGGGGAGGGTGACACGCTCTTCGCATCCCACATCGCCCGCCTCCCCGACGGCAGCCACACCACCTACCGAAAGCTGCACCTGGCCCCTCCCGAGAAGGGGGCATACACCCAGGGGAGTGGGCTGCCCCTCTTTACCTTCCAGGGTTTTACCATCGGCATCCTCCTCTGCTACGACGCCCATTTTCCACTGGTCTTCCACCGCATGGCCGAACGGGGGGCCGATCTCGTCCTCATCCCCCATGCCTCTCCCCGGGGCACGAGCCAGGAGAAATGCGACTCATGGATGCGCCACCTACCGGCACGGGCCTTTGACAACAGCCTCTGGGTAGCGGCCGTCAACCAATGCGGCACCAATGAGGCGGGACTCCACTTCCCCCCCCTGGCCCTGGCCCTGGACCCCTCGGGCCGACTCACCGCTCCCCCCCGCCTCTCCCAAGGCCTCTTTTTTGTCGATATCACCCATGAAAAGCTCGCCTGCGTCCGCAGCCACCCTATGCGCTACTTCCTCCCCAACACACGCAAGGATCTCTAAAAGAGAAAATAACCGCCTCAACCCGGCCATCTCACGGGGAAGGGGGATTACATCCAGAGAGTGCATAACGAAGGAAAACAGCGTAAAAAAGTGGGCAGATAAGCCGCTTCTCCTCGTACCTCGGGAAAGAGAACACCCGCGCCTATTAAAGAGGTGCAAACCGCTGAACCATTTTCATACATCTGTTTATCCGGTATTTCATATCGGCAGGATCGCCGGAGGCATATTTGACTGGAATAACTCCGGCGGCCGGTCCCAGACAAGAATATCGGAACCAGAGCCCCGGGGCTCTAAAAAGTGGACCCGGGAATCACCCGAGCCCACCGCCGAACACACTTACTGCACAGAGACCAGCTTAAAGCCGTCGCCCTCTTCTTCGATACGATAATTAAACATCACAATGGTGGTGGTCAGGGGACGCCCCAGGAGAAAATCGAGAATCGCCTCGTTGACCCGACCACTATCGGCAAGGCTCGCCCGCAGACTGCGATCGTAGGCAATCATCTCACACACCTTGGCCATGGCATCGGGATCCTTCTTGATATCTACCGCATGCATCCACTCTCCCAAAGCCTTATAGCTGCACCGCTCATGATGGTCGCTTACCAGGTCCCACAGCCCCTCGATTCCCCCGATGATATCTTTGCGAGTCAGGGCATCATCGGAGGCGTAAACCGCCTCAATCTCACGGGAGTCCCAGCACTTGAAGGCGCGGCACTCAAAAGGGCGATGAGTGTAGATAGAGCATTTATTTTCAGCCTCCAGAAATTGACAACGCAACTCGCCGGCCGTCACCTTGATCTTAATATAATCTGTGACAAGGGGCTCCATCTTGAGAGTCTCCTTGTTAAACATCAGCTCCCCGGCCCTTTGGGTGTAAAGATCCGAGATATCGATCTTGCCAGTCTTAATCTGGCGCTCATCCTGGGTCCGTAAAACAGGTCCACCGCCAGTGCAGCAGGCACCGCACTGGTTGCATGAGGTCTGGGGAGCACTGCAGCCACTGCAGCCTTCACTTTCACCGGTTAAAAACTCCATAACGCCCTTCCTTATATATATGTGGTGATCCCATGAAATCCGCCCTCTGCCCGGTGCGGCACCGCAATCGTCACCGGAAGGCGTGGGACATCAAATAAAATCAAACAATACTCTTATTTTTTTGTCACTACTCAACGATACCTCACCTGGCCATATCGAGAGACAAGCCCTCGAAAAGCTTGGCAAATAGGCATTACCAAGTCACTTTCTATTTAAGCGAAGAATCAAAGGCGTATGTGATTTGCCCCAAGGCACGAGGGGTAAAGCGCATACGCTGGCTTGGCTTTCGAGGTGGCACATCTCGCCGCCGGAGGCCCGCTTTTTAATCACTTTGACGACCATAGAAGGCGTCTTCTTGCGCTCAAATAGTTACAAAAATGGTAACTATTTGAGCGCACTAAAGGGAAAATACCGTTTCCAAAAGCCGGGCATGACTCCCTCGCCTCTGCATATCCACCGAAGACAAGATGCCACCCCCTTTCGCACACCATCGGGCAAAAAGCCGCAGCACCGCCACAGTATAGGCGCTGCTGTTCGCCGCCATCAAACATCAAACCAGAAAAAAAGGCAAGGGCCAACTGCACGCTGTGCAGCCGACCCCTGCCTATTTTTTTACACTGATTTTTCAAGATGTTTCACGATCTGAAAGGTCAGACCAGGGGCACACCATCCGCCCTTTTGGCTCACTACTCGGCGAGACGTGTGTAGCGCTCGTACCGCTTGGTAAACTCCATTTCAATCTGCCCGCGAAGCTTCTTGGACTCTTCCGGGAAGGATTTTTCTAGGCTGGCGAATCGGTTCTCACCGCCCAGAAACTCCTGGAGAGTGCCATCGGGTTCTTTGGACTCGAAGATGAAGGGATTTTTCCCCTCTTCGGCCAGAGCCGGATTGTAGCGATAAAGAGGCCAGTAACCGGCGGCCACGGCCAGCTTCATCTCTTCCTGAGTCTTGCCCATGCCCTTTTTAATGCCCTGGTTAATACACGGAGCGTAACAGATCACCACGGAGGGACCGGGGTAGCTCTCGGCCTCTAAGAAGGCCTTCATCATCTGCTGCTTGTTGGCGCCCATGGAGACAGAGGCCACGTAGACATAGCCATAGCTCATGGCGATGAGACCCAGGTCTTTCTTACCGATCTTCTTACCCGAGGCGGCAAATTTCGCCACGGCCCCGGTGGGAGTCGCCTTGGAAGCCTGACCACCGGTATTGGAGTAGACCTCGGTATCGAGGATGAGGATGTTCACATCCTCACCGGAGGCGATGACATGGTCCAAGCCCCCAAAGCCGATATCGTACGCCCAGCCGTCCCCACCGAAGATCCAGTGAGATTTTTTCGTAAAGAGATCATCCATGGCATCGATCTCATCTAAGATGGGGTCCCCCATCTCAGAGTGGAGATGCGCCTTGATCTCGTCGCCATACTGACGGGAGAGAAGGGCGTCTCCCCTATTCTCAAGCCAGCTACCCATGGATGCCTTCATCTCATCGGAGATATCCTTGCCTTGAGCCTCCACCACAAGATCGGCGAGCTTATCCCGGCGATGATTCATGGCGATGCTCATGCCGTAGCCAAACTCGGCGGCATCTTCAAAGAGAGAGTTGCCCCAGGCGGGACCGAAACCATCTTTGTTGGTCGCGTAAGGGAAGGAGGGAACGGAACCGGCCCAGATGGAGGAGCAGCCCGTGGCGTTGGCGATGGTCATACGCTCCCCGAAGAGTTGGGTAAGAACCTTCACATACGGGGTCTCACCACACCCGGCGCAGGCACCGGAGAACTCCAAGAGGGGCTGCATCAGCTGGCTCCCCTTCACAGACTCACGCTTGATCAGCCCATCTTTACACTCGATGGTCTGGGCAAAATCAAAGTTATCGGCTTGCGCCTCTATCTGGGAGTCGATGGGCTTCATAACCAGGGCCGGGATCTTGGCGGGGCAGATATCGGCACAGTTACCACACCCCTGGCAATCCAGGGTGTTGATCTGCATACGAAAGCGATACTCTTTGAGCTCTTTGCCCGTTCCGGCAAGAGTGGTAAACCCTTCCGGCGCACCGGCCATCTCTGTTTCATCGAGGATCACAGGGATAATGGCGGCATGGGGACAGACAAAGGCACACTGATTGCACTGAATACAGTTCTCAGAAAGCCACTCGGGTACCTCAATGGCCACACCACGCTTCTCATAGCGAGAGGTCTCCACGGGGAAGATACCGTCGGCGGGGAAGGTGGACACCGGAAGAGAATCTCCCATCTGGGCGGCAATGGGACGAAGTACCTCGGTGACAAACTCAGGGGCCTCTTCGGCCTCAATCACCGCATCCTTACTATCCGCCCAGCTCTCGGGAACGGGGATCTCCACGAGCCCTTCCAGGGCATGATCCACGGCCGAGATGTTCATATCGACAATGGAATCCCCTTTTTTCGTATAAGTCTTCTTGATATCTTTCTTGAGAAGGGCGATGGCCTCCTCAAAAGGCATCACATTGGCAAGCTGGAAGAAGGCCGTCTGCATGATCATGTTGATATGGCCACCCAGCCCCACCTTCGCAGCCACCTTCACCGCATCGATGGAGAAGAAACGAATCTTCTTCTCGGCCAGAGTGCGCTTGAGGGAGGCGGAGAGTTCCGCCTCCATCTGATCGGCACTCCAGGGAGAGTTGAGGAGGAAGGTCCCCCCCTCTTTGATTCCGGCCGCCACGTTGTAGAGATGAACGTAGTTGGACTTGTGGCAGGCTACGAAATCAGGCTTATGCACGAGGTAGGTGCTCTTAATGGGCTGATCCCCAAAACGAAGGTGGGAGACGGTAACCCCACCGGACTTCTTGGAATCGTAGGCAAAGTACCCTTGCGCGTACATATCGGTGTTGTCACCGATAATCTTGATGGCACTCTTGTTGGCCCCCACGGTTCCGTCGGATCCCAGACCCCAGAACTTACAGCTGACGGTCCCCTCGACACCGGCCTCAAAACTCTCATCCACGTCCAGAGAGCTGTAGGAGACATCATCTTTAATGCCAACGGTGAAGTGATTCTTGGGTCCAATCGCCTTCATATTGTCGAAGACTGCCTTGGCCATGGCCGGGGTAAATTCCTTGGACCCCAAGCCGTAGCGACCGCCCACAATCTGAGGGGCCTCTCCCGCTTCCATAAATGCGGTACAGATATCGACGTAGAGAGGATCTCCCATACCACCCGGCTCCTTGGTACGATCAAGGACGGTGATGGAGCTCGCCGTGGCAGGAATGGCCTGGAGGAGATGCTTGGGACTGAAAGGACGGTAGAGACGGACCTTAACCAAGCCGACTCGCTCACCCTGGGCGGTGAGCTTGATCACGGCCTCTTCGATGGCTTCGCACCCAGAGCCCATGGCAATGATGATGCGTTCGGCCTCGGGGTCTCCCACATAATCGAAGAGACGATAGCTGCGTCCGGTAAGGGCTGTCACCTTCTCCATATAATCGGAGACGATATTGGGCACATCCTCATAGTAGAGGTTGGCCGCCTCTCGACCCTGGAAGTAGATATCCGGATTCTGAGCGGTCCCGCGAATCTCGGGGTGCTCAGGGTTCATGGCACATGCCCGAAACTCATTTAAGGCATCCATGTTCACCAGGGATTTCATATCCTCGTAGTCGATTATCTCAATCTTCTGAATCTCGCTGGAGGTACGGAAACCGTCGAAGAAGTGAATGAAGGGCACGCGGCTCTCGATGGTAGCCAGGTGAGCTACCAGGGCCATATCCTCCACTTCCTGAACGTTACCGGAGCAGAGCTGAGCAAAGCCCGTCTGGCGAACGGCCATGACATCCTGATGATCCCCGAAGATAGAGAGGGCATGTCCCGCAACGGCCCGAGCCGACACATGAAAGACACAGGGGAGAAGCTCGCCTGCGATCTTATACATGTTGGGAATCATCAGCAAAAGACCCTGGGAGGCGGTAAAGGTGGTGGTCAGCGCCCCAGCTGCCAGGGAGCCGTGGACAGCACCCGCGGCACCGGCCTCGGACTGAAGCTGACGCACTCGGACCTCCTGGCCAAAGATGTTTTTGCGGGATCCCGCGGCCCAGGCATCGGCGGTTTCACCCATGGATGTTGACGGTGTGATTGGATAAAGCGCCGCCACGTCACTGAAGGCGTAGGCAACATGAACGGCGGCAGTATTGCCGTCAATGGTCTTCATTGTCTTCCCCATAATTAACTCCTTTAAATCATTTAGGAAGGATTTTTCCAATCCCGTACCCGTAAACCTACAGGGGGTCCTCACCACCAAACAGATGGTTCCTGCAGCAGAAAATAATATTTCAATGTATTTCAGGTAGCGCGGGTGGCGAAATCCGAACCGGAACTGTGCGGTCCGCAGGTCGGTGCATGACGTATCCACGTATAAGAGGTCATTTCAGATACGTATGCCACTTATATTGTTCCTCCCGACAAGGCGGCTTTGCTCACAAAAAAGAGTGTGTGTAAATGAAATTAATTACATGAATACTATTTCAAAGTAAAGAATAATAATCCTCACCTAAACCCAGATAAGACGCAAACATTTTGCTCTTATCGTATCTCAAAAGAGATCAAAAAAAATGAATAAAAAAGGGCCAAAGCCATGATTATAACTCACGGCCCTGGCCCAATACTACGCTTTACAATTCTCTTCTATGAGGAACACAAGGTTTGCTATCTTCACTCGGAAACAACGGCAAACACAAGCGCCCCGTCTCTAAACTCTACGCCAATCGTCTCTCCGTCACCGAAGCCCCCCTTTAATATCTCCACGGCCAGGGGGTTCTCCACCCCTTTTTGAATGGCGCGTTTCAAGGGCCGCGCACCAAAGGCGGGATCATACCCCACCTCGGCCAGATGTGCGATGGCCCCAGGCGATACGGTAAAGCCGATCCCCCGGCTGGCAAGCCGCTCCCCCACACGTCGTAACTGCAGGGCCACGATCTGGGCCAGTTCATCCTTGGTGAGACGTTCAAAGATCACCGTTTCATCGATACGGTTCAAGAATTCAGGCCGGAAGGAGGCGCGAAGCATCGCCCCCACCTTCGCCTCCATCTCATCTCGATGCTCTCCCCCATAGGCCTGAATCTCATGGCTGCCAATATTAGAGGTGAGCATGATCAAGGTGTTTCTGAAATCCACGACCCGCCCCTGGCTGTCTGTCATGCGACCGTCGTCTAAAATTTGCAGCAAGATGTTGAGCACATCGGGATGGGCCTTCTCAATCTCGTCGAAGAGCACCACCGCATAGGGCCGCCTGCGTATCGCCTCGGTGAGAGCCCCCCCTTCCTCATACCCCACATACCCTGGAGGTGCTCCGATGAGCCGGGCCACCGCATGCTTCTCCATATACTCACTCATATCGATGCGCACCAAGGCCTTCTCATCGTCGAAGAGAAAAGCGGCCAGCGCCTTGGCCAGCTCGGTCTTCCCCACCCCCGTGGGCCCCATAAAGATAAAAGATCCCATGGGCCGGTTGGGATCCTGGAGCCCGGACCTCGCCCTGCGCACCGCGTCGGAGACGGCGGTAATGGCCTGTTTCTGACCCACCACCCGCGCCCCCAGCCCCGCCTCCATGGAGAGGAGCCGTGCCATCTCCCCTTCCAGCATCTTCGCCACGGGAATACCCGTCCAGATAGAGACCACCTCGGCCACATCCTCGTCGTCCACCTCCTCCTTAAGCATCTTGCGATCCTTCTGAAGGGCGAACAGAGCCGCCTTGGCCGCGTCCAGCTCCCCTCTCAAGGCATCCCTGCGCCCATAACGGATCTCCGCCACCCGGGCCAAATCCCCCTCGCGTTCGGCCTGGGCCTCGTCCCTGCCCAACTGCTCCTGAGCCTCCTTCAGGGATCGAATACGGCCAATCATCGACTTCTCATTGACCCAATGGGCCTTCTTACGATGGGCCTCCTCCTGAAGCTGACCCAGCTCCCTATCGAGAACCGCCAGACGCTCCCGGGAGATCCGATCACTCTCCTTGGTCAGAGCCCGCTTCTCCACCTCCATCTGAGTCAGTCGGCGCAGCATCTCATCGATATCGGCGGGCATGCTATCGATCTCGATACGAAGCCGTGAGGCGCACTCATCCACCAGATCGATAGCCTTATCGGGAAGAAACCGGTCGGCAATATAGCGCTGAGAGAGGGTAGCCGCAGCCACAAGGGCCGAATCTTTGATGCGCACCCCATGGTGCACCTCATATCTCTCCTTAAGCCCCCGCAAGATCGAGATGGTATCCTCCACACTGGGCTCGGCGGTAAATACCGGCTGGAATCTGCGTTCCAGGGCCGCATCTTTTTCGATATACTTACGGTACTCCGTAAGGGTGGTGGCCCCCACACAACGAAGCACCCCACGGGCCAGGGCGGGCTTCAGCAGATTCGACGCATCCATGGAGCCTTCGGCGGCACCGGTACCCACCACCGTGTGCAGCTCATCGATAAAGAGAACGATCTCGCCGTCTGCCGCCTCCACCTCCTTCAAAACCGCCTTGAGCCGCTCCTCAAACTCCCCACGAAATTTAGCCCCGGCCACCAGCGCCCCCATATCCAGAGAGGCCAGACGCCGGTTCTTTAATATCTCCGGCACGTCCCCTTCCACAATACGGCGGGCCAGCCCCTCCACGATGGCCGTCTTGCCCACCCCGGGTTCACCGATAAGCACCGGGTTGTTCTTGCGCCGCCTCGAGAGCACCTGCACCACCCTCCGGATCTCCTCATCGCGGCCGATGACCGGATCCAACTTTCCCGCCCGAGCCATGGCTGTCAAATCCAGAGAGTACTTCTCCAATGCCTGGTAGCCCGCCTCGGGATTCGGGTCGGTGACGCGCTGGCTGCCCCGGATCTCCATAAGCACCTTCAAGATAGCCTCACGCCCCAGACCAAAGCGCTCAAAGAGTGCCTTGACTCCGGGCCGTCCGCAGCCGGCCAGGGCCAGGAGAAGATGCTCCACACTCACATACTCATCCTTCATGGCCGATGCCTCGCCAAAGGCCTGATTCACCACCTGCGTGGACCCCGCCGAGAGATACGCCTCATCAGTGTCACCACTGACGCGGGGCAAGCCATCCACCCGATCGGCCAGCTGGCCGACGAGGCCATCTATGGAGACACCCATCTTTCGGCACACAGAAGGGACAATCCCCTCCCGGTCATCCAGCATGGCCGCACACAAATGCTCCGGCTCGATCTGGGGGTTTCCCTTCTGGGACGCCATCTCCTGGGCCACCTGAATCATCTCCTGAGACTTCACCGTCAATCGATCAAATCGCATCATATCCTCCTTAGACTCTCACCCACGGCTCTTTTCCGTCATTGGCCCCAATAAAATTTCGCCAATATATCGTAAAAAAGCATGGGATTATTACTATGTATTTATAAAAAAGTTAACCACCCCAACGGGGGTGTCAAGCCATCAAAAAAGAGAACGGGGTCACAGAAAGGTTTTTTAAACGGGAAAGGCAAAATGGAGGGGAGAGGAAGGTCCGGAGCAAAAACAGAACAAAAAAAAGGGGGCCTCCTATGGTTAAGCCTCCGGCGGCAAGGTGTACCACCTTGAAAGCAGACCAGCGAATGCACTGTAGCCCCTCGTGCCTCGGGTCAGATTACATTCGCCTTTGATTCTTCAGTGAAATCGAAGTGATTTAATAAAACCAGTTTGGCAACCTTTTCAAAATGTTGGCCCCCAGCAGGGCCGCCAGAGGCATCTTTAACCCGGCCGCCTTCTATGGTTAAAGGGACCCAAAAAAGGGCCTCCGGGGTCCAGGGAATAAATCCCCTGGACCCCAAGTGAGCGACCATGCCGGGCCTTTGGCCCGGCATGGTCGCTATTAAATCCTATTTGGCAACCGTTCCAAAAGGGTGGCCCCCGGCAGGGCCAGGCGAGGCGACACTTTTTCGACTCAACGTTAAAGAGGGCTATCCCAGTTTTTTGGCAAGGAGTGCAATGGACTCAAAACAGGGCGCGGCCTTAAATACCTCCACGGAGAGGGTGTGGGTATAGGAGGCGAGAAAGGGGAGGAGAGCGTCCATAAGATGCGGGTCCATAAGAGAGAGGGAGCGATGGTCCTTCCCTTCGGCGACGCCATGAAGGTGCACCATACGGCACAATGGCCCCAACCGCTCCAGAGTCGCCGCTAGGGGTAGGCCAAAATGAATGAGATGCCCCAGATCGAGACAGACGTGAAAACCCAAGGATTCCAGGGTATCGGCCAGGGGGAGAAGGTCGTAGTCCAGGGTCTCCACGGTGATACGGGCCGGATCCATGAGACGGGAGAGAGCACTGAGGCTGTCACGGGCACCCGCCAGCCAGGCGTTTGGGTCAACCCCCGGTGGGCGGTCCAGATGAACGGTATGGGTCACAGGAGACAAGGGGGCCACCAGAGCGAAGAGACGCTCATGGGCCTCAAGAGCGCGCTGCCGCTCACCGGGATCCGTGGCGGCCAGGTTCTCATCGATGGGCATGTGAATATTGTAAGAGAGCCCGTGCCTCTCCTGGAGGCGCCGGAGCATCTCCCACTCGTCGGCCTGGGGCAGAGAGCCGAGTCCCCCCTCGAAGAAGAGAAGCTCCACTCCGTCCACATACGGAGCGACACGTGCCACATTCTCTAGGTACCCTTCGGGATAGAGCCAGGACGGCACGGTCAGTGAGAAGGGAAATCGTCCCTTGTAATGAGTCATCGGCCCCAATTCCATCATACCGTCCCCCCTTTTTTCTCGACACAGCAGCTATCCCGACATTTTCTCTTGCGCTTCACCGCATACATATCACTGTCCGCATAACAGATCAGATCATTGGCTGTCACGGCGTCATCGGGGAAGAGAGCGATCCCGATACTCCCAGAGACATAGTCAACCACCTGCCCACCCACCTCATAGGGGTGACTCAAAATCTCCACCATCTTCTCGGCCACCACATCGCAGCCCCCATCATTTTCAAGGATCACGGCAAACTCATCCCCCCCCATCCGAGCCACACAATCACTCTGGCGCAGATTGTCTAAGAATCGGCGCGTAATTTCCTGGAGTACCATATCTCCCCCCTCATGGCCCAGGGTATCATTGACCTCTTTAAATCGATCGATATCAATATAGAGAAGGGCCACCCGCCCACCATATCGCTTGGCCCGTGTGATATCATTTTCCAGGCGCTCATAAAAGCCCTTGCGATTCTTCAAGCCGGTGAGGGGATCATGATACGCCATATAGATCAACTCCTCTTCGTAACGCTTCCTCGCCTCCACATCCCGGACAATGGTGCGAAAACCGGTGCGGGCCCCGGAGGTATCCCGGATCAGGGAGACCGAGACCCCTATATGCCTCCGGCTCCCATCCTTTCGAAGAATGGGATAATCAAAGTCAGCGATATCCTCCACCCCGTTAAAGAGATCGGAAAAAGAGGCCAGAACCCGCTGCCGACTCTCCACGGCAATAAATTCGCCCCGGTGCATGCCGATGATTTCATCCACCGCATATCCGGTAATCTCACACATGGAGGCGTTGACAAAGACAACATACCCCCCTTGGCTCACCTCGCAATATCCCTCTTTCATATTCTCAACGATGGCCCGGTACTTCTCTTCGTTGGAGCGTAAGGCCTCTTCGGCCTGACGACGCTGGACCACCTCATGCTCCAATTCATAACTGCGAATCTCCGCCTCGGCCATCATCTCATTGGCCTTAAAAATAGCCCGTTCCAGCTCTCGATTGGACGCCTCCAGCTCCTCTCCGTTATCCATCAACGCACGGTTCTGAATCTCGGACTCCCGGATCTTTTCTATGATGCCACACCGGATGCGGTTAATACTTTCAAAAAGCGAGACAAACGCTGAGTTCCTCGTCACCTCTACGCCCTGGCTCAGATCCCCTTCGGCAATCTTTTCCGAGGCGACTCTCAACATATCAATGGAACGAATCAACCCCCACGTATACCGATACACCCCAACGATCACCATAAAAAAAGAGAGAATCCCAAAGAGACAGAACAGCCATTGAAAGCCGATACGTCCCTCCGGAAAAACATCCACCGGGGCCATGGCAAGGCCCACAGAACGGCCCCCCTTTGATGCAAACGCCATCACTCGGAAAAAAGCCCCACTAAAGGCAAGGGTCCGGCCTTTAGAGTACCCCTTAAGCCGGGCGTCTTCCATCAGATCCGGGGCATCGGCAATGAACCGCCGCCCCCCTTCGGGGACAGATCCCACCACATCCCAGCCCAATGGGCGCCCTCTATTCTCGAGTAAAAATCCCAGGGATAACCCAGGCACCAGCTCTCCCACTGGCGGAGAAAAGCCCTCAGATCCCGCCTCGCCATGAATAACCTGCCCCCCCCAGATGCGAAGCATAGAGTCAAGGTCATCGATATAAACGGCGTTCAGCCCATAGTGAAAAAAGGCAAGAAAGAGAAGAAGCATCGCCACAAAACTACCGGCAACCCACGCGGTGATACGAGCACACAGCCCCATGGTTTTCCTCTCTTCATATTCCATCAATAACTCTTCTCCTGGCATGAAATCAGATTACTCCATCTACCCTAAAAAGCAACAACCGGCATGTGCCCACCCTAATAGCCCACCTGCCCTGCTGAAGCAACCCCCCCAAAAAAGGGCCGATACATTTTTCTCGTTGCCCTTTAAAAATAAAAAAGGGCCGGTCACCATGTGACCCGCCCCGCACCCTATACTCAATTTAGCCTGACACGCCTTTAAAAGGTCAGCACGACCCCCACCATAGTCTCATTGATATAACGGCTCCATGAGGTTCCACCCGTCTTAAATTCTGCATCAATATAGGTATGGGTTAAGGCCACATAGGCATTTTCTATGATATAAAACCGCACCCCAAGCACATAATCCGCATAGCCTTCACTCTCACCGAAAGAGATAGACTCAGGAGCCAGGGTGCCATCGAAGGTGGTTTCAATGGGAATGGTCAAGGGGTTAATCGTGGCGGGTAGTTCATAGGCCACGCCAAAATGAAATCCCATGGCGCTTAAGTCCCCTCGTCGGCTCCGCTCCTTATTCCTTACCGATCCCATCACATACTTAAATCCCAAGCCATACCGGAGTCCCGGGCTCAAATTGTCACTTTTCACACTGACGAGACCATGGGCGATGGTGTAGCGATTTTTATTATAGGTAAGTCCGGTGCCCAACTCCAGAGTCCCATAAGGGCTGGAGGTTAACATCCCAAGCTGGGTTCCCACCACACGGTTGTTCGCAGAAATCCCAAAGCTTAGCCCCTCGGCAAAGAGAGAGGATGCGGTAAGCAGAAGAGAGCTAATAACGATAACCGTCAATCTTTTCATCATGGACGTTTCCTGTTCGGATTAAATTAATGTGGATAGCACACCTGCATTTCGGCTTTATAAAACCAAAAATGGGTACAAAAAATCCCACTTTTCATAAAACAAGAGAAAAAAATGAGGTATTTCAGGTGCGAATTTTTTCTTAAATGCATCCGCTATGATACACTCATCCCCGATAAATCATGATATTATAAACCATTTTAAAACAGGGTTAGAAAGGTCTGCCGATTGCAATTCCTTATACGTGCGGCTGCAAAATACCCTGCCACACTTAAGAAAAAATATCAACACGCGCCCTTACGAGAAAAAAACAACCCCATGCCCCACCGGGGCCCCCATCTAAGGATTCAAGATCATGCTTAAAGTATACTCAGCCACCTGGTGTCCCCACTGCATCAAAACGGAAAAATACCTCACCGAAAAAAAAATCCCCTTCGAATCCATCAATATCGAGACCGCCCCCGTTGATATTGTGGAAAAAGTCAATGAGATTAACGGGGGTGAATGGGTGGTGCCCACCCTGGAATTTAAGGGTGTATGGCGTAAAGGGGCTCTCTTTAATAAGACCGAACTCTCCGCCGATCTCAAAAAAATGGGGGTCCTATAAAAAAACGGCCCCTCAAAAAATAAGAGGGGCCGTTTTTATCATCACGCAAACATGACACCAAGGCCATCATTCGGCCCCAGGGTCTTAAAAGGAGAAACCCACTTCGGCAAAAGGCCCGGCAAAAGTGATGTCCGCATCGATATCATCCTTATCGATGACCACCTCTTCATGACGGTACCCAGCGGCCACAAACAAGGGCCCCAAGGTG
This sequence comes from Desulfobacteraceae bacterium, assembly GCA_013619155.1. Taxonomy (GTDB): domain Bacteria; phylum Desulfobacterota; class Desulfobacteria; order Desulfobacterales; family Desulfolunaceae; genus Desulfoluna. The sequence continues at coordinate 31,052 of JABXKT010000016.1, forward strand.
CTGTACTTCACGCGCCCAATAGCACTGACAATGCGGGCATATCCCACATCAAGCCCCCGGACTTCCGCCTCCAGGGCAAACCCCCCAATCAGATTCAACTGGGCGGCCACGAAGAGAAGGGGAACGGGCACATCCAGGCTCTCCGTCCGCTTCGTCGCGGTAAGGGGATCGGTGACCTCGGCCTCCATCTCCACCATACGCAGGTTGATCCCCACATCCACTCCCACACGACCCAAGGTCGCCATACCAAGAAAGGGGATGCCATAAAAAAGGGCCACATCGTACTGATTTAAGGTCAGAGAGGCATCATCATTGGCTGTAAAATCAAAGTCTTTAAAGCTGAAATCGCCCTGGATATCTCCGTCAAATTTCATGGGCGTAGCCATCAGATACACATTGGGAATAATCAAGGGGAGTTCCACACGAAGACGCCCGGAAGGGAAGACCTCACGATCAAAACCGAGGGTCCCCTCCACATCCCCATTCGTCCCATCTCCGTGCTGAAGATTTCCCTCGGGAGAGAGCATAAAACCGCCCACAGCCCCCTCCACACTGACCAATCCCAAAAGGGCAAACGATTGCCCGGGAATCATCACCGTCACGGCAACAAGCAGACTAAGAATCCATTTTTTCATACGTATTTTTCCTCCATCGTTTAAGCTGGGCGTTATGTATGACAAGGCGCATACCTTATCCCATTATCGTCTGTCTGAGGTATTCCTTAAACTATTTTCTTTATAAAACAGCAAGATGTCTTCCAAAAAGCGACTCAAAGTAACTGAATACATCATAAATAACAAGCTTTCATCCCCTTATCATGCCTTGATAAAAGGCGTTATCCAGTCCCCCCTTGACCCCACAAGGTGAATCAGATATTTTAGGCCCTTGACCTCACTCCAAAAGGCTCATGAGAAATAACGCCTCCTGCACCTTGCACAATACGTATGGCCAAAATAAAAAATGAATAAACAGATAAAAAGTCATGGCCGAAAGAAATCACTACATTATACTGTAGTTTTAAGAAATGTTTTACTCTATATATAGTGGTTGAAATTTCAATTTGGATTTTTTACGAAGCCATCATAATGATGATATCAACGAACGGAAAAATTTAAACCAAAATACGCGAATTCTTTCACGTGTGGTGGGGCATCATCCACAACCCGATGGGAATAGTGATCGTGGGTGAATAATGATGGCATGAGAAACACGAATATCCATACGGCGCCTCTTAATGGGCCTTACCAATTCTCAAAAGAGATGCCCCGTACATCCTGTCGGAGACATCAATAGTATAAACAGCTGGAACCTTGGCCATGTGATGGCATCTGTCCACACGATAAAATCAACACGGCCTTCTATTTTTCCGATGCTGCACCCTGACAGCCCTGCAGGGCACCCGTAAAATAAGGAGAAGCACCATGTCTGAAGTGGTAAAAATGATCATCGAGGGAAAGACTTACGAATTCCCTGTCATCGTGGGATCCGAAGGGGAAAAAGCCTTCGATATCGCCTCACTGCGCCAAAAAACCGGATATATCACCATGGACCCCGGATTTGGAAACACAGGCAGCTGTCAATCAGCTATCACCTTTATGGATGGCGAAAAAGGAATCCTGCGCTATCGCGGTATTCCCGTAGAACAACTGGCCGAGAACTCCAGCTTTGTTGAGACCTCCTACCTTCTCATCAACGGCAGGCTTCCCAACCGACAAGAACTCACCCGTACCAGTGTTCAATTAAACGATGACTCCCTGATCCATGAAGACATGCAGATCTTCTACCAGAACTTCCCCCGGCGGGCCCACCCCATGGGTATCCTCTCCGCCATGTTCAACGCCTTAAAAAGTTTCTACCCAGAGCTTCAAAATACCGAAGAGGAGATCAACCGCACCTACCTTAGGCTCCTCTCGAAAATACGCACCATGGCGGCCATGAGTTATCGAATCTCCCGGGGCCACAAGGTGGTCTACCCCAGGGCCGATTACTCCTATTGTGCCAACTTTTTAAACATGATGTTCGACTCCCCCGTAAGGCCCTACGATCTGGACCCCGAGCTTGTGGAAGCCCTGAACGTCTTCTGGATTCTCCATGGCGACCACGAGCAGAACTGCTCCACGGCGGCCGTACGTGTCGTAGGCAGCGGACGCGTAAACCTCTATGCCGCTATCTCCGCAGGCATCGCCGCCCTATGGGGCCCCCTTCACGGTGGAGCCAATCAGGCAGTGATCGAAATGCTCAACGGCATTCACAAAAGCGGCGCCGACATCAGCGACGTGGTGAAACGCGCCAAGGACAAAGATGATCCGTTCCGCCTCATGGGCTTCGGGCATCGGGTTTACAAGACCTACGACCCCCGAGCCAAGATCATGAAGAAGATGTGTGATACCGTCTTGCCGAAGCTGAAGGTCAATGACCCCCTCCTGGAGATCGCCAAGCGTCTCGAAGAGGTGGCCTTAACGGACCCCTACTTCATCGACAAAAACCTCTACCCCAACGTCGACTTCTACAGCGGCATCGTCTTAAGGGCCATGGGCATCCCCACGGAGATGTTCACCGTGATGTTCGCCATCGGAAGGCTACCCGGCTGGATCTCTCAGTGGAAAGAGGGCGCCGACGACCCCAACTGGAAGATCAGCAGACCCCGTCAAGTCTACATGGGACACACCTTGACCGACTACGTGCCCATCAACGAACGATAGCCCCCGAATAACACATGCCCCGGTCCATGATCCGGGGCATGTGTTTGAAGTGTCCCTC
>JABXKT010000152.1 GCA_013619155.1 Desulfobacteraceae bacterium
GGGGTGGGAGAGCGCTATGACCCTAACGGTGTCAAACCCTTTTGCCAGCGCCATGCTCTCATCGTTGGATCCTCCATCCACATAGATGATCTCCAGATGATCCTGGGGGTAGTCGCAGTCCAGCACCGACTGGATGCACGCCTCGATGTATCGTGCCACGTTGATTCCGATAATCACCACACCGATTCTGGGCAGAGGCTCTCCCATGGCGTTCTCCTTGATCGAAGTATTATAGTCACTATTTAGCCATGTCTTCTATCTGGCAGAAGTGACCAAAAAACGGCCTCCGGCAGCCCTGCCGGGAGCCAACCTTTTAAAAAGGTTGCCAAACAGATCTTTACAGTGACCATGACGGGTCAAAGTCCCGTCATGGTCAGTCATTTGGGGTATAGGGGCCCTGTTCCTGGCCAACCGAGGCCGTGCGGCGAATATTTACCTCCGGTGACCCTGCCGGGGGCCTTTGCTTTTACAAAAGGTTGCCAAACAGGTTTTTATCGTGACTGTAACGGACCAACGGTCCGTTACAGTCACATACCTGGGGTCCAGGGACCCCGTCCCTGGCCGCCGGAGGCACGCTCTTACCGAACGTTAACAACCCATCGGGGGCTCTTTTTCCGGGGGTGTTCCGGCGATGATCCGGGCCGGGATGCCCACGGCAATGGCGTGGGACGGGACATCATCGAGGACCACGGCGTTGGCTCCGATGACCGCATGGTCGCCGATGGTGATGGGGCCCAGTACCTTGGCACCGGCACCGATATCCACATAGTTTCCAATGGTTGGTGCCGACGGTTCATCGATGCGGCGAAGGCCCACCGTCACTCCGTTGCGAATGACACACCCCTGGCCGAAGGATGCAAATCCGCTGATCACGATGCCCCCGAAATGATCGATGCGAAATCCTCTTCCCACGGTCACCTCGCAGGGTAATTCGATGCCGGAGACCACCTGGACCCCTTTAAAGGCGATTTTGTAGAGAAGGGAGAAGGGCATGCGCAGCCATCGATTGCCCAGGGTGTAGCGCCATCGTCCGAATCGGTAAATCACCATGGCCCAGAATCCTTGAGCCCCCCAGTCCCCTTTATGGGCGGCCAGATCGGAACGGATATTGTCAAACATGATAGGGGCTCCTTATGCGATTATTTATCCTGATTACCATGTAACTATTCAGCCTTAAAAAATGCCTTATAGGGTTAGCGTGGGTTTAAAAACTGAGCCTCCGGCGGCGAGGTGAGCCACCTCGAAAGCAAGTGACCGCTGCGCTTTGCCCTCCCCCCTCGTCCCTCAGGACAAAACACAGCGGTATCCTTATGAAATTAAGATGTCTGTTTTTTACCAAAGTCCTAAGTCATTCGGGTGGGGACGATAACGCTGTATCTCTCATTTTTGTAAATAGTGGCTGCCATATATTGGTGTGCAAATAGTTAAAATAGGCGTTTTTTCGGTTAAATCGACACGCCCGGCCAGGGAAGACCCTGGATCCCAGGTTTGTGGCCATGACGGGCCGAAAGGCCCGTCATGGCCACTATTAAATTCCATTTGGCAACCTTTTGTAAAAGGTTGGCCCCGGCAGGGCCACCGGAGGTACCCTTTTACCGCACACGTGGCGGTAAAAGGGTGGTAATTACCTTATTTATTGTCGGGTAAGGTGGCGCAAAAATAAGCGAATCCATCTGAAAGGGCCTCTTTTAATTCATTACGCCGCTCCTGGGGGATATAGGGATGTTGAAAATGGCACCCTTCGAGACGGGGATGACTCTGGGCCGTTTTTTGATTCTTTTCGATGAAGGCATCTAAGGTGCAGACAAACCGTGCCGGGTTTCCCGCATAGACCGTGTTGGGAGGAATGTCCCGGCTCACCACCGATCCGGCACCCACGATGGCGTTGGGGCCGATGGTGACGTTGCATAAAATGGTGCTTCCCGCTCCGATGAAGCTGTGCTCCTTGATGGTGACTCGGCCCACCTTGATCAGGTCTCCGGCCCAGGCACTGGTGGCATCGTGGGTGAGGATGGTGACATAGAGGCTGATGACGACATTGTCTTCGATCTCCACAAGGTAGGGCATTCGGCCGTCGATGTAAGAGGGGTAGAGAATAACGACATCCTCTCCGATATGGACCCCCTGGTGCTTTAGGTAGCGGGGGTAATAGCTTTTGTCTATGAGAAGACGCGCTCTTCGGGCTAGGTGTGTGATTTTTTTAAAAGGATTCATGGGGCGTGGCCTTCGGCAGAGCGGGGTACGTATCGTCTGCCTCTCTTTTATGGGTGGATATCGCCACGAGGGCGTCTGGGGTGATATGGGTCTTTGTTTCTGGGGGCTTATAGATCGTGAAGGGGGCCGAAGTAATGGATGACCTGGTACCATGAGGGGGGGTAGCTCCCCATGGGCTGGAGGATGATAAAGAGAGGCTCGGTTCCTAAGAGTCCGAAGGTGAGGCGTCTTGCCGTGGCCTGGAACCAGTAGTGAATTATGGAGCTGTGGCGGTGGGCCCCATCGGAGAACCAGAAGAGGGCCGTGCGGTGTCGTTCCTCCTGGGCCAGAGAGAGGAGGGCCGCTTCTCCCCCTTCGAAGGGAATGGGGGACCGTTTTTCCACCTCCCAGCCCATGCCGCGAAAGCAGTAGGCGGGGTCGTGGACGGCGTGGCGATACCGTGATCCGTCGATGGCTAGGAACACAAAGGAGAGTTTACCCAGGCGGTAGATTCGTTTGATTACCCTGGCGTCGCCAAAGATGGATTGTTCTCCTGCCGTGAGGGGTACATCATGGCCTCGGTAGCCGGTGCCCTGGATGGGAAGGTGATCCAGGCGAGAGGTAAGATCTCGCTGGGTGTATTGCTTCGAGGCAAATCCCAGGAGGAGGGCAAGAATCACCGCCGAAAAGAGCAGCATGCACTTCATCTCGGACATGAAATGGCCTTTTTTTTAAGGGAGTGAAGGGGGGGCAGACAGATTCCGGCTCCGGTCAGGGCGATCATGAGGCGGACGGGAAGGATACTCCCGGGGAACCAGTGAGAACCCGCCCAACCCATAAGGGGCATCCAGCCGATGGAGGAGAGGAGCCAGAGGGCATGGGCGGGTGTGATGGTGGCGGTAAAGCTGGCGAAGGATAGGGCCAGACCCGCGTATTTCAGGGCGTTTAGGGAACCCATCTCTCCGAAGAATGAGAGGGAGAGCCCCAGGGCGAGGAGCAGGGTGTTGGCCTCTTTTGGGTGGGCCCTGTGATGGAAACGATCATAGGCAATGGGGAGCATCCAGATGAGAAGGGCCAGCCATCCGAAGCGATCGCTGGGGTTTTTCTGCCAGGCCTGGATGAGGGGATGGGCGTGCCAGAGGCAGTAGGCGAAGACCGAGGCTTCCCCCAGGCACATTCGCTCCATGAGATGTGGAATCTGTGGGTTCATTTATTTTTCTGATTACCCCTTATTCTCAGCCATTACTGTGGTCATCACGACAGGCTGCGTTTATACATCTTCTCCTGATAACTATTTCAGTTTGTAATAAAAAAAGCCTCGGTTGGCCCTGCCGGGAGCCAACCTTTTGCCTTGTTTTATCAAGGACGGGGTTGCCAAACAGGTTTTAATAGTGGCCATGACGGGCCTTTGGCCCGTCATGGCCACTAACTTGGGGTTCAGGGGCCGAGTCCCTGGCCGCCGGAGGCCTATATTTTGTTTTAAGATAAATTCGCTTACCGCACGTGTGGCTGTAAAAGGATGGTAATTAGGTTTATTTTTTTAAAAAGGGCCTTCGTTTATGGTGATGAGTGGGTATGGCCCGATGCCATGAGCCGGAAGAGTCCCGTGCAGATGAGAAACATGAGCATCAGGATTACCCAGCCCCCGATGGTGTGAAAGATGCCATCGGCCACATCGGGTCCGTGGCGAAGGGCTGTGCCGGTGATGGTGATGATTCGTAAGGTGTTGGCCAGCCAGGTGGTGAGAATGAGAAGGGGCAGGCAGAACCAGTACATTGGCCCTTTTCCCAACTCCAGGAAGGCAATGACGGTGCCCGCGATGAGCATGGCCTGAAGGGTATTTAAGCCGGAACAGGCCGGCGCCACGTCCACGGGAAGGGTCTCTACGAGAAGGAGGGTGCCCCGCCTGAGGACATTGATCTCAAAGAGGTTGAAAAACCACTGGGTGGCCTGGGCCCCGGAGAGGCGAAACCACCATCCCACCGGATGGCCGTCTAAGAGGAGCCATGGAAAGGCCATGATAGGTAGGATCAGGAGTCTTTTACCCCGATATTTTGCTTCATCGCCCAGCTGGGGTGAGAGCCAGCCCCAGAGGAGAGCCGTCCATCCCAGGGCCAGGAGCAGGGTTAGATCGGTGAGGAGCCCAGCGGCCAGGAGGATAAGGGCGGTGATGAGGAGGCGTGCCGACGGGGGGCGGGGTATGGGGTTAAGGTCCCATGGTTTTCCAAGCCAGATGAAGAGGGGCAGGGCGGCAAGGGCGGGAAGGGTGTCCGTCGCTGATTGGATCCATGCCGTGTCCTGAATCCAGATCAGGAGAAAACCCATGAATAGGAGGATGGGAGGCCATAAGGTCCTTCGATGTGGCGTCATGGGGCCCCTTCCATGGATTGAATGGCCATTAGATTTGCGCGGAACTGGAGGCTGTCCGGGTGGGCGGATGCCAACTCTAGGGTGAGGCGCCGTGCCTCATCCCAGCGCTTCTCGGCGAAGGCCTGCCGTGCCAGCCAGACCCTGGCCTCCTCCGACTCCGCGACTAGGCGGGTGTATAGGCGCGTGGCCTCTGCTGTGTTGCCCTCACTGACGGCGATACGGGCCATGAGTTCCCGCCCGATGAGGCTTTGGACGAGAAGGGGCTGGCCTACCAGGGTTTTTCTCGCCTCGGTGGTTTTTCCTTCATCCAATAGGGTCATGGTGAGAAGCCAGGCGGCACGAAATCCAACGCCTGAAGGTCTTGGGGCCTCTTTTTTTAAGCGTGTTTTTCCTTCCTCCTTTTTGTTTAAGGCGAGAAGGAGTTCGGCCTGTAAGAGGTTCATGAGCGGTATATCCACCTGCTTTTTGGCAAATTCAAGGGCCTCTGAGGCCCCACGATTGTAGCGAAATGCCTGGGTGAGCCCGTAAGGGAACCACTCTGGAAACTCTGCGGGGATTTTGGGCATGCGATGCAGGGAGAGGGCGGCTTCCAGCCATCCTCCGGCAAGGAAGACCGCAGAAAAAGCGTCGGGACTTTTCAAGAGGGCCGTCATGGCGGGAGAGGGGGTGGCGCTGCTGGCGGCGAGTTCCTTAAATAGAGGGTGGGAGCCCTTCTCCTGGGAGAGAGGGTGCGGGGCTCTCTTCGGAAAGGCCCCCCATCTCCGGAACCTAAGCGTTGCCATGAGGGCCGCCTCTATCTCCGGATGCCAGGAGATCGCTTTAAAGGGATTTTTTTCGATCAAGGCCAGGGCCTGGCCCTCCTGGCCTCGGGCGAGGTGATTTACCACTCGAAGCCAGAAGAGTTCCTGTCGTGTGGACACTAGCAGGGTGCGATCGGGGATCTTAAAGAAGCGCTCATCACTCCAGCTGGATGCATCGGGCAGCTGGTCAAGATAGTGGACCAGGGGAGTGAGGGGATCTTCGAGGCGGGGTTCTGTGACGGTCTCCCCTTTTAAGGGGGTGACCATGCGGCTCCAGAATATCGCCTTGAGCCAGAGGTAACCCGGGGCCGAGGGGGTGAGGCCCTCTTCCCAGGTGGCCAGGGCCAGTTGGGGATTGCCCTGCCTTCGATAAAATTCGGCCAGCTGGTCTCGGATGCGGGGGTTTTCCGGTTCGGATAGAAGGGCGGCCACATACTCCACCCGAGCCGATGCCGGTTTTTTGAGCCGTTCCAGAATCTGCCCCTGGAAAAGATGCACATCGCTGTTGTAAGGGGCCTGTACGGCCGCCTCTTCCAGATATTCCCACGCTTTTTCCAGATTATCCGGGGCGGTGATGAGGGCGAGGCGGATGAGGCGCGTGGCCTCTGTTTTTCCCTCAAATTTTGTTGACGTGAGCATCTGACGTGCCGCCTCCCGCTCTCCCGCCACAAGGAAGGTATCCACATCCAGGGCAAACCAAGCTCCGATATCACTCTCCATCCCGTGCCAGTTTTGGCGTAAGGCGGTGAAGGCCGCCGTGTTCTTCGTCTGCATAAGGGCGCGGCAGACAAAAAGGGCGGCCGCTTCATTTTTTAAGAAGAGGAAGGGGTAGCGGTCGTTGAGATGGAGGAGCCGTGGCGTGTTGCCCATGGCCAGGTGGCACTCAATTTCCATGGCTAGGCGCTCTTCGGTTTTTTTCTCCTGGGTGATGGGTACGATGTCGCGCAACACCGTCAAGGCGTTTCTGGGATCTTTTTTTGCCAGGAGATGGTGGGCCTTTTCAAAGGCCTGGGTTATTTTTTTGTCTCGGGTATGGCCGTTCCATATGGTAGCGGTGAGGACGATGCCGCTTACCATAACCACCAGCACGGCCATGATGATACCCAATGATTTTTTGGTTTTCATGGGGTCTTTACCTTTTAAGATAGGGTAACTAATCGGCTCCAAAAAAAATGCCTTCTATGGTGAGAGTGACTAAAAAACGGGCCTCGCTTGGTCCTGCCAGGAGTCACGCTTTTGGAACGGGTGCCCCATAGATTTTTATGATTTAGAGGATAAACTCCTGCCTTTGGTGGGGGACTCCCCACGTGTGCCAGTTCCATCAGTAGACGTAGGCAACTTTTCATAAATAGTAACGGTTCATAACATTCAGCGAGAGGCACTGAAACGGTGCGCCGCACTGCAGGGATTAAGGGTGGGTCACAAACCTGGGGTCCCGGGGCCCAGTCCCTGGCCGCTGGAGGCTGCCACTTTTTGTCGGGTTTATTTTTGATCCGGACTTAAGATGATTTTTTCCGATAAAGGACAAGGGCGATGATGAGAAGGGATGCCAGACTCAGGAGGGTGGCGGGCTCAGGCACGGCGGTGAGGGCCGCCACGTTGGCGGCACCGATATCGACGGCAAAGAGGAGGTCGTTGTAATCTTGGTCGCCTCCGCCGTAAAGATCTTCAAATCCCATGAGGAGGTAGGGGCTGTCCGGCATGGCGTAGGCCACGACGTGATTGATGCCGTCGGGGTTGATGGAGGTATCGGTGGAGTAGGTCATGGTGCCGCCCCTGGCTCCGTTGGCAATGAGGAAGAAATCGAGCTGGGTATTGGCATCCAAGGTATTTAGCTCCACAAAATCTCCGGGAACCAGGGGGTACCATCGGCTGCGTGCCACGGATTTACCGGGCCCAGGATCGTAATAGGTGGTGCGGCTGGAGGCATCGGGAAAGATGAGCTGAGGGTCTCCGGTGAGTATGCCGGTGCCGGTGGTATTAAAGCCTAAGGTGTTGGCATACCCGGCCCCCTCTCCCACAAAATAGACTCGGGCATCAGAAGCCGTGGCCAGGAAAAGATTGGTGGGGTCCAGGGCGATGGCCGTGGTGTTGTTGATGGAGACGTTCTCTCCTAGGTTGGTGTTGATCCAGGCGTTCATACTGGGGAGGACATTGGCTTGAAATTCGATGGAGCGGGCGTCGGATTCCGGTTGTATCACGGGGCCGACAATATCCAAGCCGAAGGGACGGGCAAAGGCCTGGATGGGGGCCTCTCCGGTTCCAGCCTGGGCCGGTACCGTGAGAAGAAGGGCGAGAAGAAGGGTGAGTCTCCCCCAATGGGTGGGTCTGAGATACTTTTTTGTGAAAATTGGTTTCATGGGATCACCCTATCTATCCTGAATTGTTTTTGATGGTGGTGGGGGACGGTTTTGAGGAATAACGCCACTTTTGTATGATGAGCTCCATAACGGCGGTGGCGTCGGCTTTTTTTTTCTGAGCGTGGGGGCCTGGTTTTAGGGTCTGTTTTAGGCGGATCAGGGCGTTCCAGAGGTACTCCACGGCGGCCACGCTAAAGAGTCCCAAGGGGCCGTACCATTTTCGGTAGTAGTAGAATTCGCTGGTGATGCGTATGGCCAGGGACTGTCGGCCGTGGGATGAGATTCTTCCCGGGGTCTTTAAGGTGCTCTGCCCCCCTAAGTGCACCACCGAGGCGTGGGGGTAAAAGAGCACGTCCCAGTATGCCTTTTGGGCCGTCAGGCAGTAGTCGATCTCTTCAAAATAGAGAAAGTAGCCCTCGTCTAAGAGGCCGATCTCCTCCATGGTGCGTCTCCGGATGAGAAAGAAGGCCCCCACCACCCAGCCCACCTTGCGCGGGGTGCGGTGATCCCACCAGGTGTAGTCCACCTTGCCGAAAATCCGGGAGGTGGGAAATCGGGCGGCCAGTCCCGAGATATGGAACAATTTGGTGATGGGCCCGGGCAGGCTGCGTGCCGAGGGTTGAAGGGAGCCGTCTGGATTGGTCAGGCGGCATCCGAGAATTCCCACCCGGGGGCGCTTCTCCATGTAGGCGAGGCATCGTGGGAGCACCCCTTGGGTGATGAAGGCATCGGAGTTGAGAAGGAGGATGTATCGCCCTGTGGCTCGTTTCATTCCGGGGTTATTGCCTCCGGAAAACCCCTTGTTAATGGGTTGACAGATGAGGATGACCTCGGGAAACTCCTGGCGCACCATCTCGGCAGAGCCGTCGGTGGAGGCGTTGTCCACCACGATCACCTCACAGTGAACGGCTTGGGCGTGGATCTCCACACAGGCAAGGCAGCGACGGGTGAGCTCACGGGTGTTGAAGGAGACGATGATAATGGATATATCCGGTATCTGTAAAGAGGGCATGGTTACTCCATGAGATGGCCGTCGGGGAAAAGGTCGAAGCCGAGGAGGGATTTGATGAGGTAAAGGGTAAAAAAGATGCCGGCCATAAAGATAAAGAGAAGAAGGGCGAGGAGGACAAGGGAGAGAAGGCGGCCC
>JABXKT010000153.1 GCA_013619155.1 Desulfobacteraceae bacterium
ACCCTCTTTCGAAAAATGCGCGAGGAAAAAGAAGAGGGATAAGGGAAAGGGGCCGATGTCCCCTTTCCCTTATCCCTCTTCTTTTTCCTCGCGCATTTTTCGAAAGAGGGTGGTGCGGTTGATCCCCAGCACCTCCGAGGCTTTGTTAACGGATCCGTAGTGGTCCAGGGCTTGCTGGATCACCTTCTTTTCCAGTTCGCCCATGATCTCTTTCAGGGGCTTTCCGGATCCTCCGCCGAGGGGTCCGGAGGGGCTCTTTATATTCTGGAAGGGGGCCGCGTTCATGCCTGGGGGGAGATCTTTGGGCAGAATCTCGGTGCCCTCGCAGGTGACCACGAGGCTCTGGATGCTGTTCTCAAGCTCCCGGATGTTACCCGGCCAGCCGTAGGCCTTGAAGAGGGTCATGGCCTCTGGGGAGCAGAGGATCTTCTTTTTGTATTTGGTGCAGTAGCGCTGTAGAAAATGGTTCACCAGTCCCGGAATCATGGTGGGCCCTTCGCGTAGAGGGGGGATATCCACCACGGCCACCCGCAGCCGGTAGAAGAGGTCACTGCGGAAATTGCCCCGCTTCATCTCCGCTTCGAGGTCCCGGTTGGTGGCGGCGATGATGCGCACGTCCACTTTTTTGGGGGTGGAGGAGCCCACTCGCATTACCTCCTGGTCCTGAAGCACCCGGAGCAGCTTGGCCTGCATGGGCAAGGGGAGTTCGCCGATCTCATCTAAAAAGAGGGTGCCCTTGTCGGCGATCTCGAAGTGGCCCAGTTTGCCCTTGCTGCTGGCTCCGGTAAAGGCCCCAGGGGCGTAGCCGAAGAGCTCCGATTCGATGAGGTGCTCTGAGATGCTTCCGCAGTCGACTTTTAAGAAGATGTTGTCTTTGCGCAGGCTGTGTTCGTGGGCCATGCGGGCGAACCAGTCCTTACCCACCCCGGTCTCTCCCAGGAGAAGGATGGTGGCATCGGTACCGGCCACCCGCTTGATCAGTTCGGTGAGCTGCTTGATCTGGGGCGATTCGTGGGCGGCATCGATTTTAGCGGATTTGGCGGAGAGGTGTTCAATCTGGGTGTGGTAAAGGGAGATGAGCTCTTTTTGGTGGAGGATCTGGTCCCGCATCTGCCCGATGAGGGTGACATCGCGCACCAGGGTGATGACCAGGGCCAGGTCATTGGCATCATCGAAGACGGGAAATCCCCGAAGAACCACCCGTTTGCCCCCTTGCAGCACCTGGACACTGGTGGTGGGCCGGCCCGTCTCCACCACCTCCGGGTTCACCACCTTATCGAAGATCCCGTTTTTTTTAAGGGCGTGCACATTCTTTCCCAGAAGTGCCTCGGAGGTGAGGCCCGTCAGCTTCCTGTACCGGGTGTTGACGTGGAGGGTGGTCCCGTGCTTATCGGTGATATAGACGCCATCGTCCATGGCATCGAAGATGTTTTCAAGAAAAGGGGCCAGTCTTTTCTGATATTGGGTCATTCTTTAGGGTCCTCGATGGGGGTTGTTTTTCACAATACCATAGTGGGCGTGATGAAAGGCCCCCTGGGGAGACCGTTTTACTCGTATCTTTTTTTAAAGGCACCGTATTTTCACTGTGGGTGCCTCACATACTACCATCGAATCATTTTTTTAGGGGAGTAAATACGTCTCTATCGGTGGCGTTGATTTGGGGGCCGCCGGCCTGGGAAAGGAGGGCGGTTAGGGCTTCGAGCTCTTTTTTTCCCTCCCTTTCCGGTGGCATGGTTTAAGGTGCCTATTTTTTTGCAATGCCGATCTGCTTGGAGATCTCACGAAGGGCGAGAAATTTATCGTTATCCAGGGAGATATCACCCAAGGGGTAGTCCCGGCCGATGCTCGTGTACTTCTGGGATCCGAGGCGATGGTAGGGCAGGAGTTCGTACTCCACGGGAAGTCTTTTGAGAAAATCCACGATGGCCTGGATCTCTTCGGGTGTGTCGTTAAAGCCGGGAATCACGGGGGTCCGTACCCGGATAGGCAGTTTCGGGAAGGCCTCGACCACGGCCGTGAGGTTGGCCAGGATCGTTTCGTTGCCGACGCCGGTGAAGGCTTTATGCCTGGATGTATCCATGCACTTGATATCAAACATGAGCATATTGAGGGAGCGACACGCGGTAAGGAGGGCCTCTCTGTCCACATGGCCGCAGGTCTCCATGGCGGTTTTGATGTAGCGCCGTTTGGACTCCTTTAAGAGGGCGAGGGCGAAGGTGGGCTGGGCCAGAGGCTCGCCCCCCCCTAAGGTGAGGCCACCACCGGAGCGGGCGTAGAAGGAGGCATCCTTCTCCACCTGATCGATGACATCGGCGACCGTCTCGGTGGTGCCGTAGGTGATGAGGGCTCCGGCGGGGCAGGCCCCGGTGCAGGCGAGGCATTTCGTGCAGGCCTCCCAGTCGATGGCCACCGTGTCGTCCTCTCCTCGGGTGATGGCACCGGCCGTGCAGATCTCCCCGCATCGCACACACTGGGAGAGGGTGATGCACTTGTTGGCGTTGTAGGCGAGCTGGGGGGCAAAGGATTGGGACTCGGGGTTGCTGCACCAGTGGCAGGACAAGGGGCACCCTTTCAGGAAGACGACGGTCCGGATGCCCGGGCCGTCATGGACGGAGTATTTTTGAATATTGAAAACGGTACCGGTGGTGTTTTGGATGGCTTGGGGCGTCATGGTGCACCTATCGTCATAAAAAAGTAAAAGGAGCCCGCCGGGGGCGGGCTCCAGACAGGACAGGGATAAAAACGGTTAAAACCGGCCCTTCGGTGGCATGCATGGCCACGGAAAGGACCGGGGTGTGGCGCTCTGTCCCGAAGGGCAAGGCGCCACAGGTGTTTACATCGCTTCGTGCTCGGTACGGGCGATGAGGTCGTTCTGGAGATCCGGGGAGAGGTCCACAAAGTATGCGGAGTAACCGGCAATGCGAACGATGAGGCTGCGGTACTTCTCGGGATCTTTCTGGGCCGCGATGAGGGTGCTCTTGTTGATGACGTTGAACTGCACGTGCCACAGCTTCAGGTCACAGAAAGTCCGGATGAAGGCGATCATCTTATCGGTGCCCTCCTCGCCCTCCAGGCATTTGGGCGTGAATTTGAGGTTGAGCATGCGCGCGGCGCGGTCTCGGTGTCCGTAGTTCTTGGAGTTGTAGTTGGAGAGAAGTACGGAGGTCGGGCCGGTTTTGTCTGCGCCGTGGGAGGCAGACGAACCGTCGGAGAGCGCCGTCCATGCGTAACGACCGTTGGGGGTCGCGCCAACCACCTTTCCGAAGGGAACGTGGGAGGTGAAGGGCACGTAACGGATGTCGTTGTGCATGCCGAGCTCTTTGGCGTACTTTTGGCCGAAGAGGACGTTGAGGGAGTCCACCTTGCAGGCGATATCATCGGCGTAGGCGTCGTCGTTGCCGTAGCAGGGGGCGGTCATGAGAAGCTGCCGCACATCCTCTTTGCCTTCGAAGTTGCAGGTACACGCCCCAATCACCTCATCCATGGTGAGCTTCTTCTCTTCAAAGACGAGCTTTTTAACGGCGGCCAGGGAGTCCACCAGGGTACCCAGACCCATGTGCTCGAAGTAGCCCATGTTGATCCCTTCGGGGATCTGGGGTGTGTGCAGGTCCAGGCAGTGCTTCATGCAGAGGTCGTGCATGGCCGAACCCATGGGCTGTGCAAAGTGACGGGCCCGCAGGTTGTTGATGACGTACTGCTGGTGGAAGGCGGTCTTGAGGAAGAGCGTGTGCTGCTTCTCGTAGGCATCCCAGAACTCTTCCCAGGTCTTGAATTCACGGGGGTCGCCGGTTTTAACGCCGAGCTCTTCGTCGCCGTGCTTCAGCATCTTGCCGTTGTTGAGGACCATCTCGAAGGCGGCCACAAAGTTGATGTAGGCACCACCGGAGGTGTAGGTGTCTCTGTTGGGCATACGTGCCTCGGTGCACCCGGAGACGGCGTAATCGTAGGCCTCTTCAAAGGTGGCACCCTTGGAGACATAGAGGGGGACGACCTCTTCATCGTTGATCAGCTTGGGGAAACCCGAGCCGTCTTTGATGGTCTCGGCGACTTCCGCCAGGTAGCGCTCTGGTGAGCGGGAGTGGATACGCGCCGCCAGGTCCGGGTAGTGAAGGGGAAACTCACGCTTGGACTTCATGAAGAGGTAGGTGAGTTCGTTGGTGGCGTCACGTCCCTCGGGGGTCTGACCGCCGATGGTGACCGCTTCCCAGTGGGCGTAGCCTTCGTTGAAGGCACCGCCGGTGGGGGAGACGTAGAGGTCGATGAACTGGGCCATGCCCACCCAGAGGCACTCCAGGAGTTCCAGGGCCTCATCGTCGTTCAGGGTGCCCGCCTCAATTTCTGCCTTGTAGTAGGGGTAGAGGTACTGGTCCATGCGGCCATTGGAGACGATGGTGCCAGTCTTCTGCTCGATGCGGGAGAACATCTGGGTGAACCACTGGGACTGCACGGCTTCGTGGAAGGTGCGGGCGGGATGCTCGGGCACTCGCTCACACACGTCGGCCATTTTGAGGAGCTCTGCCTTGCGGACGGCGTCGGTGCACGTTTCAGCCTCGTGGCGGGCAAGCACGGCGTGGCGCCTGGCCCAGGTGATGATGGCGTCGCAGACGATGACGATGGCGTCCAAAAAGGGCTTTTTCTCCACGTTGTCGATGGGCGAGAGGGGATCTAAGGCATCCAGCTTCTCCTGGGCCTCTTTTTTGATGCCACCAAAGCCGCGCTTTAGGATCTTCTCGTAGTCGTGTACCCACTGGATGGAGGAGCGAAAAGAGGAGGTCTCGTTGACGATGAAGCGGGAGTTCAGGCCTTCCGGGTCGTCGTAGGAGAGCTTGTGCACCTCTTTGGGGAAGGCCGCGTTGAGGGCCTCGTGGTAGGTCTTGCCCTTCCAGTAGGGGGCGATATCTTCCACGACGATGCGGGCGTCCGCTTCGGAGATGGAGAAAGGCGACTCGGTGCGGTTGGGCAGGTCTTCGATGGCCACGCCGAGGAAATCCCCGTCCAACTCGGGGTAGAGGAGGCCGTACCGGCCCTTAACGCCGCCACGTCCGCAGATGAGGTTGTCCTCATCGATGTAGACGGTGATGTTTTCGGCGATATGTTTCAGCGCCTTGGCCCAGCGCAGGCAGAGCATCTCGCCTTCGGTCTCTTTCATGGACTCGGTAAAGTACTGGGCACGCTCCACGTCGATGATGGGGCGCATTCCGTCAAAGGTCTCGAGGATCTTGAAGACACGAGGATGGGAGGCGCGGTAGATGTCCTCTTTGCCTTCGATTTTATCCAGTAGACGCTGCTCATGGGGAGATACACAACACGACATAATAAAAACTCCTGTATTATTTGATCTTTTTTTTATGAAAGTATCGCGACAGGGCGGCTATGGTGCGCTCACTGTCGCGGGGTGGTTTTTGTTAATTAACAAAGAGCAAGGGCAGGGCCGGGATGTAGGTGATCAGCAGAAGCACCAGAATCATGATGCCCACCATGGGCAGGGCGACTTTGGAGAGCTTTTCGATTTTTACATCCGCGACACCGCTGGCCACGAAGAGGTTGATCCCCACGGGGGGCGTCACAAAGCCCACGGCAAGGTTGACGACCATCATGACACCGAAGTGCACAGGGTCGACCCCGACCTTTAAGACGATGGGCAGAAGGATCGGCGTGAGGATCACGATGGCGGCCAGGGCCTCCATAAAGGTGCCGACAATGAGCAGCAAGATGTTGATGAGCATCAGGATCATGATCTTGTTGCTGGTAAAGTTCAGCATGGCCGCCGCGATGGTGGCCGGGACCTGCTCGATGGTCATGATGTTGCCGAAGATGGTGGCCATGGACATGAGGATGATGACGATGGCCGAGGTGCTGCAGGCGTCCATGAAGCTGGGCACGAGGTTGGTCAGGTTGAGTTCCCGGTAGATGAAGAGCCCCACCACCAGGCCGTAGAAGGCGGCCAGGGCCGCGGCTTCCGTGGGGGTCATGATACCGCCGTAGATGCCGCCGAGGATAATGACAGGGACCATTAAGGCCCACTTGGCATCCCAGAACGCGTGGACAAAGGTTGCGGCGGTGCGCTTGCGGGAGACGCCTTGCCAACCTCGTTTTTTGGAGTAGAGGTAGGTGAAGAGCATCAGGCCTAGGCCGGTGAGGAGCCCGGGGACGATGCCCCCCATAAAGAGCTTGCCGATGGAGACCTGGGCCGAGACCCCGTAGACCACGAAGGGGTTACTCGGGGGGATCATCACGCCGATGGCTCCGGATGCGGCGACGATGGCCGCAGCAAAGAGCTTGTCGTATCCGCGATCCACCATGGCCGGGATGGTGATGGAGCCGATGGCGGCCACGGTGGCGGGGCCGGAGCCGCTGATGGCGGCAAAGAACATGCTGGTGGCGATGGCGGCCAGGGCCAGCCCCCCGTGGAGGGAGCCGAGGAGCTCATCGGCCAGGGTGAGCAATCGTTTCGAGAGGCCCCCTGCGCCCATAAAGACACCGGCGGCGATGAAAAAGGGGATCGCCATGATGGGGAAGCTGTCGATGGAGGTGAAGGCGATCTGGGAGACGTACTCGATGGGGAGGGTCCCGGCGTTGATGATGGTGGCCGTGGCCGCAAGGCCCAGGCCCATGGAGATGGGCACCCCGATGACGAGGAAGAGGAGAAAGTAACCAAAGAGAATGGCCAGGGCGCTGGCATCCTCGCAGTAGTAAGCGGGTATGGCTATGGCGACGGAGAAGGCCACGCCCATGAGAGTGTCCTTTAAGCCACACTCCCTTGTCTGCTTGTAGAGGTCCTGGAGCAGGCGGATGGCCATGAGGCCGAAGCCCAGGGGCAGGATCAGGTAGGGGATGAAGTAGGGCATCTGGGTGGCCGGAGCGGTCTGGGGGAACTCCCGCAGCATGGAGAGGTGGTTGGTCCCCATGACAATGACCGTGCCGATGAGGGCCAAACAGCACATATCCACCACAACCCAGCTGATGGCCTGGAGCCGTGCGGGGAGCCGGTCGTACACAATATCGACGCGGATATTGCTTCTATTTTTGATGGCAGGGGAGATGGCAAGGTAGGAGATCCAGATAAAGATGAACCGTGCCAGCTCCTCTGTCCAGATGGCGCCGCTGGCGTCAGCTGAAAAATAGGTACCGATATACCGGTAGAAGGTCTGAAAGGTAATGATCAAGATGATGCCGAGCATCCCTGCAAAGAGGAAGGGCTTTTCAAAATGATCATCCAGATATTTTAAGGCGGCCATCACAGGGTGGGGCCTTTTTTTCGTATGTGCCAGGGCGGTCATGGTGTCTCCTCAAAAATTACAGCCGGCGGTGCAGAAAAGGCGCTGCACCGCTTTTCGAACTACTTTTGTGTGCGTTGAACCAGGTCGATGAGTTCAGCTGGAATCTCTGACGCGAATTGCGTCCAGACAGGGCGTGTGGCGTCTATAAACTGGGAGCGCTCTTCCGGAGTCAGGTGGTGGATCTCGATACCTTGCTTCTTGAAGGTCTTCATGGCGTGTATTTCTAAAGTGGCGGTGATGGAACGCTGATACTTCAGGGCATCATGGCCGGCCGTCAGGAGAAGCGCCCGGGTGGCGGCAGGCAGCGAGTCGAACTTGCGCTTGTTCATCAAGAGGATGTGCATGGAGTAGTTGTGGGCAGAGTCCACGGCGTATTTGAGCACTTCGGTGTGTTTGGCGTCGTTAAGAAGGGAGAAGGTGTTGCCCTCGGCATCCACGGTGCCCTGCTGCAGGGCCGTGTAGACCTCACCCCAGGCGATGGGGGTGGGGTTCATGCCGAGTCGGGCGGCCACGGCCACCTCCACGGGGGATGCCGTGGTGCGTACCTTGAGATTTTTAAGGTCGTCGATATTGGTGATTTTCTTCTTTGTGGAGACGAAGTTCCGGTAGCCGTATTCGCTGTACATGATGGGCGTGAGGTTGATCTTCTCGCACTCTGCGGCGAGGTATTGGCCCAGAGGTCCCTTATCCAGGGCGTCGTAGAGATTTTTCTGGTACTCGGGGCGGGTGATGTACGGCAGGTCAAAGACCATGAACGCCTTGGAGAAGTTGGCCATGTTGGGAGAGGAGCTGGAGGCCATGTCCAGGGTGCCGAGCTGGGTGGACTCCATGGTGACGCGGTCGCTGCCCAGCATGGCGTTGCCGAAGAGCTGGATGCGGATCTTTCCGCCGGAGCGCTCCGTGACGAGCTCTTTAAATTTTTCGTAGCCCAGGGTGACGTTGTTGCCCGGAGCCATGGGGTGCCCCAGGCGAAGGGTGAGCTTTTTTGCCTGGACGCCGGTGGCGGCCCCGGCCACCATGCCGATGGCCATAAGGACCATCATTGATTTTTTTATGTTAAAAAACATCTTTCCTCCTTGGGTATTGCAAGATAAATCATTTTTCCTAAATTCCCTGAGGACTCCCTGATTGCAATAGCGATGCCAATATGTGAGATGGCCCCTCACCGGGCGCCATGATTCTCTCCTTTGATTGCCGCGACAAAAGGGTATGGCCGAAGAGAGGGGCTTCGATCTATACGCGATGTTTTCTTTTGTGACTTAAGCGGGATACCGATGAAATGTCAGGGACCGAGAGCCCGAAAAAAGGGCGGGATTCGATGGAGAAAAAAAGGGGGGAACTTTTTTTGTGTGTCAGTGAAATTGAACGTATGATTCAATGCAATTGCTTGATGGGGGAAAGTTGCAATTATGCACCCAGATATCCGGATGCTGAAAAATAATGAAAGAATTCATTCAATTATTTATATGTTGCAGCGTTGCAACTTATGTTTCGTATATGCAACATAAGCGGGAAGGGGGGGCGCCCCCCAGCAC
>JABXKT010000301.1 GCA_013619155.1 Desulfobacteraceae bacterium
CAGATTGACACCCCTTTCAAAACATCGTATTATCCTCGAAATCACTCCACAACGCCACCGGCACCCCCTTACAGAGACTCTCCCTTCTGCCCCGTGGCCATATCTTATACGACTATCCATCCCCGACAATGCTTGTCTCCCCCCCTTTAAGGAGGTATGCCATGCTCAGTCAACGACTGAAGATCTACTTTCTTGCCGCCATCTTTGGCGCCATCGCCATCGCCATGATCGGCTACTTCTACACCAAAAAAGACCTCCCCCCCTACCCCAAGATCATCCAAACCGTCTACGGCAAAACCGTATCGGGCAAGGCGGCCATCATGTCGGGCCAGCAGGTATGGCAACGGTACGGACTCATGGACCTGGGAAGCGTCTGGGGCCATGGTACCTACCGGGGGCCCGATTTTACGGCCCAGGCCCTCCACAACATGGGGGAGACCATGCGGCAGGTAATGGCCCGGAAACGGTTTGCCAAAGAGTATGCCACCCTCTCCACCGGGGAGAGAGGGGCCGTGGATGCGGTGGTGATCCAGCAGATCAAGACCAACACCTACGATAAAAAGAGCGATACCCTCACCTTAAGCCCCTTACAGGTCGCCGCCCTCATCAAAAATCGGATCTTCTACACCCGCCTCTTTATCGAAGGGGATGAAGACGGCCCCATCAATGCGGGGACCATAAGCGATTCGGACCAGTTAAAAGATCTGGCCGACTTCTTCTTCTGGACCGCCTGGTGTGCCAGCACGATTCGACCCGGGGATACCCACACTTACACCAACAACTGGCCCCACGATCCCAGCGTGGGAAATACCGTCTCCGGTAAATCCCTGGTCTGGTCTGCCATCTCCCTGGTGGCCTTCGGCCTCTGCTTAGGGGTCATGATCTTTCTCTACCACAAGCACGGGTTCAACAAAGGGGCCCTCCCCTTTACGCCCGAGCCCGCAGCCGCCATGGCCGCGGCTCCCATCTCCCCCAGCCAGAGAAAATCGGCCAAGTTCTTTCTCCTCGTGGCGGCCCTCTTCTTCACCCAGGTCAACGTTGGGGGACTCATGGCTCACTACACGGTGAGCCCCGACTCCTTTTATGGCCTAAAAACCATCACAGAGTTCATCCCCTACAACTGGGTCAAGACCTGGCACCTTCAGCTTGCCATCTTCTGGATCGCCGTCTCCTGGATCGGCATGACCCTCTTCGTGGCCCCCCGGGTGGGCAACCGGGAGCCCAAGGGCCAGGGGTTTCTCGTGGACCTTCTCTTTATCGCCGTGGTGGTGGTCGCCACGGGCAGTCTGGCCGGAGAGGTCCTGGGTATCAAAGGATTTTTAGCCGATTACTGGTTCTGGCTGGGGCATCAGGGGTGGGAGTATCTGGAGCTGGGCCGGCTCTGGCAGATCCTTCTCTTCGTGGGGCTTATTCTCTGGCTCTTCCTCGTGGTACGCGCCTTACGAGATCACTTCAGGGCGGGGCACGATAAATGGGGACTCCCCAACTTCCTCGCCTACTCCGGCGTGGCCGTGGTCGGTTTCTTCAGCTTCGGACTCACCTACGACCCCCAGACCCACATCACCATCGCCGATTTCTGGCGCTGGTGGGTGGTCCACACCTGGGTCGAGGGCGCCTTCGAATTCTTTGCCTGGCCCTCTTCGCCGGTATCATCGGCGTGGGACACCACTACTACTGGTTCGGAGAGCCGTCACTCTGGCTGGCCTTAGGCTCCACCATCTCTGCCTTAGAGCCGGTGCCCATCCTCCTCCTTCTCTCCGAGGTGTGGCACGGCCAGAAAGCCCTCGTCAAGGGGGGCAGTGCCTTTCCCTACAAATACCCCCTAATGTTTCTCATGGCCGCCATCTGCTGGGAGTTTCTCGGAGCCGGCGTCATGGGGCTATCCATCACCACACCGGTGGTCAACTACTACGAGCACGCCACCTACCTCACCGTTAACCACGGCCACACAGCCCTCTTCGGCACCTACGGTATCCTGGGCATCGGCCTATCCCTCTTTGCCATGCGCGGACTCGTGGAGGAGACGGGGTGGAGCCCCAATCTCCTCAAGCTCTCCTTCTGGAGCATCAACATCGGCCTCTTCGTCATGTTCTCGGCCACCCTCCTCCCCGTGGGAATCCTCCAGGTCCTGGACAACATCCAGAACGGCTTCTGGCATGCCCGCTCCAGTGCCTTCTGGTCCCAGGATATCATCCAGGTCATCGGCACCACCCGCATGGTGCCCGACTTCATGATTATCATCGGCTCCGGCGCCTTCCTCATCTTCATGCTCAAGGCCATGGGCCACCTGAAAAAAGCCACCATCCACACCGGTGACGCCTTTACCCCCTGATAGAGCCGAACCGACCATCCCCACAAAAAAAAACGTCCCCCCGGAATTACCCAGGGGGACGTTTTTAGGTATAAAGCGGCCCCTCTCTGGGCGTAAAGCGATACCAAAAAGAGCCTCCGGCGGCCCTGCCGGGGGCCAACCTTTTGGAAAGGTTGCCAAACAGGTTTTAATAGTAACCATGACGGGCCTTTGGCCCGTCATGGTTACTCACTTGGGGTCCAGGGGATTTTTCCCTGGCCGGGCGTGTCGATTTAATCGGAAAAACGTCTATTTTAGACGTTTGCACTCCAAATATATAGCCGTCACTGTTTACAAGAATTAGAGATACGGTGGG
>JABXKT010000017.1 GCA_013619155.1 Desulfobacteraceae bacterium
CATCCAGCCCCAGCAAGGGCGTCTCCCCTCCCCGGGGTTTCACCTTGACTTCTTGACCGCCCCCCCATAAATATTGAGGTTTTACACCATGGATTGATAGAGACAAGGGGAGACGCCCCGGCCTTCCCATGAAGTCGCAATACGGGGAGCGCGAAGGTATCGTCTCTTTTTGAGGCCCCTTGCCATGTAAGATAAAAAAAGATGGGTATAAATCAAAATCTAAGGAGTGACAACGATGGTAAAATTAACGAAGCTCATGGCCCTGATGGTCATGACCATGGTCTGCCTGGCCAGCGCAGCCCCAGCCTCTGCCACAGATAAAAACTGGGAAAAAATCAAAAAATCTGGGGTACTCACGGTGGGCACAAGCCCGGACTACCCACCCTTCGAAAATATCGACCCGGCCACCAATGAGATGGTGGGCTTCGATATCGACCTCATCAAGGCGGTGGCCGGAAAACTGGGTCTTAAAACTCAATTTCAGTCCCTGGGATTTGATTCCATCGTCATTGCGGTAAAGAACAGGCAGGTGAATCTGGGTATGTCCAGCTTCTCCATCACCGAAGAGCGCAAGCGCAGTATCGACTTCACCATCCCCTACTACATCAGCGGATCGGTGGTTCTCACCCTCGCCAATGCTGAGGAGAAAACCGTGGCCGACCTCGTCGGCAAGCGCGTGGCGGCCCAGATGGGATCCACCTGTGCCGAGGCGGCCAAGACCATCGAAGGGGCCACGGCCCAGATCGTCGATGACGCCAACATCGCCGTCATGATGGTGAAAAACGGGGCCGTCCAGGGGGCCGTCCTCGACATGGCCATCGCCGAAAACTATGCCAAGAGACCCGAGTTCACCCTCTTTAAAAAGCCCCTCACCTATGAGGAGACCGCAGCCATCATGCGAAAAGGGTCCCCGGAGTTCCTCCAGGCCATCAACGGGGCCATCAAGGCCCTCGAAGCCGATGGAACCATCGCAACATTACGGACAAAGTGGGGCGTATAGAGCCTCAAAAACCCATGATGGGGCCCCCGTCAGAGACGACTAGGGCCCCATCAGAAACCAGATAAGGAACATCACCTTGATCGATTTTGCCTTGGTTTGGCAGCACAGACTCTTTCTACTAAATGGCGCCGTGGTCACCATCCAGCTCACCTGTGGAGCCCTGGTTATCGGTATTATTCTCGGCTGTCTGGCCGGGGTGGGACGCATTTCCAGAAACCGTTTTATCCAAGGGGTCTCCAGTATCTATGTCTATGTGCTGCGAGGCACCCCCATGCTGCTGCAGATCTTTTTCGTCTATTTTGGCCTACCCCAAATCTACCTGGCCCTGACGGGCTCCCCTTTCGTCCCATCGCCCATCAAGGCGGGCATCATCGCCCTGGGTATCAACTCGGGGGCCTATGTCGCCGAGATCGTCCGCGCCGGTATCCAGGCCGTCCCCAAAGGCCAGATGGAAGCCTCACGATCCCTGGGCATGAACCACACCCAGGCCATGCGAGACGTCATCTTACCCCAGGCCTTCCGCAAGGTCATCCCCCCTTTGTGTAACGAGTTCATCGTGCTTCTCAAGGACACCTCCCTCGTCTCCGTCATCGGAGCCGGGGAGCTGATGTACTCGGCAAAGGTCATGGGTGCCAGATACTACGATTATGTTCAATTCCTCTTCGGGGCGGGTCTGGTCTACCTGGCCCTCACCTTCATCATCTCCCAGGCCCTGGCCGCCGTAGAGCGAAAATTAGGCGTCAGCGATTAAGCATCCCCCCAAGAGACACCCAAATCCTCGGGGCAGAACCTAGGGGGCCAAAAAAGGCCCCCCTTAATACGATGGCGTGGTTCACCATCACACGGTGAACCGATTCACCATCCCTTTCAGAGTCTCCGCCAGGGCCAAGAGCTCTTTGGCGTTCACACTCACCGTGGCACTGTTTTCCGTGGTATGGCGTGAATTGTCAGTCACCTCGGCGATATCCTCGGCAATCTCTTCGGAGAGCCGTGTGCTTCGGGCGATACGATCATTGATCGCCACCATTCCCTGGGACGCCTGGGCCGCATTCCGCGAGATCTCCTCGGTCGTGATGGCCTGCTCGGCCACGGCCGTGGCAATGGTCGACGAGACCTGGCTAATCTCCTCTATGATCGCCTCCACCTCACCAATGGAGGCCACGGTGACCATGGTGGCCCCTTGAATCCCCTTGACCTCCTCCCGGATATTGCCCGTCGCTTCGGAGGTGAGTCTGGCAAGCTCCTTGATCTCCTGGGCAACAATGGCAAAACCCCGGCCCGCCTCTCCGGCCCTGGCCGCCTCGATGGTGGCATTTAAGGCCAGAAGATTCGTCTGATCGGAGATATTCGTGATCATTTCTGTGACCTTACTGATCTCCTCGGCGGCCAGCCCCAGCTCGCGAATCGTCTCCGATGCTTGCTGGGACTTCTCCACAGCAGACCGGACAATGGCCGAGGAGAACTCGGTACGACTGGCCACCTCCCGAATGGTGACGGCCATCGCTTCCGAGGCCGTGGCCACAATGGATACGTTTTCAGAGGCACTCTCGGCCTCTGTGGAGACCCTCACCATACCGGCACTCATCTCCCCAACCGCGGCGGCCACCTTCTCCGTATTGAGACAGGTATGGTCCGCACTCTGATTCATCTCAGAGGAGATCTCCACAAGCTCTGTGGACGAGGTGGAGAGGGTCTCCACCCCGGTGCTCACCTCCCCTAAGAGCCCACCGATATATGCCGTCACCTTATCCAGAGAGGCCACCAGTCGTCCAATTTCGTCATTTCGACGCCGCACCAGGGTGTGGGTCAGATCGCCGGTGGCCATGATCTCCACGTGATCGGTGATCTCTAGGATGGGCCTGGAGACATTATCGGCAATCATGTACGCCATCCCACTCATAAAAATCACAATGACCAGCCCGCCCAGAATCAAGCGATTCCTCAAGGAGTCAACACTGGCCATGATCTCTTTTTCAGGGACCAACAGCATCAGAGACGAGGTGCCGGTCTCGATGGGTTCATAGACGAAAACCACACGCTCTCCGGTGGTGGGATCGTGGGCGAATCGCATACCGGCCGTGCCCGTTTTCACGTCGTCACCGATCGCCTTAAAAATTGACGTCTCGTCACCCTCTGCAAAATCGTAAACGGTCTTCTCGCCAATGAGACGCTTATCCTTGGCCGAGATAAAAATACCGGCATTACTCATCATCATGGCATAACCCGTATCCAAGATACGGATATTGCTCACCATGGCATCGATGCTCCCAAGCTCCACATCCACCCCAGCCACCCCAACAAAGGTGTGATTCCGGATAATGGGAGAGATATACCCCATCAAGAGAATATTTTCGTACAGCTGCGCCTGGTTGATATAATCTCTTTTCGTCCGCCTCGGCTCGGTATACCAGTGGCTGGTCTCATAATCCATCAGGGGAAACAACCCGATCTCACCCTCACTTCGATACCAGGAGGGCACAAATCGCCCGGTATCATCATGGCCCGGAGCGCCTATAAAATTGGCATCGTGACCATCGAAGGCGTTGGGTTCAAAACCGATAAAGGTCCCCACCAGACTCTCATCTTTTTTTATCCACGCCTCGAGAATATTAATGATCTCATCCCGGCTCGCCGTCTCCGCATCGTAGTTTTCCATGACAATGGCCATGGATTGGGCCATGGTCTTCTTATTCGTCATATCTGAATTGATCTTATAAGCATAATGCTTGGCCGTCTCACGGATCATCTTAAACTGTTCTGTCCGGGTCTGTTTTGAGACCGTGACAATCGTCAAAAATATAAAAATGGCCAGAAACAGGCCATTGGCAAGGGTAATCGCATACATCAGTTTTTTCTTAAACGAGATATCACGCCATCTCACTGCACACCTCCGCTTTCGGGGCTGTCTCACCCTGCCTGGATAATGACGGCCACGAGACACATGATTCATTAAAAAATGACCATAGAAACAAACAAAATATTTTACTTATTTCCATATTAAGAGATAATTATAGGATATAATCGACAGAAAAAGAGATAAGCTGAACACTTATTTTACCATGCCCTTAAAATTTATAAGGGGGGCATCGGCACGCTCCGGCAGTCAGGAGAGGTCCCCTGGTCAGATCGCACTCTCGCACCCGCCACCGGCGGCGTGCCCACCCAAGAGATGAGGAGTCCATCATGCGCAACTTTACCTTTCACAACCCCACCCGTATCCTCTTCGGCACGAACCGCATGGAGGAGCTCGCCTCAGAGATTCCCGCCGGTGCCCATGTGATGATCACCTACGGCGGGGGCAGTATTATCAAAAACGGCACCATGGACCGTATCAAGGCCGCCCTCGCCGACTTTCCGGTGAGCGAATTCGGCGGTATCGAGCCCAATCCGAGCTATGAGACCCTCATGAAATGTGTGGAACGGGTAAAGGGGAAGGGGGTGGATTTTCTTCTGGCCGCCGGGGGCGGTTCGGTCATCGATGGCACCAAGTTCATTGCGGCGGCGGCCCTCTACCCAGGAGAGCCCTGGGAGATCCTGGAGACCCATGGGGCGAAGATAAGCGAGGCGATGCCCTTTGGCACCCTCCTCACCCTTCCGGCCACGGGCTCGGAGATGAACAGCGGGGCGGTGATCACGCGGACAGAGATTCAGGCCAAGCGCGTCTTCTCCCACCCATCGGTCTTCCCGGTATTCTCCCTTCTCGATCCCACCCAGAGTTTCACCCTTCCCGAGCGCCAGGTGGCCAACGGGGTGGTGGATGCCTTCATCCACGTCATGGAGCAGTACCTCACCTTCCCGGTGAATGCCGGAGTCCAGGACCGATTCAGCGAGGGCCTCCTCCTGACCCTCCTGGAAGAGGGGCCCAAGGCCTTAAGCGAGCCCGACAACTACGCGGTGCGCGCCAACATCATGTGGGCGGCCACCCTGGCCTTAAACGGCCTCATCGGATCCGGTGTGCCCCAGGACTGGGCCACCCACATGGTGGGCCACGAGATCACCGCCCTCCACGGCGTGGATCATGCCCGCACCCTGGCCGTGGTCCTGCCCGCCATGATGGAGGCCAGGCGTGAGGAGAAGAGAGAGAAACTCCTCCAATACGCGGCGCGCATCTGGCACCTCACAGAAGGGTCCGAGGCGGAACGGATCACCGAGGCCATCGCCCGGACCCGCGCCTTCTTTGAGGCCATGGGTATCCCCACACGCCTTAGGGATTATGGTATCGACGAGGCGGCCATCGCCAAGATCTGCGACCAACTCCGCGCCCACGGCCTGGTTGGGCTGGGCGAACACGCCACCCTTACCCCCGTGGAAGTAGCCAAGATTCTTACGGCGTCTCTTTAAAAAACAAAAAAATCCCAGGGGTTCTCTCGATTTAGAAATGATCGAAAAAACCCGTGGGATCGTCAGTAAAACGCCCTGAAGGGCGTTTGTAACTATTCAGCGATGCCTTCTAGGGTCAAAGTTCGGGAAAAACGTGCCTCCGGCAGCGAGGTGTGCCACCTCGAGGGGCAGGTTGCGAAGGCACTCTGCCCCTCGTTCCTCGGGTTAGATCACATTCGCCTTGGCTTTTAGATTCACCGAAGGCGTGTCTTTATACGATCTGTTTATCAAACCGTGCCTTATAAAATATAGGGTAAACGTTTGGCTCCAGGCAGGGCCGCCGGAGGCATCTTTAAGCTATCTGCCCCCGGCAGCTCTTTTTCTCAAAAAGCACCGCAAAAATGGTCCAATAACAGGTATTTTATCAGTGAGCCGAATAGTTACGAACGGTTCCTCCTTAGGTCGGCAGAAGGGCCCCATACCCCTCGGCTACCATGGAGGGGATAAATTCGGTGACCTCATAATCGGCCACCCCTTCCGTGGCGAAGGGATCCTCGGCCAAAACAGCGTCCAGGGCCTCCCGGGAGGGCATCTCGGCCAAAATAATCCCTCCGGTGCGAGGCACCTTGCGACCCGATGCGATAAAATACCCCTTCTCATACTGCGCCTTCAGATAGGTGATATGGGCATCTAAGTTCGCCTCCACCGTCTCCATGCCACATCGATAGGTGATCGATACGATATACATATGTGTGCTCCTTTGGCTGATCCTCATCACAATCCGGCACCAGAAGATATGAAGGGACGGGCCCTCTTTTCATAAAATCCGCCGGTACCCACTTGCGGTAAAGAATCACAGATGACTCGACGGCTCAAGGCCCGTCCATCGCCCCGGCCTTAAAGAAGGGCCATGGAAACCCTTAGATCGTGAATTGCTGGATGGCCCTCTCCTGCTCCTCCGAGAGACGATTTAAGGTAGCGGCCTCTGAGGCCACCTGGGTACTGCCCTCACTGATCCCCCGGGTATCCCGGTTCAATTCACCAATATCCCTGGCCACGCTGCCCACGGCCAGGGAGGTATCGGCAATATTCATCGCCACCTCCTGGATACCCAGGGAGGCCTGATCGATATTATCGGAGATCTCCCGGGTGGTGACGGACTGCTCCTCCACGGCGGCGGAGATCCCCACCACGACCTCGTCGATACCGTGGACCACCGCATTGATCCCCTGCACCTCCTGAACGGCCTCTTCGGTGGCCGCCTGAATCAGGGCCACTCGGTTGCGGATATTATCCGTAGCCTCGGCGGTCTGACGGGCCAGATCCTTAATCTCATCGGCCACGACGGCAAACCCCCGACCGGCATCCCCGGCCCGAGCCGCCTCGATGGTGGCATTTAGGGCGAGAAGATGGGTCTGCTCGGAGATCTCGGTAATGGCCTTGGTGACCTGGCCAATCTTCTGAGCCGCCTCCCCCAGGGAGGCGATCTTACCGGCGGAGGTGTCGGTCTGCATCACAGCCCCTGCGGTGATCTCCGTGGCCCTGCCCGTACTGGCGGCAATCTCCCCTATGGTCACCATCATCTGTTCCGTGGAACCCGAGATAATCCCCACATTGGTGGATGCCTCCTCCACGGCAGCGGCAACGGAGTTCATATTTTGGCTCATCTGCTCCACCGAGGCGGCCACAGAGTGAGACTTGCCGGAGATGGACTCGAGGCCATCGGCCATGCCCCCAGAGAGGGTACGTAAGGTGCCAGAGGTATCAAAGAGAGTTCTGGAGTGATGGGCCACTCCAACGAGCATACGCTTCATCTCGGCGGCCATGGTGTCAAGACTCGTGCCGATACGGCCCAGCTCATCCCCCCCACCAATCCCGGAGATGGCATTGAGGTCCCCGGACCCCAAGCTATGGGCAAACATCTCTACCCGAGACAGGCGTCTCAAAAGATGAAAGGTCATACGAATCCCCAGGGCCATCATGACAAGCCCTGCGGCAATGCCACCAATCTGAAGATAGTAGAGACGGGAGAGCTTCGCCTCGGAGGCGCCCTGCATGAGCACCACTGCACCGTTCATCTCGGCCAGGAGGCTGAGGTTGTTGGCCTTTACCCAGGTGAGGCTGGCTCCCGCCCCATCGCCCCCGTCAGCCACCCGGTCCAGATGGCCGTAAAAATTCTGCCATAGCGAGGAGACTCTATCCAGCTGCCCCCTCACCGCCCCGTGGGCCGCCGGACAGTGGCGGTATTGTGTGGTATCCAGATCAAGGGAGAGGGGGGCCTGTCCCGAATGGGTCAAGGCCTTTAAGGTGAGATCGAAGACCGTTGCCGTATTGAGCAGCGCCTCCAAGAGATCCGGATCCGACGTGGCCCGAAAGTCGATCATCTCTTTGGTCATCTTCTGGGAGAGCATGCGCTGACGCCCCGCAAGGTTAATGATGAGCCCATCATCCCGCATCTGACCCGAGACCCACACGGTGGAAAGAAACATAAAAATAACAATCGCCGAAAAACCCACCATCAAAAGTGTCTGCTTCGCCTTAATACTCATCGATCTCCACCCCGTTGCAAATAATCTCAAAAATAAAGTTGGGTCTCACACGATCCGGGCATTACCCAAAAAAAAGCACCCATGACCCAGATGCCACAAGAGATCCATATCAACATTCGTGCCAAAATGGCCGGTGACGACATCGCCCCGTCCCCCACAAAAGAGCAAAAAGGACCATCTATCGCACCGTTTCACAGCACGATTCAAGCCCTTAGCCTAGAGGCCCTGCCATGCCCCCCCCTCATCCACCCCAAAAAAAGAGGGGACACGTCTTAAAAACAATCTGTCCCATCCATAAAAAGCCTGCACCAACTGTGTATCAAAAAAACGTCTCTTCGGCCCTCGGCCCGAAGGGGTGGAGAGCCCCCCCGACACCGGAGCTCCCCTTTAAAGACACCAAAGGTCGCTCCGGCTCTCCGTCCCTTTTCTATTGCCCCACCCCCCTCAAACCGGGTAAATAAGGCGAACTCACCTCCGCCCGCGGGTGTATACACCCCGAGGAGCGGCCCCTTTAGCCCGAACCCCATGGCATGGAAGAGAAGACAGTGACCCAATCATCGACCCCCCTAAAGAGCGCACACCTGGCCCTTCATGAGATGCTTCGCTTTTATGATGACTATGATATCCACACACGTGAAGGCGAGGCCAAGCCCCACACGGTGGGGGCCCCCTTCTTTCATCACAACCCCACATCCGATACCGGAATTCTCCTCATCCACGGATTCCTCTCCGCTCCAAAACAGCTCCGGGAGTGGGCGGACAATCTAACCGCCCAAGGGTACACCGTTTACGCCCTTCGGCTTACCGGCCACGGCACCTCCTGCGAAGACCTCAAGACGCGTACCCACGGGGAGTGGATGAAGGATGTCGACCGTGCCCACCACATCTTAAAAGGGTGTTGCAAAAAAGTGATCGTGGCCGGTTTCTCCATGGGGGCCGGCCTGGCCCTGGCCCAGGCCCTGGCCAAGCCCGATGCCTTCCAAGGAGTGATCTCGGTGAGTGCCCCCTTAAAATTAAAAAAACGCGCCTCGGCCGGGGCCGAAGCCTTAGATGACTGGAATCGTCTCTGCCGGACCGTTGGCCTTCGGTGGTTCACCAAAGAGTTTGTCTCCAACCCCACGAGCACCCCGGATATCAACTACCTTAAATGCCCCATCGCCGGTGTCGTCCAAGTCAAGGCCCTCATGAAATCGGTATGGAGAGGACTCCCAGACCTGGCCATCCCCGCCCTCATCGTTCAGGGTAAAGGCGATCCAAGCGTCCACACCATGAGCGGTAAAAAAATCTTTCAGCGCATCGCCCACCCCTGTAAAATTTACCGAGAGATCCCCTTCCACCGCCATGACATCGTCCAAGGCCCCATCGCCCAGGAACTCTTTGCCGAGGTCACCGCCTTCATCGCCACCCTAAAATGCCCGCCCCCCATCACGGATTGATCCCTCACCTTTGCCCTATAAATCGTCGGGCCACCCCGAAGGCCCTTACGAGCGAATGGCAGGGGGGCCACCTCCCCCGGCAGGATCTTCCAATCCTTTAAAAAGTATGCCATAAGTGGTTCTCATTTTTTCATCCACACCGTCGTTTTAAAGACGCCTAAAAGGGCCCTTTGCCCCATCTTTCCTACGCCGCATCCACGCGGCGGAAGAGGGCAATGCCTGGAAACGGCGGCCTTCGCTTAAGGCACCATCCAACCCATGAGGAGTCTGCTTTGGGAACCCACGTCATCGAAGAGGCCAACCAGTGCCTCCTGTGCAAAAAACCCCGTTGTTCAAAGGGATGCCCGGTATCCACCCCCATCCCTCAAATGATGAAGCTCTTCTTAGGCGGGGAGATGATGGAGGCCGGCCGCCTCCTCTTTGAGAACAACCCCCTCTCCGTCATCTGCTCCCTCATCTGCCCCCACGAAAAATTTTGCGAAGGCCACTGCGTCCTGTCGGCCAAAAAAAAGCCCGTGGCCATCAGCACCATCGAGCAGTACATCTCCTCTTATTTTCTCACCCGGCAGACGCTTCAGACTGAGACAAAAAAGGGGGCACGCGTAGCCATTATCGGATCGGGTCCCGCAGGCCTCACCGTGGCCATTATCATGGCCCTTAAAGGGCACCCGGTCACCATCTTCGAAGCCGCCGAAGGCACCGGAGGCGTCCTGCGCTACGGGATCCCCGAATACCGTCTGCCCAAACGGATCTTGGATGACCTGGATAATCTCCTGGAAAGACTCAAGGTCAAGGTGCGCCCCAACATGCTCATTGGGCCGGTCATCACCCTAGACGACCTCAAGCGAGATGGGTATCAATCCATCTTCATCGGTACCGGTGTCTGGAAACCTCGCCCCTTACGTATCCCCGGTGAGAGCCTCGGCCATGTCCACTACGCCATCCACTATCTCAAGAACCCAGATGTCTATCGCCTGGGACGCCGTGTGGCCATCATCGGTGCCGGTAACGTCGCCATGGACGTGGCCCGTACCGCCCTTCGAAAAGGGGCCCAGGAGGTCACCATCATCTACAGGCGCGGCGAAGCCGAGATGCCCGCCACCCCCTTCGAAGCCGACTATGCCAAGGTCGAGGGGGTGCAGTTCGCCTTCCAGACCAACCCCACCGCCATTACCGATGAGGGAATCATGGTGATCCCCATGATCCGGGAGGTGGATACCGAGGGCCATATCGCCTATCACGCGGAAGCCACCGCCCCCACCCTCTTCCCCGCCGATGCCGTCATCATCGCGGCCAGTCAGACCCCCCAGGCCAATATCGTGGCCACCGCCACCGGCCTCGAGGTGGCCAAGGGGGGGCTCGTCATTACCGATGAGTGTGGGAGAACCACCATCGAGGGGGTCTTCGCCTCCGGTGATGTCGTCACCGGTGCCAAGACCGTGGTGGAGGCCGTGGCCTTCTCCAAACGGGCCGCCGCTGCCATGGAGGCATATATGGCCCAGGGATAAAAAAAACCCTCCGGCGATCTGTCCGGAGGGCTTTTTTCATGAAATAACGCTATATATGGACACCCACGGGTCACGATCCTCCCGAAGAGATGGGGGAGGGAAAGGCCCCTCCCTCCATCACTGCGCCGGCATGCATGGGGCCGTCTTACACCTTAAACCGAGAAATCAAGGTCATTAGCCCCCCAGAGAGTCGGGTCAACGCATCGGCGCTGTGGCTCAGCACGACACTGCTCTCTGCCACCTCCCCACCGGTGGTGGTGACCACACCGATCTCCTGGGCAATGGAGTCCGCCAACTTAGAGCCTTCAGTGACGTTGCGGGTCACCTCGTCGATGCCCTGGGAGGCCTGGGCAACATTCATAGAGATCTCTCGGGTGGTAACCGCCTGCTCCTCTACGGCGGTGGCGATGGTGGCCACGATATCATTGACCGAGACAATCACATCACCGATACCACGGATCTGGGTCACCGTCTCCCGTGTCGCCCCTTGAATACTTGCCACTTGGCGCTTGATCTCCTCGGTGGCATGGGCCGTCTGACCGGCCAGGGCCTTGATCTCATTGGCGACCACGGCAAATCCCTTGCCCGCCTCTCCGGCCCGGGCAGCCTCGATGGTGGCGTTTAAGGCGAGGAGGTTGGTCTGTTCGGAAATCTCGGTAATCGCCTCGGTCACCTTACTGATCTCCTCGGCGGTGCCCCCTAAAAAATCGACCTTTTCGGTGGCGATGCCCGCCTTGGCCACGGCACTATGGGTGATGGCACTCGCCTTCTCGGAGTTGGCGGCTATCTCCTGAACCGTGGCGCTCATCTCCTCGGAGGCGGCCGCCACGATACCTACATTGCTGGAGGCCTGGGCACTGGCCGCGGCCACCGAGGTCATGCGCTGACTCATCTCCTCGGCGGCGCCGGCCACGTGCTTCGCCTTGGAAGCCGCCTGCTCGGCATTCTGGGAGAGCTGGGTCGATACGGCCGAGAGCTCATTGGAGGCGTCGCTTAAC
Organism: Desulfobacteraceae bacterium; assembly: GCA_013619155.1. Classification (GTDB taxonomy): domain Bacteria; phylum Desulfobacterota; class Desulfobacteria; order Desulfobacterales; family Desulfolunaceae; genus Desulfoluna. The sequence goes on from JABXKT010000017.1 coordinate 11,812, forward strand.
CCCGATGAATTTTTCGTCACATCACCGACGATCCCCTGAAGGTTCTCAATAAAGAGGTTAATCCAATGGGCAAGCTCTCCGGTCTCATCCTGATTCTCAATATCGAGACGGGTGGTCAGGTCCCCTTCACCCTCGGCGATGCCCTTGAGGCCCTCGATGGCATTTCTAAGGGAGCGGCTGATTCCAAAGGCGATGGCAAGGGTTACGGGCAGGATCACGAGAAGAAAAAAGGCCCCGGCAACTCCGGCCACAACGAGACCGCCCTTTAAGACATCCGTGGCGATAACAGCCTCGATGCGCCCCTTTTCTGCCTCAATCGTATCGATATAGATACCGGTGCCCACCCAGAGCGAGGTTCCGGGGATGGATTCGGCATAACCCAGCTTGGGCTGGCTCCCCAGGCCCGGTTTATCATACCGATAGTGGACAAAATCCCCCCCGGATTTCGCCGCCTTCTCGAGTTCGCGCACATAGTAGACCCCGTCGACGTCTTTCACCCCCGAGAGATCTTTTCCCGCCAGGGAGAGGTTGGAGGCGATACAGACCGCCGTCGTACCGTTGTAGACAAAATAGTAGCCAGAGCCATCCGTTTCAAAACGAAGGGGTTCGATGAGCCCTTCGATGACGGTTTGCACCTCCCCGGCCTCCTCTATTCCCGTGAGGGATTTTGCCAGAAGAAGGGCCACGGAGTGTGAGGCCACCTTTAGCTTCGCCTTCTCGCCTGCGAGCATCACCGCTTCTGACTCTGAGATACCCACGTTCTTTGCCAACATGCCTATTTTAAAAGACCCGAAGAGCATTCCGGCAAACAGAACCATAATCATCCCAACAATCACAAAAATCCGCGCTTTTATTGACAAATTCTTCAGCATCTCGACCCCTTTACATCTTAAACATTCCCGCCTCCTCCTCGTTGAGGATGACGCTACTGCACGTTTGAACCCACCGGACCGCCCATGGGGCCTACCGAACCTCGTCGTTACGGGACCTTCACGCTGGTGCTATCGATGAATGTCCACGAACGCCCTGTGGGGCTTAAAACCAATCCTCTCTTGCCATCTCCTCATTTTTCATAAAGAGCCATCATCCCGTATCAAAACCATCTAAGGAGAGTTGTGCCTCGCGTCCCAGGGCCTAGGCGCCCAGAGTTTTTCATAAATTCTATTTTTAGATACATGCCTCGCGCGATCTCTCATTTAGGGAGTATGGGGCATGGGGTAAAAAAGTGCGGTCAGACTCTCGAACAGTGTTTGCGTACATCCCTTATCGTCCATTTCGCCATAATGTTTAGCTCAAATTGAAAATGTCCCCCCTTTTCCCAAATCCACCCCCCAAAATCACCCATTTCCTGATACACTCCGCTTTTAAAGACTCACACATAGCAAAATGCACCCAAAACCGAGCACAGTAGAGGGCAATGCAAGAAAAATGCCTTTCACGAAGCCCCTTACGACCTGAATGCCTGTGTTCGCGAATAAATCAACCTGCCGGGCGTCGGTACACACCGCACGACCCACAAAGAGGAGACGATGGAGACCAAAGACAGTAACGGCACCCTTTTAAACGACGGAGACTCCGTCCAGCTCATCAAAGATTTAAAGGTCAAGGGATCCTCCCTCAACCTCAAGAGGGGAAAGACCCTTAAGAAGATTCACCTCACCGACAACCCAGAACACATCGAGTGCCGTGAGGGCAAAACCACCATGGTCCTCAAGACCTGTTTCCTGAAAAAAGTATAATCGTCCGTTTTAAGGTCGGCCAGAGGGTCTCCACGGGCCCTTCTGGCAGGCCTGCCCTCCCTTTTTTACCTTAAAAAAATCGATACCTGTACGCCCTCCCCCATGAGTGCCAGCGCATCGCCACCTCCGGCCCCATTTTAAATTCACTGACCCGAAAAAAATAGCTGTAGGATCTCCCCGAGACTGCCGATATATCCCAGGATATACAATAAATCGGCGCATACGCTCTCAAGGCCTTCGTATCCGTACCTCTCTGCCCCATGGATGGACCGGATCGTCCTCTCACCCCCTGATCTTCGTGGAGTAACACGTGACTATCAAGAAAAAAACCTGGCTTCTCACAGGACTTCTCGTCCTGACTCTTCTTCTCTTAAGTGGTATCCAGTTCCAGGCTCTAAATCGGGTGGATGAGGTCATGCAATCCTATCGCAGCCAGGCCGTCCACCGCATCGGGCTGCTGGAGACCGTCAAGAGTCAATTTGGCTATGGCGGGTTTATCCACAACTTCAAAAACCATGTCCTGAGGGGCCAGTCAAAATATGTGACCCGGTTCCAGAAAAATGATCGCCAGATGAAAAAGGCCCTGAATGCCCTCGAGGATAAGGCCCTCTCCACCGAAGATCGTCAGGCCATCCAGGCAGTCCGGAACATAGCCGCCCAGTATGCAAAAGCCATCAAGGTCTCCCAGCAAATGTGGGAGGCAGGGAACAGCCCGGCGGAGATCGACGCCGTCGTCCAGATCGATGATCAGTCCGCCTTTGATGCCTTTACCGTCATCGAAAAAACGACACACGCTCTGGAGGCGAGCAGTGCCGAGAGCATGGAGCGAACCATCCACCGGCTCCGAACCCTTATCATCGGAATCTTCGGAGTGATGATCGCCTGTTTTATCGGTTATATTTCCCTCATGTTCGGCACCATCCATCGCATCAACTCCCTGCGTAAATTTGCCGCAGAGATCGGAAAAGGAAATTTCACCGCCACCGTTAAAATCCGAAGAAACGATGAGATCGGCCTCATCGCCCGGGCCTTCGATGCCATGGTCAAAGAACTCCACACCATGCTCATCGATATCCGTCGCGACACGGGAAAATTAGACGAGGCCTCGGGCTCCCTCTCCGGTACCAGCGGTGCCATGCTCACCTCCGCCGAAGATGTCATGGGACGCTCCGCCTCCGTCGCCGCCGCCGCCGACCAGATGAGTGCCAACATGAACTCCGTAGCGGCCGCCGCCGAAGAGGCGGCCACCAACGTGGGCGTCGTGGCCACAGCCGCCGAGGAGATGCTCTCCTCCATCCAAGAGGTCTCCCACAACACCGCCGAGGCGAGTACCATCACCCAGTCTGCCGTGGATGAGTCCAAGAGTGCCTCCCTGAGGGTTCATGAACTGGGCGCCGCGGCCATGGCCATCGGTAAGGTAACGGAGACGATTAATGAGATCTCGGACCAGACCAATCTCCTCGCCCTAAACGCCACCATTGAGGCCGCCCGGGCCGGGGATGCCGGCAAGGGGTTTGCCGTCGTGGCCAGCGAGATTAAAAACCTCGCCCACCAGACCAGCGACGCCACCGATGAGATCAAAGAGAGTGTGGCCGATATCCAGACCACCACCCAGGCCACCATAGAGCAGATCGGTCAGATCTCTACGATAATCGACAAGGTCAACATCCTCGTCTCCGGCATCTCCGCCGCCGTGGATCAGCAGTCCGGTACCACCACGGAGATTGCCAGAAACGTCTTAGAGGCGGCCCAGGGGCTGGAAGAGGTGACCCGCAACGTCTCGGAAAGCAGTCTCGTGGCAGGCGAGGTGGCCCGGGATATCTCCGATGTCAACCGCGCCGCCGAAGGCCTCAACAACAACAGCACCCAGGTAGACGGCAATGCCGGAGAGCTTCGCACCCTCTCGGCCGAGCTGAAAGCCCTGGTGGGCCACTTCACCTTGTAGGGGCAAAACCGCCATGGGCACCAGGTATCCTAAGTAACCGCAACAGGGGCCCCTTTTTTTAAGGCCGGCCCCTGATGTCTATCAAGGCAGAAGGGGCCTCCATGGCATCATCGCCCCTCCTTATTTGAGACCTCATACCGACGTGTATTGCCTTCGGGGCCATAAACCACTTATGGTAAGAGCACGAGACCTATTTTTCGGCTGACGTAACGTTGACGACCAGCCGAACACATCATAAATATTCGTAATAGTAGCATTTTAACCATGACGCAAAGCGGTGAATGCCACTTTTAGGTGAGAGATAATAGTGCCCTTACCCCTGTGGTTCTTGTGCGACAGGGCAGAAAGGAGACCCGCTGGCCATGGGCCCATACACCCGCGAGACCTACAAACAAGACAGGGCCGTTTTCCGCGTCCGAGAATTAAACGCCCCGTGGCGAGAGGTAATTCATCTTGGAGAACGCAAGATACTGTCCCGTCATCATGAAATCGGGAGCCCCGAAGAGGCGGTCTTCTTCTTTCTCAACAGGGGAAGTATTCGCCTCTCCTGTATCGCCGAAGATGGCCACGAACGCGTGGTGATGATCATGGAGCAGGGGGTTCTCTTCGGTGAGATCACCTTTATGCACAAATCCAGCGTCCACTTCCACAGCTTGCGCACCCTCACCGAGTGTGAGATTTTCGTCTTCCCCAACGCCCTCTTAAACGATATCGCCTTCTGCCGTGAATACCCCCACCTAATCCTCAACCTCGTGCACTCCCTCGGCATCAAAGGAGGGGCATTTTTCAGCCAAATCTACGACTCCAATCTCCTGGATACGCGGGGGCAGATCTGCCGCATGCTCTCCCACATCTGGCGAGAACAGGGAGAGACCACCACGGTGAATCCCGATCTCTCCCAGATCGATATGGCCAATATCTTGGGCATTCACCGGAGCAGCGTCTGTCGTGTCATCCGTGAATTACGCAACGAGGGTGTGATCGGCCACTTCTCCAAGACCCGCTTAGATATCATCCACCCCGAAAAACTCATGGAACACGGAGAGATACTCTGCCTTCTCCCCCCCACCGCCTGACCTGCCAAATTTCCATCATAAACGAAAGCCACCCCCCTTTTGCAAATCTCTATCCAAGGGCATCTCTCCCACACGCCCCTTTTCGATCAATATAATTGATGATATCGATACAATTATTTTTCAAAACTGTCTCATGTGAAGCAGAATTTTTCCTCAAGATAGCCTAATCTCAACCAGACACAAACCAGAGATACGGCCCGGGCGCCATCGCCCGATCCGGTTGGCGGCGACCCATCTCGCCAAAGATATGGACCTTACCTATCGTCCCGAGGAAAATCACATGGCTTTCAAGCGCGACACCATCAAAAACGTCGTCTTCATCATGCTGGACACCCTCCAGTTCAACTACCTGGGGTGCTACGGCAACGAAGAGATCAAGACCCCCAATATCGACCGGTTTGCACGCCAGTCCGTTCTCTTTGAGAACGCCTACAGTGAAGGCCTCCCCACCATCCCCGTACGGCGCGCCCTCATGACGGGACGGTTCACCCTACCCTACGGTGGCTGGCAGCCCCTCGCTGGTGATGAGACCACCCTCACCGATATCATGTGGGGCAAGAACATGCAGACGGCCCTCATCTACGACACGGCCCCCATGCGCCTGCCCAAATTCGGCTACTCCCGCGGCTTCGACTTCGTAGATTTCTGCCCCGGCCAGGAGCTGGATCACACCTCCTTTGCCGACGTTCCCCTGGACCCCGCCTTAAAGCCCGAGAATTTCACCTCCGCCTCCATGGTATGGGACAAAGATGGCACGCTCATCGACGATGACAGTCAGCAGCTCTTAGACGAGATTGGCTGCTTTCTCCGCCAGCAGCAGCATCGGCGCACCAACGCCGACAGCTACGTGGCCAAGGTGGTCAACCGCACCGAAAACTGGCTGCGGGAACGCCGTGACAAGGAGCGCCCCTTCTTCCTCTGGGTGGACTCCTTCGATCCCCACGAGCCCTGGGATCCACCATCGGTCTGGAAGGGAGAGCCCTGCCCCTACGACCCCGACTACGAGGGAAACCCCATTCTCCTGGCCCCTTGGACCCCAGTGGAGGGCCGCATCACCGAACGGGAGTGCGAGCATATCCGCGCCCTCTACATGGAGAAGATCACCCTGGTGGACGAGTGGATCGGAAAAGTCCTCGACTCCATCCGCGAGCAGGGCCTCTGGGATGAGACCATGGTGGTCCTCATGTCCGACCACGGTCAGCCCATGGGCACCGGCAAACACGGCCACGGCATCGTGCGCAAATCCCGCCCCTGGCCCTACGAAGAGTTGGTCCATGTGCCCCTTATGATGCACATCCCCGGCGTGGAAGGGGGACAGCGCATCAATGGCTTCGTTCAAAACGTGGATGTCTCGGCCACCATCATGGACGTCATGGGACAACTCGATACGGAGAGCGGCGTCAGCGACCACGGCATGAACACCTTCGGGGCCGAGGATTTTCAGGGCGAGAGCCTCCTGCCCCTCATGCAGGGGGAGGTGGACAAGATCCGCGATTTCGCCATCGCCGGGTATTACGGCATGTCGTGGTCCATCATCACCGAAGCACACAGCTACGTTCACTGGCTGGTGAGTGAAGAGGAGAAGAACAGCGTCGACTGCGTGGCGGGATCGGAAAAGACCATGGACGAGGAGATGTGGACCTGCACCGCCGGAGCCAAGGTGGAGATGCCCACCCACAATGAGCTTTACGACCGCAAGGCCGACCCCTTCCAGCTCACCAACATCGCCGAAGAGAACCCCGAAAAAGCCGAAGAGCTCCTTCAGAAACTGAAACTCTTCATCGGCGAGCTGCGTACGACCTAAAGTAGTACAAAAAAAGAGCCTCCGGCGGCCCTGCCGGGGGCCAAACTTTTGTAAAGTTTGGCAAACAGATTTTAAGGGCTATTCACCGGCTTCACCGATGTTGGCAATCGGAAAGTTTTTGCGGCGTTTTTTGAGAAAAAAACCCGCCAAAGGCATGAGCTGAATAGTTACCAAAAAATATGCATTTATTTGCAGGAGACCATCATGTTTACCCCCCTTGACGACAGCATCTACAAAAGCACCATCGCCGGCACCGACGCCGGGGTCCTCATCTGCTTCAAGCAGCAGTGCCCCCACTGCAAGAACATGGAAAAAGTTCTGGAAAAATTTTCCAAGAAGAGTGAGGGCGTCGCCCTCTTCAACATGGATTCCGAGGCAAACCCCGACGCCTTAGAAGAGCTGGGAGCCCAGAGGGCGCCCACCATTTACATCATCAAAGGAGGTGCCATCGTCGCCACCAAAGCGGGCCTCATGAACCCCAAAGAGATGATGGCCTTTTACAAAAACGCCTGAAAAATACCTCCGGCGGGCAGAGAATGATCCCCTGTGCCCCAGGTCTGCGAATGCCATGCGTGGCTCGTCACGTCTACGGTCTCACATCCGCATTACGGGCAAAGACCATACGCTTTCGAGGTGGCTCACCTCGCCGCCGGAGGCATGCTTTTGCTCTCACATAACATCGTTACACAGTCGGGAGGCCGTGCACAGCCCCCCGGAGTGACCATCGGACGTCCAGAATAGAAACCGCTGAAACGTATGACAGGGGAGGGTTCCGCAACCCAAGGCCTTAAAGACGCATCGGCACCCCCCACATGATCGCGACGTGTGGATTTTTTTTACATCACCTCGGCACGCCGCACGGACACCCCCTCACAGGAGTTCCCGAGCCGCCTTCCATTGGATGATGCACCCCCATGGAGAGATAGAGATGAAACCGAAAAAACACGTCGACCTAATCATTGTCGGAGGTGGTCCCGCCGGAATGACAGCCGCAATCTATGCGGCCCAGGCAAACCTGGATACCATCATCCTGGAAGAGAGCGTCACCGGAGGGCTCGTCAATTCGACCCACACCGTCCTAAACGTACCCTCCTACCGAAAAATCCACGGCATGGAGCTAATGGAGAAGATGCGGGAACACGTGGAGAGCCTGGTCGTACCCATCGAAGAGATTTGCGAGATTGAATCCCTCTCCCTTGAAGGAGAGATAAAAATCGTCGAGACCGATGAGGAGATCTTCCACAGTAAGGCGATAATCCTGGCCACGGGACGCAAGCCCCTTCCCCTTGAGCTTGATACCAATTGCGATGATGTCCACTACTGCGCCATCTGTGATGGCGGTGCTTACACGGAGAAACGCGTTCTGGTACTGGGCGGAGGCAACAGCGCCTTCGATGAGAGCCTCTACCTGCTACAGATCGGCGTCTCCGCGCTCACCCTCATCGAGGCCCAGGAGCGCTTCTTTGCCGCAGAGACAACCCAAGCGCAGCTCCTGAATGATCCTCGGGTGGAGGCCAGAACCGGCACAAAGCTGGTGGATATCTGCCTCGAAGCGGGCCGTCTTGCCGGTGCCGTCATCGAAGATCTGGCCACGGGAGAGCGAGAGACCCTCCCCGTGGAGGGGATCTTCGTCTTCCTGGGACAGACCCCCAACAACGACCTCTTCAGAGAGCAGGTCGCCTTGAGTAAAAAAGGGTACATCCTGGCCGATACCGATATGGGGACCAACATCCCCGGTGTGTACGGCGCAGGCGACATCAACGAAAAGATTTTTCGGCAGATTACCACCGCCATGGGTGACGCAACGGTTGCCGCCCTCTCCGTTGAACGCTATATTCGCAACCTCAAGGGGAACATCTCATGACCGCAATTCTCACATCTCAAAAGACCAGGGGCTGGGCCTTCAGCCTTCTCATCGCCATCGTTGGGGCCTTTTTGCTCTACGCCCCGGAGAGCCCGAAGGTGACCACCTACTGGTTTATCACCATATTCGCAATCTCCGGCTTCGCCTTTGAGATCATGCCCCTTTTTACCACGGCGGTCCTTCTGCTGATGATGTATATCGTCACCGGTGTCGCATCCCCGGATCTCGCCTTTGTGGGCTGGACCACCCCCATTCCCTGGGTAATCCTCTGCGGCATGCTCATCGGCGGACTCATGGAGCGTACCAAGCTCTCCGACCGCATCGCCCTTCTCACCATCTACCACATCGGTTCCACCCCCACGCGCCTCTATGCCGCCTTGATCATCGCTGGCTATGGGGTAGGGGCCATCATCCCGGACGTCATTACCGTGGTGATCCTCTTTATGACCATCGCCTCGGGCATGTGCAGTAAACTGGGGCTGGAGAAAGGGTCCAAGGCGGCCACCACCCTCATCATGGCCGCCTTCTTCGGTGCCACCGTCCCGGCCACCAACTTCTTGCCCAACAACGTCGGAATCGTCGGTCTCCTCATGGTCAAGGATATGGGCGTGCCCATCGAGTGGTTCCGCTTCTTCATCGACAACCTCGGCTACAGCCTCCTCAATGCCATGGGCTGTATCGGCATCCTCCACTGCTTCGGAAGCCGCGAACTGGGACGATACATCGATGAGTGCCGCTCCCACGCCCATGAAGAGATCACCGCCATGGGATCCATGAGCCATGACGAGAAGAAGACCCTTCTCCTCACCCTCCTGGCTGTAGTGGCCTTTGCCACGGAGAAGTTTCACGGCATCCCCGGATACTACGCCTTCTGCGGTATCATCCTCCTGGGATTCACCCCTTTGTTCAGCCTCTTCAGGGCCGACGACGTCAAGGAGGTCCAGTTTCCCATCCTCTTTTTCATCATCGCCTGCATGGCCGTGGGTATTGTGGCGGGAAGTCTCGGTATCCCCGCCTGGATGGCGGGAAAAGTGGTGCCCTACCTACAGACCATGGAGAGCCTGGCCGGCACCTCGATTTTCGCTTACGGCGTGGGTATCCTCGCCAACCTGGCCCTCACCCCCGTGGCCGCGGCCAGCTCCTTGAGTATCCCCATGGCCCAAATAGCCGCCGACCTGGGCCTCCACACCCAACCCCTGCTCTACAGCTTCTTCTACGGCCTCGACCAGTTCCTCTTCCCCTACGAGCTGGCGCCGGCCCTCATCATGTTCGCCACGGGCTACGTGCGCATGAAGTACCTCGTCCAGATCATGTTTACCCGCATGATCCTCTCCGGTATCGCCGTGGTCATCGTGGCCACCACCTACTGGCAGTGGATCGGGTATTAGAGGCACACCCTCGAAAACGGATGGCCCATGGGATCCCCTTCCAAAAAAACCGGCGGGGTGATCCTAGTTTAGCGACGGCCACCCCCTGAATGGGCATGTCGATTTAATCGGGAAAATGCCTATTTTAGCCATTTGCGCCTCAATATATGGCCGTCACTATTTACAAAATTCAAAGATACAAGAGGATCGTACCCGCCATAATTGCTTTAGGGGTCTGACGAAAAACAGACAGCCGAATTTCATAAGAATACCGCTGTGATTTGCCCCGAGGAACGAGAGGGCGAAGCGCAGCGGTCACTTGCTTTACGATGTTTTTGCCTCACCTGGCTTCGCCACCCTCGCCGCCGGAGGCCGTGCGGTGAAAACTTACCTCCGGTGGCCCTGCCGGGGGCCAACCTTTTGAAACGATTACCAAACAGGTTTTTATCGTGACTGTAACGGACCAACGGTCCGTTACAGTCACATACCTGGGGTCCAGGGGATCATTCCCTGGCCGCCGGAGGCTCCCCTTCGACTTTTTTTGACTCACTTTTTTTTCAAGGACATCCCATGCCCACCACCCTCTTATTCATCCTCCTCATCATCGCTCACATTGTCTGGGGGGGCGGATTTATCGTCATCAAGCTCCTCATCGGATCCTTCACCCTCCCCCAAATTCTTCTGGGACGGGTATTCATGGCGGCGGTGATCTATGCCCTGATCTGGCATAAGATCCCCAAACCCACCTACCAAAAAGGGGACGCCAAATTCCTCATCCTCCTCGCCCTCTGCGAGCCCTTTCTCCTCTTCAGTTTCGAGACCCTGGCCCTGGCCTACACCACCGCCTCCCAGGCCGGCATGATCGTGGCCTGTGCCCCCTTAGCCGCCGCCATCGGTGCCTTTCTCATCTACCGGGAAAAAGTCAGCCAACGCTGCGGCATGGGGATTGCTCTGGCCGTTGCCGGTGTCGTCATTGTCTCGGCCTTCGGGGCCAGCGATGGTGAGGCCACGCACCCCCTCCTCGGAAATGCCTTCATGCTCTGTGCGATCCTCTCCTCCACCGCCTACGCCCTGACCATCAAGCACCTCTCCGAGCGCTACTCCTTTCTCTTTCTCTCCGCCATCCAGGTGTTCGGTGCCACCCTCCTCTTTCTGCCCGGCGCCCTGGCCGGCCCCATGCCCCAAGAGATCTCCTGGGGGGCCCTGGGCAGCTTTCTCTATCTTGGGGTGGGCCTCACCTTCTTCGTCTACTTCATCATCAACTACGCCCTCACCCGGATCAAGGCGGCCCACGTCATCCTCTTCGCCAACCTCATCCCCGTATCCACACTCATCCTCGCCTACCTGATCCTGGGCGAACGCCTCGCCACACTCCAGTACATGGGGGCCGTACTTGTCATCGGCGGCGTCCTCCTCGCCGGGGCCCCGGAGAGTTCGGAGACAACAGAGGCCCCACAGGCGATACCTGACGCGACGCATACGGCCTAACCGGCAAAAAAATATCCACCGACTCGGTGGCACACAAAAGGGCGCCATGGATAAATCCATGGCGCCCTTTTTCGTCCCTTAAAAATCCCGCCCGCCGTCACGCGCACCCCTATCCTTTACGGCCACACCTCGATCTCGGCGGTCATGGGGAGGGCATACGGGGTATGGGGACCGTACCATCGGGTGTAGATCTTCATATAGGTGCCATCCCGCCAGAGATCCTGGATGGCCATATTGACGGCATCACGCCACCGGCTGTCGTTCTCGGGAAGCCCCATACCGTAGTGTTCGCGGCTGATAAAATCGCCGATAATGTCGAAATCGTCTCCATGCTCCACGGCAAATCCCATGAGGAGGTTAAAGTCACCGGACCAGGCCGCCACCTTTCCTTGAGCCAGGGCGGAGATGCACTGGGAGATGGTGGGAAAACCCATGACGTGCCTCTCGGCCCGGGGGTCTCCCATTTTTTTCAAGTAGCGCACGAGATTCGTCTCACTGGTGGTACCCCGTATCACCCCGATGCGTTTTCCCAATAGCTCCCGGTGTGTTGCGTAACGCCCTTTCTTGACCATGATCTTCTGCCCATCAAAAAAATAGGGGATGGAAAAATCGATGACCCCATCACGGTCCCGGGTATGGGTGAGGCTGGCCACGGTGAGATCAATACGGGCGGAGGTGAGAAAAGAGAGGCGGGTCTTGGTGTTCACCTTCACCTTATTCATAAATAGCTCTCTGTCCATGATGATCCCGATGCGCCTCACCACCTCGGTGGCGATCTCCATCTCAAAGCCGACCCACTCGTTTTTTTCGTTGAAAAAAGCCGCCGGAATGCGGTTGAACATCAGCCCCACATTCACCACACCCCCCTTCATCACCCCATCATAGGTGGCACCGGCATAGACCCTGCCGGGGGCAAACATCATCACGACCAGGGCCGTGATGAGACCTCTCTTAAAGGATGGCCTCATCGTGCCCCCTCCTTATCTCTTTCGATGAATAATTCACAAGGACCCTTCGGACGGACAAGAAGCGCCCGAGGGAAAGCCCCCATTGTCGGCATCCGAAGACTCAATGGCTCAAGATCTTACCGAGAAAAAACCGGGTCCGTTCATTTCGTGGGTGATGAAAAAATGCATCCGGTGTACCGGTCTCCACCACCGCCCCCTCGTCCATGAAGAGCACATGGCTCGCCACCTCACGGGCAAATCCCATCTCGTGGGTTACCACCACCATGGTCATCCCCTCCCGGGCCAGGGCCACCATCACCTCCAGCACCTCGTTGATCATCTCCGGATCCAGGGCACTGGTGGGCTCATCGAAGAGCATGATACGAGGACTCATGGCGAGGCCGCGGGCGATGGCCACACGCTGCTGCTGCCCCCCCGAGAGCTGATGGGGATACGCGGCGGCCTTCTCTGGAATCCCCACCTTCGCCAGGAGGGCCATGGCCATATCCTCAGCCTCTTTGGCACCCATCTTGCGCACCTTTTTTGGGGCCAGGGTGATATTATCCAGAACCGTCATATGGGGGTAGAGGTTAAACTGCTGAAAAACAAACCCCACTTCGGTGCGAAGCCGGATGAGATTCACCCCAGCATCGTGCACGGCCATCCCATCCACCACGAGGGTACCCGAATCGAAGGGCTCCAGGCCGTTGATGCAGCGAATCAGGGTGCTCTTCCCAGAACCGCTGGGACCACACACCACCGCCACATCCCCGCTCCCCACCTGAAAATCGATACCCTTAAGCACATGGTGCATCCCGTACCACTTATGGACCTTATGAAATTGAATCATGGGGTCATACCCTCTCATGGCTTGCGTAAACGGCACCGGGGCCGAGATATCTCCCGACACGCGACTCTTTTTAAAAGACGCCCCGTTTTTTTTGCCACGGTACCACAAAATGACGAATCAATGAGAGAATATAAGGCAATAAAACGCCCCGTTTCCTAGGCCATCTCCTCACGGGTATTTTTTTCTCATCCCCATTCATGGTATAGGACTTAGGAAGATAGGCGCGCCCCCTCTTTGCCGCCCAACGATCCGACCCGGATCCGCCCACGCTTAAATACCGTCCCTTCCGCCACACCCATAAGGGGAAAGGGTCCCAGGAACCATGGACCCCGCTGCGCATCCCCCGGCGATGACCATCACACCAGGGTGCCTGGCATGATGGACCATGCGCCCGCCCCCCTGGTCCCAAAGAGAGACAAAGGAGTCATACGGATGTCAAACCGAGAGGAAACCATACTCATCGTGGATAATGAGTGCGACTTCACCCGAGGGCTCTCCCGTACCCTGGAAAAAGCCCTCGCGGTGAGGGTCCTCACCGCCAGAAGCGGACCAGAGGCCCTGGCACAGATGAAGAGGCACCCCATGGATCTTATCGTCAGCGGTATCAAGATACCCGAGATGAACGGCATGGTGCTTCTGGAGACCATCCTTAAGGAGGATGACCAGCAGACCGTCATCATGATGACGGCCAACGGCACCATCGATGTGGCCGTCTCCGCCATGAAAAAAGGGGCCTGGGATTTCATCGAGAAACCCTTTGCCCCGGAACATCTCATACCCCGGGCCTCCTCAGGGCTGGAGCGCCACCGCATACTTCGCCAGCACAAGCGACTCACCACCCACCGGGCCGAGGCCTTTGGGAGCCCCCTCGTGGGATCAAGCCCGCCCATACATCGAACCCTGGCTACCCTTCGCATGCTGGGAAAAAGCGATGTCACCTGCCTCATCCGAGGGGAGAGCGGCACGGGTAAAGAGCTCGCCGCCCGCACCATCCATCAGGCCAGCCACCGGAAAGAGGGCCCCTTTATCACCGTCAACTGTCCGGCCCTTCCCGAAGGCCTCATGGAGAGTACCCTCTTCGGTCACCGAAAAGGGGCCTTTACCGGTGCGGAGAGCACCAAGAAGGGCCTCTTCGATCAGGCGGAAAAAGGGACCCTCTTCCTCGATGAGATCGGAGACATCTCCCCGGCACTCCAGACAAAACTGCTCCGGGTCCTCCAGAATCGGGAGGTCCACCCCTTGGGTGCCGCCACGAATCATACCATCGACGTGCGCATCCTGGCCGCCACCCATCAGAATCTGGAGGCCAAAATGGTAAAAGGTTCTTTTCGCGCCGACCTCTTCTACCGATTAAACATCGCCCCGGTGACCATGCCCCCCTTACGAGATCTAAGGGGAGACATCCCCATGCTGGTGGAGCATTTCCTCGCCAAGGCGTCCCGGGAGCTTGGCTTGCCCGAAAAACGACTCAGCCCCGCCCTTCTGGACCATCTCTGCCGTCGCCCCTGGCCCGGTAACACCCGGGAGCTGGAGAACACCCTCACCGGATGGATGGCCCTGACCCCGGGGAATACCATCCACCACCCCACATCGCCTCCTTTTTCACCCCTCTCCAATGAAGATCCCTTTGCCCGCCCCTATCTGGAACAAAAAGCAGGGGCCATCGAGGCCTTCACCCGGGATTACCTCCATCGCCTCCTCTCCGATACCTCGGGTAATATCACCCTCGCCGCCCAGAAGAGTGCCATCAAACGCCAATCCCTCCAGAAGATCATCCAGCGCTACGCCATCGATATGACCCCCTATAGGCAGTAGAGGAGCCCCCCCTTTTTATACGCGGCCGCCCCCATTAGGGGGCAACTGCCGCCATCGGGGGGCAGTTGCCCCCAAAACTGACCCAGCCCGCCCCGATGCTCCGGTCTCACAGGCCTTTTGAAGGGAAACGCCCGCCGTGGAGCCTCACACGACGGTGCCCCCCCAGAGAGGCACCGTCCCTTGCCAAAAGATATCGTAAAAAAAATTACACCCTATTATTTTAAGCGGTTGAGAACGATCGCCCGCCCTATGGCATCCCTCTTGCTATTTATCCACAAGGTTTAAAGACACTTCGAATATCAACCATCGATTCTATTTACACATGGATATCTTTAACGTGGGAGGCACCAACCATTATGCTTGAGGCAAATGACACCATCGTCTACGACAGCGGAAAAGGCAGCTGGGCCGATCTCTGGACCAAAGAGGACTACTGGGCCATCTGGTTGGGATTTATCCTTCTTATGGCTGGAATGCTCATCTACTTCCCCCTAGGCGATGATGCCATCAAGGCGCGCATCAAGAGCGCCAACACCATCTTAACAACAGAGAGCCAGAGGGCCCCCTTCAAGACCGTGGAGTGGCACGCTGCCCTGGATGCCAAGAAGAAACTAAAAGCCACCAGCGGCCCTGCGGGAAAAATGATCAAGGCGTTCACCAGCGCTCCCAAGACCTGGCGCGGCAACCCCATCGACGCCTTCTACCTGAATGCGGCAGGGGCCAAAGCACTCTCCGCCACCGGAACGGTGAAGTATGAGGCGATAAAGATCCGGGAGGCAAGGAGCCTGGCCACAGCCCGCATGGCCCAGGGCCGAGCGGCGGCCGTGGGTTTTGCCGATGCCGCCTTAAACCGTAAGGCCAGTGAGGGTATCGATGCCTGGCGTTCGATACATGCCCAGGCGGGAAAACTAAAGAAAAAAGCAAATGTAACGCCCTTTAATCTCCTCCCCGGCCTCCTGGGTTTCATGCTCTTCCTCGCTGCCTTCTTCGGCGTCGGCATTACCTTCATGGGGGAATCCTTCATCAAGTTTACAAAGGCCTTCTTCTTTGTCTTTGCCGTGGCGGTCCTGGCCTACCTCGCCTCGGCCAATGCCACCATGAAACACTACGGGATCGGCTATGCAGCGTGGGCCATCTTATTCGGCATGATCATCAGTAACACCATCGGTACCCCCAAGTGGGTGCTCCCTGCCGTCCAGACGGAGTACTACATAAAAACCGGACTTGTCCTCCTCGGTGCCGAGGTCCTTTTTAACAAGGTGCTCTCCATCGGCATCCCCGGTATCTTCGTCGCCTGGGTGGTTACCCCCATCGTCCTTATCACCACCTACTGGTTTGGCCAGAAGGTGCTTAAGATCGAGTCCAAGACCATGAACATGGTCATCTCCGCCGATATGAGTGTCTGCGGAGTCTCCGCCGCCATCGCCACCGCCTCGGCATGCCGGGCAAAAAAAGAGGAGCTCACCCTAGCCGTGGGCCTCTCCCTTATCTTCACCGCCATCATGATGGTCGTCATGCCTGCCATCATCAAATCGGTGGGCATGCCCTTTATCTTAGGGGGCGCCTGGATGGGGGGCACCATCGACGCCACCGGTGCCGTGGCCGCTGCCGGAGCCTTCCTCTCCGAGCAGGCCCTCTACGTCGCCGCCACCATCAAGATGATCCAGAACGTCCTCATTGGAATCATCGCCTTCGGCGTGGCCATCTACTTCGTGGCCGAAGAGGAGGCGGCCAGCGGTCGCAAGGTGGGCTTCATAGAGATCTGGAACCGATTCCCAAAATTCGTCATCGGATTTATCATCGCCTCCATCCTCTTCTCCGCCATCTACACCTCCATCGGCAAGGACCTCGCCTACGTCATCATCGACCACGGTGCCATCCGGGGATTTTCCAAGATCGGGCGCGCCTGGTTCTTCTGTCTCGCCTTTGCAAGCATCGGCCTGGCCACCAACTTCCGAGAACTTAAAAAATACTTCAAGGGGGGCAAACCCCTCATTCTCTACGTCTGCGGCCAGACCCTCAACCTAACCCTCACCCTGGTCATGGCCTACATCATGTTCTACCTGGTATTCCCCGAGATCACCGCCAAGATCTAAGGGTAAATACCCCGTATCTCCTTGCCCGGGCACCGCCATCGTCCTGGGCAAGGGCCGTATATAAAAAAAGGACGAAATTCGTGGACCCACACAGCAGTTTATCCAAACGCATCGCAGGACTCCTGGCCAGTATCGCCGGGTGCCTTCTCATGATCTACGTCATCGGTCCCTGGCTGGACAACCTCTCCGCCATCAAACCCCTGGCCGACTTCATCGATATGCGCAGTATCGATGCCAATGCCTACTACTACACCGAGATTGAAGAGTTCTCCGATGCCGAAATGAATATGAAAAACACCATGCGCTACATGCCCCGGCAGGAGCCCTAAAAATGCCGTCTATGGTGAAAGGGGGGCTTAAACACTGAGCCTCCGGCGGCCAAGGGTCCCTGAACCCCAGGTATGTGACCATGACGGGCCCTTGGCCCCTCATGGTCACGATAAAACTCTATGTGGCAACCTGTTGTAAAAGCAAAGGCCCCCGGCAGGGCCGCCAGGGAAGCCGTCCCTACGGCGTCATCACCCCTTATGGGGCGGCGCGTAAGTCACCCACCGGTTTTTCCCCCCAGACTTGGCCGCGTACATGGCCGCATCCGCCGCATGGAGCAGGGCATCCACGCTCTCTCCCCCATCGGGGAAGAGGGCGATTCCAATGCTGACCCCCAGCCTCATCTCCTGCCCGTCCACGGCAAAGGGCTCAGAGAAGGCGGCCACTATTTTTTCCGCCACCGTCTCGGCATCTCCGGGCGTCTCCACCACAGGCAGAAGCACGGTAAACTCATCCCCCCCATGACGCCCCACCAAATCTGACTCCCTCACCATCCCAGTAAGCCGGGAGGCGGTCTCCTTCAAGACCACATCGCCGGCCTCATGCCCCAGGGTATCGTTCACCCCCTTAAATCCGTCGAGATCGATGAAGAGAAGCGCGCAGGAAGTCTTGTAGCGCTTCGCCCGTTTCAGGGTGTGGGTCATGCGGTTCAAGGAGAGAAAACGATTGGCCAGCCCCGTGAGGGCATCAAAATTGGCCATGCGTATGAGGGAATTATGATCCATCGCCTGACGATGCCTCGCCTGAACCAGCCAGAAGGCGGGAAGGATCGATACGCAAAAGAGAAATAGGGCCATCCCGAAAAGGGAGAGAAGAAGCCCCCGGTTTTCCCGATTAAGATCGGCCATGGGCACAAAGGAGACAAGGGTCCAGTGATAGGGCTCTGAGTGCAAGATGCCCCCCTGCCCCGCAGCGAAACCATGGCCGTGCCTCTCCGCTGCCGGAATCTGAAAGGTAATGGCCGTAAAGAGTCCCTCATCCGCCATGACCTGATGCTGTCCGATGGCCGAAATGGTCGTCCAGACATCGGGAAAAACGGACTGGAAGGTCCGGTCCCGACGATCTTCATACATGAAGCCCCACTCATCATCGGGGTCTATCCCTTTAAGCCAGTAACCATCATCGTTCATCAAGAAGATCTGCCCCCGGGAGAGTCGACTCATATCCTCGAGTTCACAGAGCAGGTTCGTTCCCAGATAGTTGAGAATCACCGCCCCCCGCTTCTCTCCCGCCCGGTCGAACACCGGAGTGCCAAAACGAATCATGGGCTTTAAGGGAACTTCTATCTCTCCATGCTCAATATTCAAATCCATAGGCGAGACAAAAATCTCCTGCCGGTTCAGGGCCAGGGAGCTTGCGACATAATAACGATCCCCCTTCGACTGCAGGGCCGACTCGGCCACCACCGACGGATGACCTTCATGATAATCGACACGACACACCTCCATCCCCTCCGCGTTAATAAAGCGAACCTGATCGTAAATACCCCGTTGCCGGCTGAACTCCACATACTCTTCGGTGATCATCTTCCGGTAGATGGCATCATGGGTCTCAAGGAGCTGAATCAACTCGTTTTGGCGCGCCAAAAAGAGAATATCGGCGTAGATCACACTCATATTCCGAGTGACCATCACCTTCTGAAGATCGCTATTGTGACGCTCCAGAATCTTCACCCGGGTGATGAGAGCCCGCGTCTCCCAGAGGTAGACCCCACCCCCGCCGCCAATAAGCAACACGGCGATCCCAAGAAGGACCAGCATAAAATTGCGGTAAACCACCACAGGAACCCTTTCTCGTCGCATAGTGCCCCCTTCATTCGCCCAAAATATGCATCGACATTAAAAATAAACAGGCCATCCCATAAAGCCCCTCTTTTAATACAATAGACCGCCTTAAAATACCAGCCAGGGGGCCCTTCAAGGCCCCGGGACCGATCTCAAAAGATAGCCCCTCCGCCCGGTAGGGAGAAAAAAAGAGGGGGAGACAAGCACCATGGAGCCGTGATAAAAAAAGAGACGATCTATTTCTGGTAAAGCTCTGCATCCCCCCTTTTTGTCATACATTTTCAACACTCTCATTGTCGCCCAACTACCGCCGCAGAAAAACCAGGAGACCCCCGCATCCTCGAAGGCCGGCGACGGCATCGCCAAGCGCCGTTCCCCCTGAGGGTGCCCCCACACCCCGAATTATGAGGAGGGGCCATCATGCTGTACAAATGCCCAAAAATGGAACAGGCATTCATGTCGATTCCCGAACTCTTCAAATGTCCCCATTGTGGTCAAGAGATAGAGATCTGGGAAGACGAAAAGAGAGGACGATGTGCCCTCTGCAAAAAACGAGTCACCCGACGGGAGGCCATGGAGTCTGCCACCCAACGCGCATACCGCCAGAGACAGCCCCTCGGAGGAAATGAGGTCTCCATCACCGTCTGCGAAGGAAAGGGACCAAAGAACGAGAGTCTCTACTATGAACGGTATGAAACCATCGTACCCCTGGCTACCCTCACCCATCGCAGCAAAAACAAGGCGGCCTGCCAGGCATGCAAATCCCATGGTACCAACCTCGCCTGCCCCCCGTTCAGCCCCACCTTTCAAGAGTACACCATGGGCAAGGCCTCCGCCCGGGTCCTCTGCCTTCGACTCCCCTTAGACTACTTCTCCGAAGAGCTCATAGAGAACCGCTACCGGCTCTGCTTTAAAACGGTGCGAGAATTTCTCGTCCAGGAGCTGGCCCTGGCACGAAATGCCGGACAGACCATCGCCGGGGCAGGCCCCTGCATGGCCTGCGACCCGTGCGTCGCAGAGCACGGCATCTTCGAATGCATTAAACCCGAAGAAAAAATTTTTAGCCTGGAGTCTTTAGGGATAAACCTCATGGAACTGGCCAAATCCTGCTTCGATATCACCCTGGAGTGGAGTACAAAAAATCACACGGCCCAATTTGTCTGTGCCATGGGGGCCATCTTCTCCGAAGAGGAGGCCCCTTAAGCCTCCCCATAAAAAAGCCCCGGAAACCTTCTCTCCGGGGCTTTTTTTTATTTTCAATACCGCGCCATTTCAGATATATAGAGACGGTGCCTCCATCTGGGAGATGCGTCCAAATCTCGTGAGGCCCCATGACAAATCGCACCACCTGAAAAGGGGGCCCCGCCCCCTATCGAGCCTTCTCGACCCAGACATGTGGAACGACTCATGCGTCCACGGCGGCAGGGACCCGTTCCCCATATTTTCGCCCATATCACATATGGTGCCCGTCACCAAAGGAGGGCCAATCATGTTTCCCAAGCACCCTGGACCCCATACCCCCCCATCGTCTCCTCCCGAATGTTTCTCCTGCCCTCACTGCGATCCGAGGTTGGAGATCTGCACCACCTGCCAGAAACGACACCCCGAGGCGAGCTCATCCGCCGTAAAAACCCCACCGCGATATATAAAAAATGCCTCGGGGAGCCCGGTCTCCATCACGGCCTGTGAGGGGAGAGACGAAAAAGGGGAAATCTTTCAGTACGAACGCTACGAGATTGTCATCCCCTTATCCATGATCGATCATCACAGACGATACAAAGAGGCGTGCAAGGCGTGCAGTTACCATGGCATCAACCTGGCCTGCCCCCCTTTCAGCCCCACCTTCCAGGACTACACCGAGGGCCGGGAATCCGCCCGAATCCTCTGCCTTCGCCTCCCCCTATCCTACTTCTCGGAGGCCCCTCCCACGGAGCGGTCCCGTCTCTGTTTTCAAAAGATTCAGGGATTCTTGGAAAAAGAGTTGGCCCTGTCACGCAAGGCCGGATACATCATCGCCGGAGCCGGCCCCTGCACGGCCTGCGACCCGTGCCCAGGCACCCAAGGGGCCTCCGAATGCCCCAGGCCCGATGAACGGATCTTCAGCCTGGAATCTCTGGGGGTCAACCTCCTCACCCTGGCCAGCCACTGCTTCGACATCACCTTAGAGTGGAGCTCTGAGAGCCACACGGCCCATTTTGTCTGTGCCATGGGGGCGACCTTTTATCATGGAGATGCCGCCTAGCCCCCTTCCATCGTCGCGACATTCATGGGGAACTCAATGGGGAGTGGGGCAAAACAATCCAGACCTTGCCCCTCAAAAAAGGGGGTGGTAGGATTACCATTTTTCCGTATCCCAAATTTAAGGATTCCCCCCATGATCATGCGTATCATCCTCCTCCTGGCCCTGGCTCTCCCCTTGTCTCCAGCCCACGCCGATCCCTGGAAACGGACCCTTGCCATGGCAGAGAACGAGACCGTCTACTTCAACGCCTGGGGCGGTAGCAAAGAGATCAACGACTACATTCGATGGGTGGGGCGGGAGGTCCAGAAACGCCACGGAATACGGCTCGTCCACGTCAAGGTCGCCGACATCTCCTCGGTGGTGAGCCGTATTCTGGCCGAAAAAATAGCCCAAAAAAACGAGGGCGGCTCCGTAGATATGGTGTGGATAAACGGCGAGAACTTCAAGGCGATGAAAGAGGCGAACCTCTTATACGGCCCCTTTACCCAGGCGCTGCCCGGTTTTCACCGCCTAAACAGCCAGGCCCTGCAGATGGACAGGGACTTCACCGTCCCCGTGGAGGGACTCGAGGCGCCCTGGGGAGTCGGCCAGCTCAACTTCATCTACGA
>JABXKT010000018.1 GCA_013619155.1 Desulfobacteraceae bacterium
GTCATGAATTTTACCTCGGATGGCCTCCTCTCCAGCCAGTCGTTTGAGCGCTTTGTGGGCAACTCCGGTGGTAACCTGTCTGTGGCCAACTCCACCTGGATCGATGGAACCCCCAAGATCTCCGGCGACTGGACGGGAGATCCAGCGGTTCTGGCCGGAGGGCCTCCGGCCACCGAGACCTACTCGTTTAGTGTGGCAAGTCCCGAGACTTCGGCGGCCGATGCCGAAGGGGGAGATGCCGCCACCGCCGGAGGGATATCGGTGGGTAAAAATCCGGTGGTCCTCAATTGGACGGCCGCCGGCAGTGGGAAGACAGGGACAATAAGGGTGCCGGCGGATTATAAAAATGGCAACTATGTGGAAGGTCCCGATGGCATCATGCTGAGCCTGGAAGAGGGCACGAATGTGACCTCGGGAAGCACCTTTAATGTGGTCATCACCGCCGGGGATCCCAATGCCTTGGACAACGAAAACAGCTGGGCGGACATGACCGGTGATTTTAATAATCAACACTACAGTGTGGGGGCCGATTTTTTAGGGGGCTCCAATGGCTCTACTGAGATGGACATAGAGCTTGATATGGGGATCGCCTATGATGGTGTGAATTGGGCTCCGGAGGGTCTCTCCTCGACGCAGTTCGCCTCGGCATCCACCACGGTTTTTCAGTCGGCCAGTGGTTACGGGGCCGGTAGTCTTCAAAATATCAGTGTGGACGTGGATGGGGTGATTACGGGGCAGTACTCCAATGGTCAGGTGACCCCACTTTTTCGGGTGGCCCTGGGAAAATTTCAGAATGTGCAGGGGCTTTTCAAGGAGGGGGGCAACCTCTTTAGCGGTACCCGTCTCTCGGGGGCTGTGATTACCAATAGGCCAGGGACCAATGGTCTGGGCAGTCTCGCTCCTAACTCTTTGGAACAGTCCAATGTGGATATGGCCTCGGAGTTTGTGAAGATGATTACCAACCAGCGAGCGTACCAGGCCAACTCCAAAATTGTCACCACCGTTGATTCCATGCTCGGAGATACCATTGCCATGAAGCGGTAGCCGGTATAGGTCGTCTCTTTGACCATACGGCTGTTGGAGATCCCCTCTCCGGCAGCCGTATTTTTGTTTTCGGGTGTTTAAATCTCTGGTGCCCTCCCGGTATATGTGGCATAGGGGGGGCAATAAGGGGACTTTTTTTTCGTGTCATATTTTTGACGAAGGAAGCGATTTAAAGGCATGAAGACGGGTGCCCAGGACCGGTATTTTTTTAAAAAAAAAGAACTCTGATGGCGACGGCGTCAGGGCTTGTTTTTTTAACAATTTAGGGCCGTTAAAAACATCCGGCGACTTCCTTAATCCGTATCATTTTTTCATGGATAAAGACCGAGAGCCCTCCCCGTGTTCAAGAGAACGCTTAAGGGGGCCTTTAAAAAAAATGCCCTGTCGGGATCGTTCGTTTTTTTTAGAGAAAAGGGCCTTCGGGGTGCTCGAGAGCCTCTCTCGTAAGCGTGAACTCTCCCCTTTTTTAAGGGTGATACCCGGGCATTTCCCGATACTGGCATGGTGGTTGCTTGATGTGTGAGGGGGCATGGTGGGTGCCGTTTCCATTGGGGAGGAGACCCTGGCAGGTGATGATAGGCCAAAGAAGAGCTGATGCTGGATTTTTTTAAACATAAAAAGAGGCGACTGCTGTGGATCCTTGCCGGGGTGATGGTGGTGGCTGTGGTGGGCGCCGCCGGGGTGTGGTTTTTATATCTTCAACCCACGCACAAAAGCGATACGGCAACCCGTCCTCCCTCATCTCTGCACAAGGCCTCATTTCAGGCTCTCTGGCCTCTTTCAGGCATCGAGGTTCCCCTTTCGGGGCGCATGGGGGAGAGGGCCTTACGGCTGAGTTTTAGTTTTGTCTTGGATTCCGAATCGTTGGTGGCCGAGATGGATCGGCATCGGGAGGAGATTATCGATGCCATGAAGCGTGCCCTGGACGGGCGGTCTGTGGAGGAGATGGAGCGCAGCGGCAGCAAGGTGCGTCTCAAGTATTATACCCTTCGTCTCGTCAACGGGCTATTGGGGGGGAGGCGAGTCAAGGGTGTGTATATTATTGAATTTTTAATTTTATAGGTGACCATGAGCGATATTCTGTCCCAGGAAGAGGTGGATAGTCTCTTATCGGGTTTGAGTTCCGGAAAAATCGAGACGGAGAGCGAGGTGGGCCAGGTCTCTCCCGAGGGCATTCACTCCTATGATTTTACCAGTCAGGACCAGGTGGTTCGGGGGCGTATGCCCACTTTTGAGGTGATCAACGATCGGTTTGCCCGGGAGATCCGTACCAGTCTCTCTGCCCTTTTGCATACCAATGTGGATATTGTGGCAGAATCCCATGATATTTTAAAGTTTTCTGAATTCGGCCGCAGTCTGCCCGTTCCCACCAGCCTTCATGTCTTTCGCTTGGAACCCTTAAGGGGCCATGGACTCTTTGTGATGGAGAGCCAACTGGTCTTTAACCTCATCGATCAGTTTTTCGGGGGGAAAGGAAACTCCACGGCCCGTATCGAGGGCCGGGAGTTTACCGTGATTGAACAGACCATGATCTATAAGGTGGTGGAGGCCTGTCTCAAGGATCTGGAGACGGCGTGGATGCCGGTGGAGCAGGTGCACCCCTCCATGGTTCGTTCCGAGGTGAACCCTCAGTTTGCTGCCATTGTCATGCCAACGGATCTTGTGATTGTCTCCCGTTTCGAGGTGGAGCTGGAGCAGTCTGCGGGAACCATCATCGTTTGTATTCCTTACTCCATGATTGAGCCCATTCGTGGGCGGCTCTCTGCCGGATTCCAGGCAGAAACAGAGGACGTGGATTACACCTGGCAGAAGCGCCTGAAGGAGATCATCTTTGACTCTGAGGTGGAGATGTCGGTGAGCCTGGGGAGGGCAGAGATTACCGGTGAACGACTCATTGGTCTCAAGGAGGGGGCGGTGATCGAGTTGGGGCAAGATGCCTCTGAAACCCTCCGGGCTCTGGTGGGTGGGGTCGAGAAGCTTAAAGGATATGCCGGGACCCAGCGTGGATTTCAGGCCTATCGTATTGAAGAAAAATTATATACCCGATAACAGGAGGGGACAACATGGATGAGAATACGGGGGCGGTGGATGAGTTAGGTGGCCACGGCAGTGAAACCCAAGATATCGACTTTATATTGGATATTCCCTTGGAGCTCTCTGTGGAGCTGGGGCGACGTAAGATGTTGATCAATGATCTCCTTCAGCTGGGCCAGGGCTCTATTGTGGAGTTGGATAAACTGGCAGGAGAGCCCCTTGAGATCTATATCAACCGTAAATTGGTCGCCCGGGGTGAGGTGGTGGTAGTCAACGAGAAGTTTGGCGTGCGTCTCACCGATATCATTACCCCCATGGAGCGCGTACGCACCTTGCGGTCGTAGACGAGAGGAGGGACGCTGTGCAAGATATCTCGGTGATTCCCGACACGGGGATGCTGGTGATGAAGAGTGGCGGGATGCTTCTCGTGGTGTGTGCCGTGCTCATGGGCGTGGTGTATCTCCTGAAGCGTGTGGGTAAGATGCAACGGCTGAGCGGGCAAGGGGCCGTGAGGGTTCGAGGGACCTATCACCTGGGCCCCAAGGAGAAGATGATGCTTGTGGATGTGGAAGGGATTCGTCTTCTTCTGGGGGTGACCCCCGCAGGTATTCAGACCCTGCATACCTTTGGAGCGGTGGACGAGACACCGGATGTGGAGCCCCCCCACCCCTCATTTTTTGAGACCCTTTTTCACCGTCAGTTAAAAAAAGGGGGGGATTTGAGAGACTATGGGAGTCACGAGAAGGATAAGAGTCATGAGAGCTGACCATTTAAGGGGAGCTCCCCCTTTTCTGGGGCGGGGGACCGTTTTTTTGATGGCGCTGTTTTTTATCCTGATGGCAGCCCCTCCCGTCCTGGCTGAGCTGCCCATTCCTTCCATTCAGATTGGTGTCGGCCAGGCCACATCCCCCAAAGATGTGGGGGTGGCCCTAGAGGTCCTGGCTCTTCTCACCGTGCTCTCCATGGCCCCGGCTATTTTAATCCTCATGACCTCTTTTACCCGTATTGTGGTGGTCTTCCATTTTCTCCGTCAGGCCCTGGCCACTCAATCGGCCCCCCCAAATCAGGTACTGGTGGGTCTGGCTCTTTTTATCACCTTCTTTATCATGAAGCCGGTATGGCAAGAGGCCTATACGAAGGGCCTCAACCCCTATATAGAGGAGAAGATCTCCTTTGCCGAGATGGCCAGTGAGGTGGAAAAGCCCCTCAAAAAATTCATGCTGGCCAACACGCGTGAGAAGGATATCGCCCTTTTTGTGAAGATCTCCAGGGAGAAGCGGCCTGAAAATAAAGAGGCACTCTCCCTTATCACCCTGGTGCCTGCCTTTGTGGTCAGTGAGTTGCAGACCGCTTTTATTATCGGTTTTTTGATCTATATCCCCTTTATTATCCTCGATATGGTGGTGGCAAGTGTCCTCCTCTCCATGGGGATGATGATGCTGCCCCCTGTGATGATCTCCCTTCCCTTTAAATTGATGCTCTTCGTGTTGGTGGATGGGTGGAATCTGATTGTGGGCTCTTTGGTGAGAAGTTTTGGCATGTAAGGGGTATGTCTTGGGCGCTATTTTATAAAAAAGTGCCCGTTAAAGGGGGCGTTAAGATCAGGCCGCCTATGGTTAAAGGGGCCAAGAAACATGCCTCCGGTGGCCAGGGAATAAATCCCCTGGACCCCACGTGTGTGACTGTAACGGACCGTTGGTCCGTTACAGTCACTATAAAAACCTGTTTGGCAAGCCCATCTTATGCCAGAGAATAAATTCCCTGGACCCCAAGTGAGTGACCATGACGGGCCTTTGGCCCGTCATGGTCACTATTAAATCCTATTTGGCAACCTTTTATAAAAGGTTGGCCCCCGGCAGGGCCGCCGGAGGCTTTTTGAAGTACACGAAAATGGTTATTTTAAAAAACAGGGTAAGAATCGATTCGCACCCTTTATAGCCCTTTTTTTGAGGCTGTCATCATAAGGAGGAGATGCCCCATGACCCCTGAATTTGTTGTGACCTTTGCCAAGGAGAGCATCCTCTTGACGATGATGCTCTCGGCACCCATGCTGATCCTGGGGCTGGTGGTGGGGCTTCTTGTCTCTGTCTTTCAGGCCGTCACCTCCATTCAGGAGATGACCTTAAGTTTTGTACCCAAGCTCGTGGCTGTGCTCCTTGGGTTTCTCTTTTTTATGCCCTGGATGCTGGAGAAGATCACCACTTTTACCATTCGGGTGATTGAAAATATTCCCATGTATATTCGGTAGGGACCATGGAAATTCTGACGATTCCCACCGATGCTTTTCGCATCTTTCTCCTCGTTCTTTTGCGGGTGAGTTCTTTTCTCTTTCTCTTCCCTTTTTTTGGTTCTCCGGTGGTGCCGGCCCGCGTAAAAACGGCCCTGGCTCTGGCCATCTCCTTTGCCCTCTGGCCTGTGGCGGCCAAAACCAGCCTGGTCTTTCCTGAGGATATTGTCTCTATGGTGGTCTATGTGGGGGGCGAGCTGATCCTGGGGATGAGTCTGGCCCTCTCGGCCCGGATATTTTTCGCGGCGGTGCAGCTGGCCGGAAGTATCATCAGTTTTCAGATGGGGTTTTCCATGATCAGTATCATCGATCCCCAGTCGGGTGCCTCCATGGCAATCATGAGTCAAATTGGGTACTTGGTGGCCGTGTTGATTTTTTTGGCCGTCGGCGGGCATCATGTGATCCTTACCGCCCTTGCCGATAGCTTTTTTTTGGTGCATCCAGGGGGGCTGGTCCTCAATGAGAGTCTCTGGGATACGCTGAAGATCCTCATCTCCGCCATGTTTACCTTAGGTATTCGTGTGGCCTCTCCCCCTATGGTGGCTCTTTTTCTCACAAGCTGCGCCTTTGGCATGTGTGCCCGCTTTGTTCCCCAGATGAACGTTCTCGTCCTCGCCTTTCCGGTGAAAATTTTTGTGGGGCTCGCCCTTTTTGGCCTGAGCCTAGAGGTCATCCATATCATGGTGGTGCGTTTTACCAGTCAGTATGGCACCCTTCTCACCCATATGATGCAGATGATGGGGGGCTGATATGGCGGGTGATTCCATGCAGGAGAAGACGGAGCCGGCCACGGCGAAGCGGCGTGAAAAGGCCCGGGAAGATGGGGATGTGGCCCGAAGTGCAGAGCTGCCCTCGGTGTCCGTTCTTCTGGGAGCCATCCTGGTGTTGTTCTACACCGGTGGGTTTATTTCCGGTCGCTTCGAGACCCTTTTCTTGGGTGCCTTCGGCTTTGATATGGTGCCTGATTTCACCATAAAGACCATGGTCGATATGGGATTTTTTTATGTGGGCTTCTTTTTTGTGGTGATGGCCCCTGTGCTTCTTGTGGTGTTTGTCATGGGAATCTTTGCCAATGTGATCATGGTGGGTTTCGTTATCGCTCCCAATGCGGTGGAGCCTAAGATGGATCGTGTGGATCCCATCAAAGGGTTTCAGAACAAATTCTCTCTCCAGGCCGTGGGGGAGCTCGTCAAGAGCTTGGCAAAGCTGACCATCATTATTTATGTGGCCTGGCTGGTCATTGAAGGGGAACTTGAGCGTATACCGCTCATCTATGATGAGTCGGCCTTACGGATTTTTCTCTATATGGGGAAGATGGCCTTTAAGATTTTTTTGGTCTCTACTCTTCCCATGGTGGCGGTGGCCCTGGCCGATTTTATCTTTCAAAAATGGCGATTCGAGGAGAAACTCAAGATGACGCGCCAGGAGGTGAAAGAGGAGCATAAGGAGATGGAAGGGGATCCCCAGGTGAAGTCCCGGATCCGTGCCCTGCAGATGGAGGCCTCGCGAAAACGGATGATGCACGATGTGCCCGATGCCGATGTGGTGGTGATTAACCCGGTTCGTTTGGCGGTGGCCATCTCGTATAAGCCAGGTGTCATGCCGGCTCCTAAGGTGGTGGCAAAAGGCGCTGGAAAAATTGCCCAACGTATTCGAGAGATTGCACGGGAAAATGGGGTACCTTTGGTGGAAAATCGTCCCTTGGCCCGGAATTTGTATAAGACCGTAGAGGTGGGCCGTGATATACCCGATGACCTTTTTCAGGCGGTGGCGGAGCTTCTGGCGTATGTCTATCGCCTCAAGGCTCGGTAACCATTCCCCTTATGGTGAGGTGCCATGCTCTTTTTCTGGACTGGATCCGACGGGGCGCACGGGGCGGTCGAGCTCTTTAGGGGGGCGGGTGTGACAAAAAGATGACGCCCACCGACGGATACTGGACGCCGTAGATAAAATTATAATGGGCTTAGAGGATTGATAGGTGTATGGCAGGAGCGAGTGAGGGGACAGCCCTTTTTTTTGGGGCACTGAAAAAGGAGTCAGCGGAGATTGTCGTGGTGGTGGCTGTCATGGGGATCCTAACCGCCATGATCCTGCCTCTGCCCGCTATGATCCTGGACCTTCTCCTGGCCCTCAATATTACCCTGGGTATTATTGTTCTGATTACCACTATTTATACGGTGAAGCCCACAGATTTTGCCGTCTTCCCCCCTCTCCTTCTCGTCTTGACCCTCTTTCGCCTGGCATTAAACGTGGCCTCTACCCGGTTGATCCTGCTCCACGGAAACGAGGGGGCCGGAGCGGCTGGCTCTGTGATTCAGGCCTTTGGAAATTTTGTGGTGGGCGGCAACTACGTGGTGGGGATGGTGATCTTCGTTATCCTCGTTTTGGTGAATTTTAAGGTGATCACGGCAGGCTCCGGGCGCATTGCCGAAGTAGCGGCCCGTTTTACCTTAGATGCTATGCCAGGTAAGCAGATGGCCATCGATGCCGATCTCAACGCCGGCAATATCGATGAGGCGGAGGCCCGAAAAAGGCGAGAACTCATCTCCCGTGAGGCGGAATTCCACGGGGCCATGGATGGTGCCAGTAAATTCGTGAAAGGGGATGCCGTGGCCGGCATCATCATCACCGGCATCAATATCCTAGGGGGGATCGTCATTGGGGTGATGCAGCTGGATATGGACGTGGCAACGGCGGCGGGAAATTATACCCTGCTCACCGTGGGCGATGGTCTGGTGAGTCAGATCCCCTCCTTGGTGATCTCCACCTCGGCCGGTATCCTTGTCTCCCGATCCGGTTCGGAAGGTCGCATGGGTGAAGAGTTTGCCAAGCATATCTTCTCCAGTGCCTTTCCCATCTATATTGGGGCGGTGGTGGTCTTTCTTTTGGGGCTGGTCCCCGGTCTCCCCGGCTTTCCCTTCATGCTTCTCGGGCTCTCCTTAGGGGGAGGGATGTTTGCCTTTGGATCACGGGATGGCGATGTGGATGATGAGGCCGTCTATGATGAGATGGAGGAGGCTCCAGAGGAGTCTGGTCCGGATGACGTGGAGAGTCTTCTCGCCATGGATAGCATGGAACTAGAGGTGGGTTACGGCCTCATCTCTCTGGTGGACCGGAACCAGGATGGTAGTCTCCTGGGGCGTATAAAAGCCATTCGAAGGCAGTTTGCCACCGAAATGGGGATCCTCGTCCCTCCGATCCATATTCGGGATAATTTAAAATTAAACCCGTCGGGGTATCGTATGCTGATTCGTGGGGTGGAGATGGCCTCCGGAGAGATGATGGTGAATCACCTCCTCGCCATGGACCCTGGAGATGCCAATCAGACCTTAGATGGTATCCCCACCCGGGAGCCCGCCTTTAATCTGCCCGCTATCTGGATTCCCAATGATCGTGAGGAGGATGCAAAATTTGCCGGGTATACGGTGGTGGATACCTCCACGGTCATTGCGACCCACCTCACCGAGGTGGTGAGAAGCAATGCCTATGAACTCTTAGGGCGTCAGGAGGTGCAGGCCCTTCTGGATAATTTGGCCAAGACCAGCCCCAAGGCAGTGGAGGAGCTGCTCCCCTCGCTGATGACTCTGGGGATGGTGCAAAAGGTCCTTCAGAATCTTCTGCGAGAACGTGTCTCGATTCGAGATCTTCTCTCCATTGTGGAGACCCTGGCCGATTATTCACCCATGAGCAAGGATACCGATCTTCTCACCGAATACGTGCGCCAGCGCCTTGCCCGGGGTTTTCTCGCCCCGTATATGCAGGAAGATGGCTCGCTTCCGGTGATACTTCTGGATCAGGCCTTTGAGGAACTCTTGAGTGGGGCGCTTCAAAATTCAGAAGGGGGGGTCTGGCTCGCCTTGGATCCGATGGTATCGGAGAAGGTGATTATGGCGATTCAAAAGGAGGTGGATCGAAATATGGGGCTAAATGTACAGCCGGTGATTCTCTGTTCCCCAGTGCTCAGGCGTCATGTGCGGACACTGATTGAGCCCTGGATTCCATCGGTGATGGTGGTGTCCCATGGAGAAATTTCTCGTAATATGAATATTAAGGCAACGGGTAAGGTGGCATTGACCCAGGGTATGGAGTCAGCCTATGGCGGTTAAAACCTTTACAGCAGGCAGTATGCAGGCGGCCGTGGCCAAGGTGAAGGAGAGTATCGGCGAAGATGCCATTATTCTTTCGACCCGTCGTATTCCCATGGGGGTGAATAATCCCTATGGCCGAGATATATTCGAGGTAGATGCTGAGAAACCGGCGTCCCCCTCTCCGAGCGCCAGGAAGAGAGAGAGGCCTCCGGCCAAGAATTCAGGATCTCACCCCCTTAAGGATAGAGAGACGGGTGACGATTCCTCCGAGGAGGCGGGGTGGGCGGCTGTGAAGTCAGAGCTGGCGGTTCTTAAGGAGCTGATGTTTATCTCTCAGCAGACCGAGGAGGAGCGCCAGATTCTTCGAGATCCCGCCACCCATAGCATCCTAACCACACTTTTAAGGGCCGGTGTCTCGGATGCCCGGGCACGTCGAGTGGTCTCCCGGGCCGAGGAGCGCTTGGTGACCCGTGAGGGTCGGGTCCCTCCCGGGGAGATTGGACGGGAGGTGCTCTCCCTTTTGGTGGATCAGGTCCGGGTGGCCGATCCGTTTAATCTCTCGGGGAGAAAGACTCAAGGCCGTCAGGTGGCGGCCTTTGTGGGGCCCACGGGTTCGGGGAAGACCACCACCATTGCCAAATTGGCGGCCGAGCTTTTTTTAAAGAAAGATAGGAAGGTGGGACTCATCTCTGTGGATAGTTACCGTATTGGGGCCATCGATCAATTGAAAACCTATGCCTCCATCATGGGGGTTCCTTTTCTTCCCGCCTTTAGCCGTGAGGATCTTGCCTCGGCGTTCTCCCGTATGGAGCGTTGTGATGTGATCTTAGTGGATACCGCCGGTCAGAGTCACCTCGATACAGCTCGTATGAAGGAGTTGGAGGCGATTTTGGGCAGTGGGGTTCCCCTGTCCGTGCATTTGGTGGTGAGTGCCGTCACCGGGCGTCTGGATGCCCGGGAGGTGGTGGAGCGGTTTTCGGTCCTTAATCCAGAGACCCTCGTCTTTACCAAAGTAGATGAGACAAGGCGAGCCGCATCCATTTTTGATACGATGGCCGAAGCCCGACTCCCCTTATCACTGATTACCAACGGACAGAGGGTACCGGAAGATTTGGTGATTGCAGATAAAAAGAGTGTGCTGGGGTTGGTGCTTTCGCCCCTCTCCCAAAAAACTGATATGGAGTAATAAAACACAGTGGATCAGGCAAGCAGTCTAAGGGAAATGGTTAAAGGCAGAGGGGCCTCTTCCGTTCGTAGGCGGACATTAAAGGCATCCTCCACACGCGTGATTTCCATCACCAGCGGTAAAGGGGGCGTGGGCAAAACCAATATAGTGGCTAATCTTGCCATGGCGTTTGCCGGTAAGGGGAAGCGGGTTTTGATCTTTGATGCCGACATGGGCCTGGCCAATGTAGACATCGTTTTTGGCATCCATCCACGATATCATGTGGGGCATGTTATTTCAGGAGAGAAGGAACTTTCAGAGGTGATTGCAACGGCTTCTGAGGGGGTCGATGTGATTCCGGCGGCCTCTGGAGATACCGCTTTTGCTGACCTCACCGAGGGACAAAAATTGAGTCTGATGGCCGAGTTTGAGGGGCTTGATAACCTCTATGATATTATGTTGATCGATACGGCTGCCGGGATCTCTTCGAATGTAATTTACTTTAATTCAGCCGCTGAAGAGTGTATAGTCGTCGTCACTGGAGAGCCGACTTCGGTGACCGATGCCTATGGCATGATTAAGGTGATGTTTCTAAACGGCACAAAGCATTTCAAGCTGCTTGTCAATATGGCCCGTGGGATTCAGGAGGCCAAGGCGGTGTATGCCACTTTAAGTCAGGCCGCCGACAGGTTCCTCAAGGGCGTGGTCCTTGAGTTTCTCGGTTATATACCTTTTGATGACCATTTAAGGCAAGCGGTTGTCGGAAGATCACCTGTTGTTAAACAATATCCGGGAGCATGCTCTAGTAAAAGTATTATTAAACTTGCCGACCAAATTTTAAAATCCCCGCCCAGTACCTCCGGGACCGGTAATATATCGTTTTTTATGGATCGTCTGATTTCCGGAAATAATCCCTAAGCCATGTGGGGATTCGAGAGGGCCGAGGAGGGGAGTTGTCTATATTTGCAGAGATCGACGGGTGGTTTAGACACCGACGATGGATGTGTCATATGATCGGACCGTTTGAATGACGTCTGCCTATGGAAAAAAAATGGGGAAGGGATGCCGCCACTTTTCATTGTCGCAACGGGAGGCGATGATTCGTAAGTATGCCTATCTGGTGAAGTATATCGCCGGGAGGGTGGCCTCGCGTCTTCCGGCCAATGTGGCCTTTGATGAATTGGTGAGTGCCGGTTCCCTAGGGCTCATCGATGCGGTGGATAAGTTTGACCCCGAAAAAGGGGTGGGGTTGAAAACGTATGCCCAGTACCGAATCAAGGGGGCTATCCTGGATGAACTTCGTAGCATGGATTGGTATTCTCGATCCATGCGTAAGAAGATTCAGGATGTGGAGGCCGCCGTTAAGAGAATTGAAGCCCGCGAGGAGCGTCCGTCCACCGATATAGAGGTGGCCGAAGAGCTGGGCGTTCCCCTAGAAAAATATTATAAAAATCTCTCCGATATCCATAGCGCTGCTATCTTGAGTCTCGATGCATGCATTCGAAATGATGATGGCGATGAGGGCAGTGGCAGTACCTTTTCCGAAGGAATTCGAAGTGAGGATGACCCTTCGAATTCGGTGATGAAAAAAGAGCTGAAGCATGTGCTTGTGGATGCCATTGGCCGTCTGACAGAAAAAGAGCAGACGGTGATTTCCCTCTACTATTATGAAGAGATGACCCTGAAAGAGATAGGTAAAATTATGGACTTGACTGAGTCTCGTATCTGCCAAATCCACACCCAATCGCTGATTAAACTTCGGTCACGTATCCGTCGATATCAGTCGTAGTATCGTATGTCTTCTTCTGAATCCAATAAATATGATGCGAACTTCGTTTCCCAGGAACAGATTGATACTCTGCTCAAGGGGTCGGAGGCGTATGTGTTTTTCGACGGAGAGGATCCGTTGGGGGATATTTCTGATTTTATCAACACCGATGAAATCGATCGTCTTCTAGGTGATGACGATTCCGAGGAGGAGGAAGAGGAAGAGGCGTTTACCGCTTTCCACAGGGAGGACGAGATGGGTGATGGGTCCCTTCAGGATGAGGACGGTTTTGAAGATGAAGATCTCTCCATGATCTCCATGGATGATATCCAGCGTGTTTTGTCCGAAGATGAGGGCCAAGGGGCTGAAGATACCTCGGCAGAGGATCTGGATCTCAATCTTGACGCAATCATGGAGACCCCAGACGATGATGGGGACCTGATCAGTCAAGATGATATTGATCGCCTGCTTCGGGGAAGCCTCGTGGACGATGATGAGGCTTTGGACTCTATGGATGAGGGATTTCAGCTCTCTCCAGAGGAGATGGAGACCCTCTTGACGGAGACCCTCGAGGAGGCTCCCGAGTCAGAAGATGAGACCATGGGTGATGAGGCCATGGTTGAAGGGGCCCTCCCGAGTGATTTACCGGAGGGATCCACGGATGAGCCGAAGGGGCCTCCGAGTAAAAAGAGGCGCCTGGTATGTGCCCTCGCTCTTCTCGTGCTTCTTCTTGGGGGGGGGGGCTGGCTGGTTTTTCTTTATGGGTGGCGGCGAGGAGGCCCCTTCCGTGGTGTCCCCATCCACTGACGGTGGGGTTGTAGAGGCGGGGTTCGAAGCCAACGCTTTGGGACCGGGCGAATCTCAAGTGGTCTCCCGGCTTGAAAACTTTCTCATTCCCACGGCCCAGGGGAGTGATTACGCCTTTGTCTCCATGCATGTGGTGATCACCATTCGTGGGGTGAAGAGCGATCCCATCAAGGGGTATGAATCCTTTTATCGCAAGCGTATTTATGATGATATGAAGGCGAAGTTCGGGACACTTTCCAGTGAGACGCCTGTAAAAAAAGAGTTGAGAGATCTGGTACGAAAAACGGTCGGAGCCCTTCTGGCCGAGGGGGTCATCCAGGGGGTGGCTCTGGAGAACTATCGCCTAATGTAAAGGGCCCTTTAAAAAACAAGTAACTATTTAGCGGGGCCTCCGGCGCTTTTTTTTCTCAAAAAGCGTCGCAAAATCTTTTTTGATGCCAGGCGCATTATGCCTGTAAAGAATCTTTTTTAAGCAAATATTAAGGGCGAAGAATCTTAATATTTGCAACTTTGGGCCCCAAGGGCAGAGCCCTTGGCAGCCAGAGGCCTGACCTCCCAGCCCACTTTAATCTTAGAAAATGTTTTTTCCCAGTCGGCTGAATAGTGACAAAAATAATACAGATAAAAAATTGATCCGTCTGAGACGGTTATTGGCGCTGATTCGATCTGCCCCTAGTGTGGGGGGCGCTTTCAAAAAATAAGGGTGCCTAAAATTAGGTGCCCCTCTTTTTGTGCGTCTAAAATTACTTACGAAGGAAATCTTTTTATGAGTGTGAATACGATATTGCCGTTTTTGCTGTTTGGATTGGCGACGGCTTTTTTAGCCCTGGCCCTCTCTGAAGTGATCCATACACGTCGATCGAGGCGGCGTATGGAGACAGAATCGGTGCGTGCCGTCCATGCCCAGGTACTTGCCCTTCTCGAGCCGATTCTCACCGAGGCTAAGTCCGTGGCCGATGCCTTTGATGGCCATATGGCTGAAAAACGGCTTCTCGTGACCGATTTAAATGAGAGTCTTGAAAAACGCATCGCCTCTCTAAAACTCTTTTTAAACCGTGCAGATGCTCTCATGGTCCGGCATCAGACCCCTCTGGACGAAGAGGATAGCGCTGCACGGCGCATTACCGAATCGAGGCAGAAGATTCTTCGCCTCTTAGCCCAGGGACTCTCCGTCGATCAGATCTCCGAGCGCCTCACCTTACCCAAAGGGGAGGTGGCCCTCGTGGTGGGTCTCAGCGCTAGTCGTTAGGGCCGGTGAGTGCCTTCTGGACTTAAGGCGTCTGATGCGTCCCTAAATCGTTGCGGCCTTTTTTTTCTCTATCCCTTTTTGAATCACCGCCTTGAAATTGCGGGTACAGCAGTGGCCGGTGGGACTGGTGTGTTTGCACACCTTTTCCATACGGCCCCTAAGGTGGATGATAATCTCTTTCATATCCGAGAGGCCCGTTTCCATCACGGTGTCAATAATTTCCTGCTCTTTGATGTTGGCACAGTAGCAGATGATTACCGGATCGCTTCCGGTTTTAAATCCGATGGGGCGCTTGAACTCATCTTTGTGGATCACGACTTTCTGCTGGAGGCTGTAGTAGCCGGTGGGGCACTTCGGGGTCATGCAGAGATGAAAATCTCCCGTGTTGACCGTCTCTTTCAGGTGGCGTTTCACCACGTGCTCCACGGTCTCCTTTGCCACATAGACCCCCTCTCTTCCGCAGGTGGGGCATATCTCTTTTTTGGGTAGAATCCCTATCATCATCACTCCTTAATAAATCAAAATATATACGTGGTATCTTCTTCATCACCCTTTGTCCGTGTGGACACAAAAAAAATCATTATACACATATGAAAAAACCAGGGAAGTGATATTGCCCGGACTCCCGTATGGTCTGACCCTGTGGGAGCCCTGTCTTTTATGGCGGGGCTCTTTTTTTGGCTTTTTTTAAGGGGCTGATATCCTTTTTTAGGTATCGATGGTCGCCCTATTCTTATCTTGCATGAGGCGAAGGGACCTTCGAGAGATATAAAATGGATTGTTTCATGGGAATACACTTGGTATTATTGGG
This sequence comes from Desulfobacteraceae bacterium, assembly GCA_013619155.1. Classification (GTDB taxonomy): domain Bacteria; phylum Desulfobacterota; class Desulfobacteria; order Desulfobacterales; family Desulfolunaceae; genus Desulfoluna. The sequence continues at coordinate 15,254 of JABXKT010000018.1, forward strand.
TATTTTCCGGAGTGTCTTCATCTGGAATCTGCGCCCGTTTATTAATGGCCTCCAGAAAGACGAAGCTCTCCGTTCCGATTACACCGCTGATCGTGCCAAGATCTTCGATAAGAAACTGCCTCAGCTCTCTTCTTGAATTGACAAATACCTCGATGACCAAATCGTAGCGACCTGTGACGTTATTAACGGATTGAACCCCTTTGAATCGTGAAATTTTCTCCATGGTCTCTTTGTCTGCAGGGGCCTTAAAGTTGATACCGATCTGGGCCATGATGCAATTCTCGAAGAAGAGGGGGTCCACCGAGGCACTTATATTGAGGTAGCCACTCTTGATCATCTTCTCGACTCGGAGCCTTACGGTTCCATCGGATACATTCAGTAGCCCGGCGATGTGTTTGTATGATTCTCGCCCATTTTTCTGGAGGGCTTTGACAATGGCCTTGTCGATGGGGTCTGTTTGAAAACGGTGATGTGCCATCATTATGGTTCCTTGCTCGGATAGATGAGATGAATAAGGGAGATAAATGAATCACTATTTGGCGGTGCCTTCGGCGGCCCTTTCGGCCTCTAAGTTTTTGAAAAGTATGGTAAATAGATCTTCGTGACTATTCAGCTCCTTATTAATAAAAACCAGCCTCCGGTGGGTCTTTTTCTCAAAAAGCGTCGCAAAAATTTTTCGATGATAGGCATGCAAGCCCATAAGCCATTTTTTCAGGGAATATGAAGGGCCAACGGTCCGTCACATGTAAAAAACCTGGGGTCCATGGGATTTATGCCCCGGACTCCGGAGGCCTGCTTTTTTTGCTCACCTTAACCGTGGAAGGCACCTTTTTTGGAGCTGAATAGTTATGATAAAATTAATCATTATCCATGAAAAATAACAGACATTTTTTTGTGATGACTTTGTTTTTGTTGGTTCTGGTGGCGGCGGAGATTTCAGGCATCTGTGGACGAATATATGGCCGAAATCCTCAATATAGGGCGTTTCAGGCGCTATCATGCGAGGGCATCATTCATCGATCTCAACTATAATGATGGAAGGGGGTATGAAAATGGAATTATTCAGGCATCTGGCCCGGGAGAGTGAGGCACTGAAGGCTCAGGGCCTTTTTAAAGAGGAGCGTATCATCATCTCCCCACAGCAGGCCGAGATCCGTGTGGAGGGCAGCCGTGATGTGATCAATCTCTGTGCCAATAATTATCTCGGCTTGTCCAATAACCCGACGCTCATCGCTGCAGCCCATGCCTGCCTGGATCAATATGGGTTCGGCATGAGTTCTGTGCGCTTTATCTGCGGTACCCTGGATATCCACAAAGAGCTTGAGGCGGCCATCAGTGATTTTCTGGGGATGGAGGATACCATTGTCTACAGCTCCTGCTTCGATGCGAACGGGGGGCTTTTTGAAACGCTTCTGGGGCCTGATGACGCCATTATTAGCGATGCCTTAAATCATGCCAGCATCATCGACGGTGTCCGTCTCTGTAAGGCCAAAAGGTTTCGGTATGCTAACAATGATATGCGTGATCTCGAGGCGCAGTTGAAAGCGGCTCAAGGGGCCCGTTTTATTTTAATCGCCACCGACGGCGTCTTCTCCATGGATGGCACCATCGCCGATCTTTCATCCATCTGTGATCTGGCCGACCGCTATGGTGCGTATGTGATGGTAGATGACTCCCATGCGGTAGGGTTTACCGGTGAGACGGGCAGGGGGACCCATGAGCTTTGTGGTGTCATGGGGCGGGTGGATATCATCACCGGCACCCTTGGCAAGGCCTTAGGCGGGGCATCCGGTGGCTACACATCGGCGCGAAAAGAGGTGATTGAGTGGCTGAGACAACGATCGCGCCCCTACCTCTTCTCCAATAGCCTGGCACCGGTGGTTACGGCTACATCCATTGCCGTCCTCGAGATGCTGAAGTCCAGCTCTGCCCTTCTAAAGACCCTGGCCGAGAACACCCGGTATTTCCGAGGGGCCATGGAAAAAGCAGGCTTCGATCTGGTCCCTGGAGAGCATGCCATTATTCCCGTTATGCTGGGGGATGCCACCCTGGCCAAGGAGATGGCCCATCGCCTCCTGGGGGAGGGGATCTATGTCATCGGGTTTAGCTTCCCCGTCGTCCCCAAGGGCAAGGCGAGAATCCGGACCCAGATGTCTGCCAGTCACACCCGGGATCATCTGGACAGGGCCATTGCTGCATTTATCAAGGTGGGCAGAGAGATGGGGGTGATTGATTAAGGGCATTTTTCGTCACGACTTAAGGGCCTCCTCGAAAAGGGGGCCTCACCTTGACTCCAATCGGACCATGAAGAAGAGGTAAGCGATGGATAAAATGAAGGTTTTGATGAAGACACGACCCGAAGTGGGGATCTGGATGGAAGAGGCACCGATTCCCAAACCCGGGCACAACGATCTCTTGATCCAGGTGAAAAAAACCGCCATCTGCGGAACGGATATCCATATCTACAACTGGGACCCATGGTCCCAGGAGACCATCCCCACGCCCATGATCATCGGTCATGAATTTTCCGGTGTCGTGGTGGAGCTGGGAAGTGAGGTGGAGGGCTATATGCTCGGAGATCGGGTCTCTGCCGAGGGGCATGTGACCTGTGGATATTGTCGGAATTGTAAGGCGGGGAAGCGCCATCTCTGCCGGAACACCTCGGGTATCGGTGTCAACCGAACCGGCTGTTTTGCCGAGTACATTTCGGTGCCGGCCATCAACGCCTTTCCCATTCCTTCCGCCATTAGTGATGAGACCGCCTCGGTACTGGATCCCCTGGGAAATGCCACCCACACCGCCCTCTCCTTCGATCTGGTGGGGGAGGATGTGCTCATCACCGGGGCGGGACCCATCGGTATTATGGCCGTTGCCATTGCCCGGCATGCGGGGGCCCGACATGTGGTTATCACCGATGTGAATGATTATCGCCTCGATCTGGCCCTGAAGATGGGGGCCAGCCGGGCCGTCAATGTGACCCGTGAGGGAGAGTCCATTGCCCATGCCATGGCCGATTTAAAGATGGGGGAGGGCTTTGATGTGGGGCTCGAGATGTCCGGCAATCCCCAGGCATTTCGCGATATGCTCTCTGTCTTAAATTTTGGGGGTAATATTGCCCTTCTGGGGATCCAGCCTCCCGAGACGGCCATCGACTGGTCTCAAATCATATTTAAAGGCTTGAAACTCAAAGGTATTTACGGGCGGGAGATGTTTGAGACCTGGTATAAGATGACGAGTATGCTTCAAAGTGGCCTGGATATCTCAGCGGTCATCACCCATCGCTTTGGTGTCGACGATTTCCAGAAGGGCTTTGATATCATGCGCTCCGGTGAATCGGGAAAGGTGATCCTGGAGTGGTAGCCTATCCTTACTTGAAAAGCAGCCCGTCACATTCATCAAAACGTTTTTGTGGCACTTTTTTTAGAAAAAAAGAGCCAGCGCCAGAGACAATGCGGTGAATGTTTAGCCTCCGGCGGCCCTGCCGGGAGCCAACCTTTTGGAAAGGTTGCCAAATAGGATTTAATAGTGACCATGACGGGCCTTTGGACTGTCATGGTCACTCACTTGGGGTGTCCCTGGCCGCCGGAGGCTCAGTTTTTAAATCCGCTTTAACCATAGAAGGCAATGCGGTGAACGCTTAGCCTCTGGCGGCCCTGCCGGGAGCCAACCTTTTGCCAATTTTTATGAGCGGGGCTTGCCAAACAACTATTCTCAAGCCCCTTTGGGTTTAAGCGAAGAATCAAAGGCGGATGTGATTTACCCCGAGGCACGAGGGGTAAAGCGCATACGCTACCCGCTTTCAAGGTGGCACACCTTGCCGCCGGAGGCCCGTTTTTTGGTTACGTATAAAAGGGAAAATAAAAAAAGGGCCCCAGGGGGCCCTTTTATCGTGATGCGCGTCTTTCATTTATCTCTTAAGCGGCGGCGGTATCTGGCTTGCTGATGGACGATGTTCCCGAACCATAGTCCGCTGCAGCGGTGAAGATCACATCCGTGGAGCTGTTGAGAGCTGTCTCGGCGGAGTCTTGAATCACACCGATGATGAATCCGGCGGCCACCACCTGCATGGAGATCTCATTGGGAACCCCAAAGAGACTGCATGCCAAGGGTATGAGGAGCAAGGATCCACCGGCCACACCAGAGGCCCCACAGGCAGAGACAGAGGCGATGATACTCAAGAGCAGTGCCGTGGCGATATCGACTTCGATACCCAAGGTGTGTACCGCCGCCAGGGTCATGACGGTGATGGTGACGGCCGCGCCACCCATGTTGATGGTGGCGCCCAAGGGGATGGAGACGGAGTATGTGTCTTCGTGGAGGTTAAGACGTTTACACAAATCCATGTTAACCGGGATGTTGGCGGCAGAACTTCGGGTGAAGAAAGCCGTGACGCCGCTCTCTCGCAGGCAGGTAAAGATTAAGGGGTACGGGTTGCGTCGGGTCTTGACGAAGACGATGACAGGGTTCACCACCAAGGCGATGATGACCATGGAGCCTAAGAGTATCTGGAGAAGATGGGTGTAGCCCGCCAGTGCGGTAAAACCTGTGGTGGCAATGGTTTGCCCCACGAGGCCAAAGATACCCAAGGGGGCAAAGCGGATTACCAGCTTGACGATGCTGGAGACGCCGTGGGAGAGATCCATCAATATGGCTTTTGTCCCCTCACCCGCATGCTGAAAGGCGATCCCCAGGGCGATGGCCCAGGCGAGGATGCCAATGAAGTTGCCTGAGGCAAGGGCGTTGATGGGGTTGTCCACGATCTTGAATAGTAAGGTGTTGAGGACCTCACCGATGCCGTTGGGCGGGGTGGCGGAGGTGGTGGAGGCCACTAGGGTCAAGGTCGTGGGAAAGAGGAAGCTTAAGGTGACGGCTACCAGTGCCGCCATGAATGTACCCACAAGGTATAGACCGATGACCGAGCGCATGTGGGTGTGCGTGCCTCGTTTCTGGCTTGCAATGGATGAGGCCACGATAACAAAAACGAGAATGGGTGCAACGGCCTTGAGGGCCTTGACGAACAAGCTGCCCAAAAGACCGGCCGAGTTTGCTGCATCGGGTGCCGCCAAGGCGAGAATGACCCCCGCAACGATCCCCCCCATAATTTGTAGTACCAGGCTGCCCGATATTATTTTTTTAAAAATCCCTACCACGTAGTTCATGGAAATCCCCCAATATTGAGTCAATATATCTGTGATACCGTCGTGTTATCTAATATGGGAACGGCCTTCTATCTGTCAATATTTTATTTAAAAATGATGAGAAACCTAAATGTGGACCCTGTTTTTTGCGTATTTAGTAGTTAGCTCCCCGGAACAACTGTTTGGCAAATTTATTTTGATCGCCTCCTTGAGCCATCCCCTTTTGGCCTTAGAATAGGGGGGGCACATCTATTCGAGGCCCTCTCCGGTGAGTGATGTAGTTCCCTGTATTTTATCTAAATTTTTAGTGTGAATAATATTTGGAATATATATTTAAGATATGGGCCCCCGAGCTGAAATTCTTGCCGGGGTGGGTCGATGGCCCTTTCCACACATCTTATTTGAGTGATGGTACCCCTTACTCCCCAGTTTTAAGGCCCCTTCGCTTTATTTTTGGAGGGCCCCCTTATCTTCAATCCCTTTTTTTCCTTGACGCCCTTTGCCTATTTCATGTAGTGGATTAAAGCGTCTTCGAGATGTTTTCTAAGGCGCACACTAAATAAATTTGTCATACGGTATCATGCAAACGGAACTACGGTGAAATTCCGTGACGGTCCCGCCGCTGTAACCGGGTGGTTCGGCGCAGGTCTCTTTTGAGAGACCCGTCACTGTCTCCTAAGAAACAATGAAAGGAGACGGGAAGGCGTGCCGGGCGAGAATCAAACCCCGGAAGTCAGAAGACGTGCATGAGACTATTATTGACCGAGTCCGATGGCAAAGGGCTCTGTGGGACGGCTAGGGCTGTCTCCACAGAGCCCTTTTTTTATTGCCTGAAATTATCGGCATGGGCCCTTTACGGTGAGAGGGTGCATTGTCCGGTGAAGATCAGGGTGGCCGATGGATTCGGTGGCCGAACTATCATGATGGTGGCAGCAAATACGTGACTGCCGATACACGTAAGGAGCACAAAGAAATGACTGTTAAGACCCAGATTGAGTTGGCCCGGGACGGCGTGGTTTCCCCCCAGATGCAGGAAGTTGCCGAAAAAGAGAATTATGCCCCGGAGCGCATTCGTGAGCTGGTGGCCAGAGGCGAGATCGTTATTCCCAACAACCCCAAGTTCAAGGGGCCGGCCGTGGGTATTGGAACGGGTCTCCGAACCAAGGTAAACGCCTCCATTGGCACCAGTTCCGATATCTGTGATATCAGCAGTGAGATTGAAAAGGCCCTGGCCGCAGAAGAGGAGGGGGCCGATACTCTGATGGAACTCTCCGCCGGGGGGGATCTGGATCTTGTGCGTCGTGAAGTGCTGGCCGCCACCCACCTCCCTTTGGGCAACGTTCCCCTCTACCAGGCATTTAAAGAGACGGCACGCATCCACCAGGACCCGTGTAAACTCGATCCCGAGTATCTCTTCGATCTCATCGAGCAGCAGCTCCAAGATGGTCTCTCCTTTATGGCCATCCACTGCGGGATCAACCAGTATACCATCGAGCGCCTTCGCGCCCAGGGCTTCCGTTACGGGGGGCTCGCCTCCAAGGGCGGTACCTTCATGGTGGCTTGGATGGATGCCACCAAGCGCGAGAACCCCTTGTATGAGCAGTTCGATCGTGTCTGCGCCCTGATGAAGAAGTATGATGCGGTACTCTCCCTTGGCAACGGTATTCGTGCAGGGGCCATCCATGATAGCCATGATCGTGCCCAGATGGCTGAGATGATCATCAACTGCGAGCTGGCCGAGTTGGGTCGCGATATGGGCTGCCAGATGATGGTGGAGGGACCCGGTCATGTGCCCTTGGATGAGATCGAAGGCAATATTATGCTTGAAAAACGCATGAGTGGAAAGGCCCCTTACTATGTTCTTGGCCCCATCCCATGTGACACCGGTGCCGGATACGACCACATTACCGCCGCCATCGGCGCTGCCAGCTCCGCCCGTTTTGGTGCCGACCTTATCTGCTATATTACCCCCGCCGAGCACCTGGCATTGCCCACCGTCCAGGACGTCCGAGAAGGGGTGCGAGCCACTCGTCTGGCCACCCGCATTGGCGATATCGCCAAGTATCCCGATCGTCGTGAGAATGAAAAAATGGCCGCCATGGCCCGTCGTGAGATGCGATGGGACGACCTGGAAAAATACCTCCTCTTTCCTGAGGTGGCCAAGTCTATTCGTGCCGAGCGCTGCCCCGAACAAGAAGATACCTGCACCATGTGCGGTGACTTTTGCGCCATGAAGAAAGGGATGGAAGTGTTCGAACCCGATATTAAAGGCGATAAAATCTACAAAGGGTAGGGCATAAAAAAAGCCGTCCATGGTGCCATCTCTCCAACCACTGGCACCATGGGAGCGGTGGCTTTAAAAAGCGATATGCCCTCTTTTTTAAGGGCACATCGCCTCCGCATCCAAGCGTTCTGTATGGCGACCTTAATTTAAGGTGGGCCCAAAAGGACCGCCGTCAGTACCCATTTATCTGAATTCTTCGGGCGATAGGTATCGGGTACATCATGGAGATCCCGAGTGATACGCCATGACCATACTGTTTTCGAGATATTTTGCCTCCCGTGATTTTGTTTGCATCGCCGGGGGCTTTTTTTATTTTTGGGGAGGTGTCTGACATGAGATTGCTCGAAAAAACCATCGGCTCCATTGGTGGCATTGATCGTAAAATGGAAGCGATGGCTCAGGAACGCCTGGCCAACCAGGCTCGTCCCCAGGGAAGTCTGGGGATTTTAGAGCATCATTCGGCACGGCTTGCCGCCATTGCCGGAACCATCGATGTGAGGCTCGACCGAAAGGTTGTGGTGACCTGTGCGGGGGATCATGGGGTGGTGGATGAGGGGGTCAGCCTCTTTCCCCAGGAAGTGACCCAGCAGATGGTGCACAATTTTGTGATCAAGGGGGCTTCCATCAATGTGCTGGCCAAGCACGCCGGAGCCGAATCCCTGGCCGCAGATATCGGTGTGAAGGCCGATTTTGATCCCGCCCTTCCCATTATCCATAAGAAAGTGGCCAAAGGTACCGAGAACTTTACCCGAGGGCCTGCTATGACGCGGGAGCAGGCTATTTTGTCCATCGAGGCAGGCATCGAGATTGTGGATGAGCTGGTGGCCCAAGGGCCCCTGGATATGCTCGGTACCGGAGATATGGGGATCGGTAACACGACGCCCTCCACGGCCATCATTGCCGTTCTCTCCGGAGAGAGGGTGGAGGATCTCACCGGTCGCGGTACCGGTATTAACGATGAGGCCCTGAAACGTAAAGTGGCCGTCATTAAAAAGGGGATTGCGGTGAACCTCCCGGATCCAAAGGACTCTTTGGATGTTCTCGCCAAGGTGGGCGGGTATGAAATAGGGGCTCTGGCCGGTCTCGTTTTGGGGGCTGCGGCCCATGGTGTTCCCGTGGTGTGCGATGGATTTATCTCTACCGCAGGGGCTCTCATCGCCTGTGATCTGGCGCCCCAGGCCCGTGAGTATCTCTTTGCCAGCCATCGATCTGTGGAGGTGGGACACACCTTCATGCATGATCACCTCGGCGTGGAACCCCTCATCGATCTGGGTTTCCGCTTAGGGGAAGGCACCGGTGCCGCCCTGACCATGGAGCTCCTGGATGCCGCCACCCGCATCCTGGCCGATATTCTCACCTTTGAGGAGGTGGCTATCAAAGACCCCCATATTAACGGGTAGCGCTCTTATCATCTCTCTTGTGCTACGATACCCCGGTATACTTCATGCCGGGGTATTTCTATTTTAATGGGCGAAAAAATGGTGGCCTTAAATTCTTTGGAACTGTTTAGCTACGCCTCACTTGGCCCTGCCGGGGGCCAAAAAAGGTAGGCCAGGGTAAATCCAAAACCAAAGGGAGATGCGATCCCGAGGAATGAGGGGTAAAACGCATTCGTTGGCCTGCTTCACGGTGGCATACCTCGCCGCTGGCCGCTGGATTAAAGATGCCTCGCTTGGCCCTACCGGGAGCGAACCTTTTACCTGATTTGAAAGGTCGGGCTTGCCGAACACGCTTTTATAGTAACTGTGACGGGCCTTTGGCCCGTCACAGTTACAAATCTGGGGTCCAGGGGTCCATGGCCGCCGGAGGCTCAAATTTTATGCCCACTTTAACCATAGAAAGCTTGTTTTTTCAGTCGGCTGAGATAGCCACTCAATTTTTTTTATTATGATGATGGAGGCGAGATGGGTGAGAGGACGTCTTATTTAAAATTTCATACCCTGCTAACGGGATACCGCCAGTATCGACTCGTGGAGGTGGCCTTTGATGCCGGGCTGTTTCTTGAGGTGTCCGCAGGACCCCTTTCCGGGGCTATCTTGTGTGAAAAGGTGGGGTGGGATATTCCTTTTGGACAGAGGGCCTTAAACGCACTGTGTGCCATCGGCCTTCTCGAGGCGGTGCCCGACGGCTTTGGCCTCTCCGAACTTGGCGCCCTATTTTTAGGGCCGACGGCTCCCCATGATTTGACTGGTACCCTCCACTTCGAGAAACGTCTCTTCGATGCCTGGGCTCTTTTGGGGGAGACCCTTAAAAAGGGGGAGAGGATTTATGCCGCAACAGAAAAGAGCGATGCGGCATACAAAAAAGATCTGGCCCAGTATATTGACGCCATGGATGAGGCCGCCCGGATACGGGCGGAAGAGCTTTGGCAGATGGTGACTCCTAAGTCTGACCGGGGGCGTTTTGTGGAGCTTGGGTTTGGCTCTGGAGCCTATAGTCTCTCCTTTTTGGAGAGGAATCCCGGGTGGACGGGGGCCTTGGCCGATCTCGAGGATGTGGTGACCCTCTTTGCCGAGAAGCGTAAAGGCCATGGTGCCTTTGGTCGTGTGGGGCTCTCCTGTGTGAATCTCCTGGATGAGATCTGGCCACTTCCGGCGTGTCGGGGGGCCAATATTCTGCTTCTCTCCAATCTGGTTCACTGTCAGGGCGATGCGGAGACGTCCGGGATTGTGAGACGCGCCGCCGATCTCCTCGCTCCCGAAGGACTCATGGTGATTCACGATTTTTATCGGGACAGGGGCGATGTGGGTGGGCTCTATGATCTTCATATGATGCTTAATACTTACAATGGGAAGGCCTATACCATAGGGGAGATGCGCCGGATGGTTGAAGGAGGGGGGCTCCAATTTGTTGGGGATATCTGTTTGCCATCGGGCTCTTCTGCTGTGCTGGCACGAAAAGGGTGAGGGGTGCCTCCCCAGAAACCCTTTACAACCCGGCCCCCTCTGGCTATGATTCGGCGGCTCGGATGGATCCATGGGGCGACGGTTCGGTCGGGATAAGCGTCGGCTCTTAAACGGTTTTTTGATTGTGGATGACCCCGGCTTTTGTGTCTGCCCATAAGGGCCAGGGCCTTTAGGGCTGGGATGAATGTTCCCGCGTCAGGATGCGTGGGGCGGGAGACCGGCGCATCCAGGATATTATACAAATAAGGTGACCTCCATTACGATTATCAATCGCTATATTCTGAAAGAGCTGGTGCAGCCTTTTTTGCTCTGTCTTGGTTTTCTCAGTCTCGTCTTTCTTCTGACGAAAATCATCGATATCACCGATCTGGTGGTGAACTATCGGGCGGGTCTCGGAACGGTTCTTGCCATGGTGGGGTACACCCTGCCGGTGCTCATGCAGTACACTCTGCCCATGTCCGTGATGATGGCCGTTTTGATGACCCTGCTTCGTATGTCTGCCGATCGTGAGATCGTGGCCATTAAGACGGGGGGGGCCGGTCTCTTCACCATTTTTCTTCCCGTGGGCTTTTTTTGCCTGGTGGGGGCCCTTTGTACCCTTGCCGTGACGGTGTATGCCGTGCCCTGGGGAAACTATTCGTACAAGAAGATGGTGGTGGCCATCGCCTCTTCGGGCGTGGATGCCTCCATAAAAGAGGGGACCTTCAATACGGGTTTTGATGGGGTGATGCTCTATGTAGAGCATATAGATCCTAAGGATCAGGGATTTTATGGTGTGTTTATTCGCGATACGCGAAACCCCAGAAGTGAGCTCACCATCACGGCCCCCCGGGGGCGTCGTTTCTTTTCCAAGGAGGATCAGACCCTTCTTCTGCGCCTCTTCGACGGGGAGGTGAATCAGGTGAATCTGGCCGATCGGTCTGTGAACGCCATCGCTTTTTCCACCTACGATATTCGCGTGGACTTAGCCAGGCTCCGCTCGGAAAAGAAGCTGGGGAACAAGGCCCGTGACGAGATGTCTCTGACGGAATTAAAGGCCTATATCCATGCTGAAAAAGAGGCGGGTCGCCTTCCGCTCACCACCATCATGGAGCTGCATGAAAAATTTGCCCTGGCCCTTGCCTCCCTTACCTTAGGCCTTCTCTCCATCTCCTTAGGGCTTCGTACCGCCTTTTCTCGTAAAGGATCGGGCATGGGGCTGGGGCTCGTCTGTTTTCTCCTCTACTATGTGATGCACGCCTCGGGCTGGTCCCTGGGGAAATCGGGGGTGTTGCCTCCGGAGTATGCCCTTTGGATGGGAAATGGGGTCATGGGGACCGCCGCTCTTTTCTTTCTTTTCAGAATCTCACGAGAGGAGAGTCTGGGATTTGATGTGATCGGTCGGATCCTTCTTTCGGTATACCGCTGGGTGATCGGACTGTTTTCTAAGGGAGGTCCGGCATGACCATCGTCCATCGGTATATCCTCAGGCAGTTTTTTAGCTATTTCTCCATGATTCAGGTGGTGGTCTTCTGTCTTGTGGTGGCCATCGATTATCTCTCATGGATTTCAAATTTTCTGAAAGCCGACTACAGCCTGCTGAGCGGTGTGGGCTTCGTGGTCATGAGAAACCTGGGGATCATTGTGATGATGACCCCGGTGTGTGCCCTCCTCTCGAGTATCGTGCTCTTCGGGCTCATGCGGAAAAATAACGAGGTGATTGCCTTAAAAGGGGGGGGGGTCAGCGGGTGGAATCTTATCAAGCCCTTGGTGGGCGCCGGCATGGCGTTGACGCTAATGGTCTTTATCCTGGCTGAAACCATTGTGCCCGTGGCCCTCAATAGGGCGGCGGTAATTCGCATGGTGGATATTAAAAAACGAAATATCCAGACCACCCACGGCAACAATATCTGGCTTCGCCATGGCCGCGAGATTATCTATATCAAGCACTACACCATTGCCACCAAGACCCTTTCGGGGGTCTCCATCAGCCGGTTTGCCGATGACTCTTTCGTACCAGTGAGACGCATCGATGCGGTTTCCGGTGTTTACACCGGCACGAGCTGGTCCCTGAAAGATGTCATTATCCAGGAGCCTCCGGAATCCGGGGGGCAAGGCGCCCAATACCTTGCCGTGGCCCAGGCCATGAGCGGCATCTCTCCCGATGATCTGGGCAGTGTGGTGCGGGAGGCCAGTGAGATGAGTTTTTTTCAGCTCTGGCGGTATATTCATAAGATGGAGGCGGAAGGGTATGATGTGACCCGGTATCGCGTGGATTTCCATGCCAAAATAGCCTTTCCCCTTCTCTGTCTCATGATGGTGATGATCGGGTCGGCTATCGCCCTCACCCGTGAGCGTCACGAGGGGATTCCTGTCTCTGTGGGGTATGGAATCTGTGTGGCCTTTCTCTTCTGGATTTTTTATAGCATCTGCCTCTCCCTGGGGTATGGCGAGATGCTTCCCCCTATTCTTGCCGCCTGGGCGGCGAACCTCCTCTTCCTCTGTGTGGGGGGCTTGCTGTTGCAGGATATTTAAATGATGAATGGTAACTATTCAGCTGTGATCTGACCTCGAGGAACGAGGGGCAGAGTGCATTCGTTGGCCTGCTTTCGGGGTGGTATACCTCGCCGCCGGAGGCCGTGCGGTGAAAGTTTGCCTCCGGCGGCCCTGCCGGGAGCCAACCTTTTACAAAAGGTTGCCAAACAAACTTTTACTGTAACGGTGACGGACCTTTGGTCCGTCACCGTTACAAATCTGGGGTCCAGGGGATTTATTCCCTGGCCGTCGGAGGCATGTTTCTTGGTCACTTTGACTATAGAAGGCATCGCTGTCTATTTAATGATGAATGGTGATAATCGTAGATGGCATTTTTTTGCCCGTATATGCCCTTTGAATATTTGAAGATGAAAGTGTAATCCATGGGAAAAATGACCGATTATATCGAGCAGGCCTTTGATGATGACGGAACGAGCGCTCTGGCCTCTCCTAAGACACTCCTCTTGGGCCTGTCACGTGTGTACGGCGCCCTGGGGCGTGTGAAGCGGATGGCCTATGAGAGGGGCGTTTTGGAGACGAAGCGTCTACCCGCCCGGGTGGTGGCCATTGGGAACCTCACGGCGGGGGGGACCGGTAAGACCCCTATGACCCTTTTTGCCGCCCGGTGGTACCAGGCACGGGGGGCTAAGGTGGTGATTGTCAGTCGTGGGTACGGGGGGAGTCTCTCCAAGCGGGGGGCCGTTGTCTCTGATGGCGACGTGGTTTTTCTCTCCCCCTTTGAGGCGGGAGATGAGCCGGTGATGATGGCCGAGCAGCTCCCCGGAGTGCCGGTGGTCATCGGCAGCGACCGTTATGCGGCAGGTATGGAGGCGTGTGACCGCTTTTGTCCCGATGTGGTGCTACTCGATGATGCCTACCAGCATATTCGGCTGGGGCGGGATTTAAATATTCTTCTGGCCGATGGCAAGCGTCCCTTTGGCAATGGGCATGTGCTCCCCCGCGGTCCTTTACGCGAACCCTTAAGCGCCCTTTCCCAGGCAGATGCCGTGGTGCTGACTCGGGCCGATACGGAGGATGTCGCCTCATTTATCGACAATCTGCCCGACCCCTTGAGGGCGGGGGCACAGTCTCTTCCCCTTTTTTGCTCCACCCATCATCTCGATCTCTCCGATGGGGAGGGGAGCCCCATGGAACCAGAGGCTCTCGGGGCTGCCTTTCTCTTTTCGGGTATCGCAAAGAACCACGCCTTCGAAGCGGGGGCCCACGCTCTGGGGGTTACGGTGAAGGGTGGCCATTTTTTTGATGATCATCACGCCTATACAGAGGCAGAGATGGCGGGGATAGAGGCCGAGGCGAGGGGCTTGGGAGCCCGTGTTCTTCTCACCACGGACAAAGATCGGGTCAAGGTTCGCTCCATGGCCTCCATGCCCCTGGCCACCATCTCGGTCTCCATGAATTTTAAAGAGGATCTTTCCAGAATCACGGCTCTTCTCGCCACCCAGCTGTAAGAGAACCTATATAGATACGGCCCTTTTTACAAGAAAAGCCCCGGTCACTGATGTGACCGGGGCTTTTTTTTTGTCTGCCTTAGGGCTCAGGCAAAAAATAGACGCCCACGTTTAAGAAAAATGCCACTGTGATTTGATCCGAGGCACGAGGGTTAAAGCGCTGCGGCAACCTGCTTTCAAGGTGGCTCACCTCGCCGCCGGAGGCCGTGCGGTGAAAGCTTACCTCCGGTGGCCCTGCCGGGAGCCAACCTTTTGGAAAGGTTGGCAAACAGGTTTTTATAGTGAGTGTAACGGACCAACGGTCCGTTACACTCACACACGTGGGGTCCAGGTGCCCAGTCCCTGGCCGCCGGAGGCATGTTTCTTGGTCACTTTAACCATAGAAGGCATCGCTTTTTGTCTGTTTTATTTTTGCGCAGCTCCTTAAGAGAAAAAGGGCCCTATATTTTCTCTGCGGCCATGAACTCTGCGTGCTCCTCTTTGGTCTTGAGCCTCACATCGGGTTCTGACGGGAGACCGAAGAGGGGTATGATCCTGTCCAGTCCGGTGAGGGTGAGGATGAGGATGGAGCCTACGGCAATCATGGCCATGAAGTTAAACTTGATGATGTCCATGGGGACGAAGGTGTGCAGCGGGTAGACCGCCGTTGCAATACCCACATAGAAGCCGATGTAGACGTGCCACGGGATGAGCTGGGAGCCAAAGACACCCAGGGCGTCGCTGAAGGTGGCGTTGCGCAGGCGCAGCTTGTACATATCCTCTTCAGAGGCCTCCACATTTTCGTCGGTGAGGTTTCGGATGATGGGACCGATGGTGACGATTTGCGCCATCTCATCGGCCAGGGCGGCGTTGCCGAGGATGGAGAGGGTACCGTTGTAGAACATGAGCTGGCGTACGTTTCCGGAGATGTTGACGATGAGCCTGGAGACGGGTTCGAAGGCGTGCATTTTGCCCATGATGCCGCCGAAGGCACCCACCCACATCATCATGACGATGACCCAGGAACCGGCCCCTTCGAAGCCTGAGTACATGAGGTCTAAGAAGCCTCGGACGGACTCTACGGTGCCTGCGGTAAGTCCCAGGAGAAGAGAGGCGATGATGCCAATACCAAGGCAAACGAGGGTGGGCAGTCCCATGACGGCTACGATGAGAACGAGGAGCAAAGGGATGCACATGTATAAGGGGACCCCGTTTTGTACCTGCTGAAGAAGCGTGACGGCCGAGGCACGCTTCTCAGCCAGGGCGGCCCAGACCGTGTCCGGGATCTGACCGATGGCCTCGGAGGCGTTGCCCACTTCGTTGGGAAGGCCCATGATGGAGCTGGCGGCGTAGAAGGCGATGGCGGTGGCAATGAGGCAGAGGATGGACCATACCCCCTGGTGACGAATTCGATCGATGACCTCAACTTTCTGGATGCCCGAGCTGACGACGGTGGTGTCGGAGATGAGTCCGATGTTGTCACCGAAGCAGGCCCCCCCGGCGATGGCCGCGGTGGTGAGGACGATATCGCCCCCCACAATATGGTTGAGCCAGAGAAAGACCGGCGCACAGGCGGCGAAGGTTCCCCAGGAGGTCCCCGTGGCTACGGAGAGGATGGATGTGACCACAAGCCCTGTGATGGCTACTGTCTTGGCGGTAAGTCCCATGTTAAGGGAGACGGTGATAATGGATGCGCCGACGCCTGTGGCCATGAAGGCCTCGGCCATGGCGTAGGCGAGCATCAGGATGAAGAAGACGAGCTGCATCTCCTTTACATTGTCCACGGCCGCATCGACAATGGTTTGAAATTTCATGCGTTCGGTGGCGAACGCGATGATGGCGGCGTAAATGGTGGCAAGGGGGGCCGCAAGAAGTGCATCAAAGCCTGAAATCATCAGGCCTGCCATGACAAAAACAGGACTTAATTTTAATAAACCAGCAAACATATCTCTTTTTTCCTAAATCTATGGTGGTGGGAGTTTTTTGGTACGCCGAACGCCGGGTTCGGCTGTTTTTTTCTTCATCTTCAGGGTTCTGTTTTTTAGATCCTTTTAAATTGGCAGCATCAGACCAAAGGGGGCGATCATGGATATATCTCCTTTCCTTAGATATGAATATTGTTTTATTCCAGAGCGTTGCAGGCTCTGGAATGGGTAACATATATGGAAAAAGAGGGACCCTCGTATGGGGGGCCTTCTGAAAAAGGGGCCTTTGTGTTATCCATTTTGGGGTGATGGCCTATATGGATCTATTAAACGTAAAATTTAGTCAACAACCCGAAAACAATGCAGCATAATAGACCCGGTGGAATCCGTCAAAAATAAACGCATATTTTCGGCGGGAATTTTTGCATCTTTCTATCCAATCTCTCGTTTTTATAGGGAATAAACGATGGTTCTCTTTCGTGGCAGGAAGGGTGTGGCGATCCCGGGAACCTTTGGCTTGAGGCCCCTTCGGCCGATTTTTTGGACGGCCATCTTTTCGATCCTTCATATTTGTTTTTTTAAGCGCGAAGGCCCCGGCGTGCCTCTCTACCATTTTGGCTGGGGCATGCCGGTTGACGGCGTGTTTTTCTTCTACCCGTGGGGTTTATCCGCTTTCGGGATGTGAAAACTCCGGGTTGTGTGCTACTAAAGTGAGTGACGATTCTATGTCAACACCGGAAGGGGGTTCGTGTGGGAGCGGCTCTCTTCCGGTACCTTTTTTTTAAATCTGTCCCCTCTTTCGGGCCCTTTTTTGGCGGCGTTGTTTTTTACTTGGGGTGGCCCCCTTGTGCCTCTCTTTTTTCTGGTCTCCTTTGCCCCCCCCCCAAAAAAAAAAGAATTCATCTTCGATAGGCTTTTTTATTATGTGTCTTCCCTGCTGTCGCCGGGTGTTTGTCGGCCTTGGGATAGGTATATTTGTGGTATCGGGGCCTTACCTTTGGTCGACGCGATGAAAAAAAATAGGCGGGATATTTTTTTATAAGGGGGGACCGATGGTGGGGATGGGTTTTGATGCATAAGGGCGGCCTTGATTTAAGGGGGTGCCCTTTTTTTATTGGGGCCTTCGGGGGCCAGGGACCCCTGGTCACTATAAACGTCTGTTTGGCAACCTTTTACAAAAGGTTGGCCCCCGGCAGGGCTGCCGGAGGCTAATCGTTCGCCGTATTTTGGTGAGATCTGTCTGTTTTTTGCCAGACTCCTTACTCTTTTTGACTTAAGATCCGCTGTTCGATCCCTGTGGAGCTGTGGCCCTCCATGAGGGGGACGAGGGCCACCCGTCCGCCATAGCTCTCCACCACCTCTTTTCCCACCACCTGGTCGGGGGTGTAGTCGGAGCCTTTGACCAGGATATCGGGTCTGATGGTCCGGATGAGTTCGATGGGGGTATCCTCGTCGAAGGTAATCACGAGATCGACGGAGGAGAGGGCGCTTAAGATGGCAGCCCGGTCCTCGGCTTTCACGATGGGACGCCGGCTTCCCTTGAGGCGCCTGACCGATGCGTCGCTATTGAGGCCCACTACCAGGCGATCTCCCAGATGGCGAGATTTATGCAGAATATCCACGTGGCCGTGGTGGAGCAGATCGAAACAGCCGTTGGTGAAGACGACGGTATCTCCGTTCTCCTGCCAGAGGCGGACCTTGTGGGCCGCCGTCGTACGGTCGCAGTGTTTGGTGAAATCGGATCTTTTTTTATCGCTCTGGACCTGTTTTAATTCGGTGATAGTCACCGGGCGTGTGCCGAGCTTTGCCACCACAATCCCTGCGGCGGCGTTGGCGATACGGGCCGCATTGTCATAGGAAAAGCCGGCGGCTACCGATGCAGCCAGGGTGGCGATGACGGTGTCACCCGCTCCAGAAACATCGAATACCTCCCGGGCTTCTGTGGGGATAAACAGAGGCGCCTGGTCGCTCGTCTTGAGGCACATGCCATCGGCACCGCGGGTGAGGAGCAGGTGCGAGAGGCCGTAGGTGGCCCGGATCTCCTCGACCCAGGAGGCCGTCGTATCGTTGCCTTTGTTCAGACGGTGTCCGAGGACCCCTTCAAGCTCGTGAGTATTGGGGGTGATGCAGGTGGCGCCGTGATAGCGGTCCCAGTCCCTTCCCTTGGGATCGATGAAGACGGGGATTTGCCTATCGGTGGCCGCGCGGATGAGACTCTGACAGAG
Organism: Desulfobacteraceae bacterium; assembly: GCA_013619155.1. Taxonomy (GTDB): domain Bacteria; phylum Desulfobacterota; class Desulfobacteria; order Desulfobacterales; family Desulfolunaceae; genus Desulfoluna. The sequence continues at coordinate 33,694 of JABXKT010000018.1, forward strand.
TCCCGGGGTCTGCATGATGCCCTTGCCGTAATCGGAGAGGATGAGGGCATCTGTTTTTTCCAGAGCCGATGCGCATGCGGTCATCAAGGCCGCCTCATCGGTGGATGATAAGGGGGCCGAGACCTCGCTGTCCAGCCGGAAGAGTTGTTGTTTTTGGGCCATGATGCGGGTTTTTGTGGTGGTGGGGCGTTTTTCGGATGGGAGGAGTCCGGTGGTAATACCCATGTCTTCGGCAAGCCAGGTGATGCGTCTTCCCGTTTCATCATCGCCGATAAGGCCCATGAGGGTCACGCCGCAGCCCAGGCCGGCCAGATTGGCTGCCACATTACCGGCACCGCCTAAGATCTCGGATGTCTCCCCTGTCTTTACGACGGGGACCGGTGCCTCGGGGGAGATACGGTCCACCTCTCCCCATATGTATCGGTCCAGCATGACATCGCCGATGACGAGGATGCGGGTCTTGCTGTACGTATCGATTTGTATCTCCATGTGATGCGTGGGTATCCTTAAAATAGATTTGTGTGTCAGATTGAAGAGGCAATGCCTTTTTATGGTTAAATTGGGCATGAAAAGCGCCAGCCTTCTATGGTCAAAGTGACCAGAAAAAGGGCCTCCGGCGGCCAGGAGATAAATCCCCTGGATCCCAGATTTTTGAATGTGGCGGACCAAAGGTCCGTCACATTCACTGTCAAAAAAGTTTTTGCGGCGCTTTTTTTCAAAAAGCGACCCGCCGGAGGCAGGTTTTTACCGCATCGCCTTCGCTGGCCTGAGCCCGGGGCCTTACCTTCGATTAGAGGTTTCCGGCATCGATCTCCATGATGGCCGAGGCGAGGAGGGGGATCATGATCTCATGGTGGCCGGTGATGGCGTAGCCTTTGCCTCCGGACATGACGGGTCGGGAGACCACGTTAACGTGGGGTCGGTAGTGCTGGATCATGTCGAAGTTGGCCGTGGTAAAGTGGGTGACCCGATGGCCGAGGTTCCGGGCCACGGCCAGCGCCTTTAAGAAGACTTCTGGCATGATGACGGCACTGCCCAGGTTGAGAACCACGCCCCCGTCCCCCAGCTGAGAGACGGTGTGAGCGAAGATGCGAAAGTCCCTTAAAGAGGCCTCTCCGATGGCGGCGCCACTGGCCGAGGGGTGTTGGTGGACGATATCGGTACCCAGGGCCACGTGGAGGGTGTAGGGAATCTCCAGATCGTAGCTCCGAGCGAGTAGGGCCCGGCCTCTATGGGGGGCCTCCTCTTCCACGAGCATGGCCCCCACGGCTTCCCCGAACCCTTCGCCGCCGGTGGCAGATCGTTTGGCCGCCGTGTTGACTAGGGCGGCGGTGTCTTCGGCCATGCCGAAGGAGCCATCTTCCAGTTGGGTGGCGACATCTTCGGAGGTGTGCCCGAAACGGGCCAGCTCGGTGTCATGGATTCCCGCGGCACCATTGGATGCGAAGTGGGTGATAAATCCCCGCTCGGCAAGGTCTGAGAGAATGGGAGAGCAGCCTGTCTTGATGATGTGGCCGCCGATCATGACAAGGACGGGTTTTCTCTTTGCCTTGGCATTGACAACGGCCCGGGCAACCCCCAGAAGATCCTCGGCTTTCAGGATATGGGGTAGATTTTTGAAAAAACTGGCCATGGTGCTTCCCGCTTTCAACGGCGTCCCCTCAAGGGAGGTGGTGACCTTGGATGCGCGCTGGGTGGCGGAGTAGGTTCGGACCTTGCTTATATCTATCTCTTTGTATCGGGTCATGGTATCACTGATCTCTTTTTTTTTGTCGGTTGCTCCGAATGGGTCCACGCCCTTGGGGAAAATAGGGGCACATGTACGCTTTTATCGAGTGTGGTACATCGCGTGTGCCATCGGCGTTTGACTGATAGGGTGACCCTATAGAGACGGCTCTTTTTTATAGTGCGCTGAAAATGGCCGCGGATGCCCCGTGCGGTGTGTCCCCACGGGGTGCCTCTGTGCTCCTGTGGTGGATCATCCAAAGAAGTCATATCACAGCGTTGCTTGGCAGTGGAAGGGGATTTTCCCGGGAGTGCGGTGGGTGTTTTATGGGCACCGTTTCCTGGGGCGTTCTTAAATTTATAACGATGACGATGTAAGGTGAGAAGGACCCGGGATGGGAAAAATTCCAGCCAAGAAGATATGTGTGATTCGGACCTCGGCCCTGGGGGATGTGGTCCATGCCATGGCCATGGTGGGCGCCCTGCGTGACGGGTATCCCGATGCGGAGATTACCTGGGTACTGCAGCCTCTGGCCTATGAGATGGTCAAGCACCAGGGGGCGGCGGATCGGTATGTTCTCTTTGACCGCAAAGGGGGGCTCGCCCACTGGAAGGCCTTGAGGGCGGAGTTTAAAGACGTTTTTTTTGACGTGGTCCTCATGCTTCAGGTCAGCATCAAGGCCAGTGCCATCTCATCTCTCATCAAGGGCCGGATCAAGCTCGGTTTCGATATGGCTCGATCCCGGGAGTGTCAGTGGCTCTTCTCCAACCGGAGGCTCCCTAAAAAAGAGCCGGGCCATGTCCAGGACCAGTTTTTTGAGTTCGTGGAGTACTTAGGGGTGAGAGATTATCCCGTGGTTTGGAATTTTGGCTTTACCGATGAGGAGGTGGCCAAGCGGAGCGCCTTCTTCGGTGCCTTAGGGGCCTCGGCCGTTACCCTGGTGGTGGCCTCATCGAGTCCCCATAAAGATTGGCCCGTGGAGCGCTATGCCCAGGTGGTGGATCATGTGGTTCAAAAAGGCTTGGTACCGGTCCTTATCGGAGGTCCCAGCCCCCGGGAGAAGTCGCTGGCCCATGAGATCCATCGTCTGTCCCGGGTCAAGCCCGTCATCGCCCTTCAGCAATCGATCCGGGGGATGCTCACCCTGCTCTCCGGCTCCGCCGTGGTGGTCTCCCCGGATACCGGTCCTCTCCATATGGCCGTGGCCCTTAACGTGCCCACGGTGAGCCTCTTTGCTTACTCCAACCCCAGGCGTTGTGGACCCTATCGGCGATTTCAGGATCTTCTTATCGATCGCTTCACCGAATCTGAATCCGAGGCCAAAGAGGGGGCCCGGCGCTATTTTAAAACCGAGCGCATGGGGTATATCCAGGTAGAGGATGTGACCGCCAAGGTGGATCTGGCCCTGGAGCGATATGTGGGGGGAAGTGAATAAAAGGGCATGGAACGTCTGCCTTCTAAGGTTAACGTGGGCGTGAACAGCTGAGCCTCCGGCGGCGAGGTGAGCCACCTCGAAAGCAGATTGCATATGCGATTCACCCCGCTCCTCGGGGCAAATCACATATGCCTTTAATTCTTCGTTTAAATCGAAATGCCTGTTTGGCAAGCCCAATCTTTTAAATCAGGCAAAAGGTTGGTTTCCGGCAGGGCCGCCAGAGGTATCGCTTTTTGTCTGTTTTATTTTTGGGCAGGTCCTTATCGTTACAGGGATGCCATCATGTGGGCGAAGCCTTCACTGAGGCTTTCTGGTAGGTGATGTTTTTTTACGGCACGGGTCCAGCGTTCGATATAGAGGGCGGAGAGGGCCTTTTCGTCGGTCAGGCCATCCCGGGCTTTGTCGAAGTCGATGAGGACGGGGTGACCATCATCGGTGACGATGATATTTCCCGGATGGAGGTCCACGTGGTGGATGCCTAAGGAGAGAAGGGCATTCATCTGGGGGGCGAGCCGTGTAAAAAAGGCGGTCTGCTCTTCGTGGGAGAGGGGGGCCGTGGCCAGGGTGTCGGTGTGGGGGACGGTCTCCATCATGAGCCAGCAGGAGCGGATGAGGCACCCCGATTCGATAAAGCCCAAGGGTAGAGAGGTGATGACTTCGGTTCCGGATAAGTGTTTGAGGCAGGCATACTCTTTAGCCGCCCGGGTCTCTCCCGTGCCAAGATAGTACCGTCGGTTTATCCGACCCATGGCCCCACCCCTTAGGTAAGGCTTGATGGCCATATTCTTGCCAGACACCCCTTCTAAAAACCTTACGGCACCGCGTCCGCCTAAGATTTTTTCGCTCTTTTCGAGGGTGGCGGGGAGTGCGGCTGCAATGCGGACCGCTTCCTCTCGTGTGAGGGGGAGATCGCTTGTGATGGTGTAGGGGCCTATCTTCATGATGGATTCTCCCCTATGAGGCTCTCTACGGCCGTGAGGACCTCCTCTGGGCTGATTTTCTTCATGCAGGCCTCGCTATGCTTCGGGCACTCCCGTTTGCCGTGGCGGCCGCAGGGGCGGCAGGAGAGCTCTTTTTCCACCACAATGGCCCTGTTTTTCCAGGGGCCGAAGCCAAAAGAGGGGGTGGTGGAGCAGAAGATGGCCACATTGGGGATCTTAAGGGCCGAGGCGAGGTGGAGGGCCATGCTGTCATTGCAGATGATTACCGAGGCCCGTTTGGCGATCCATATCATCTCTGGGATGCCTGTTTTTCCGGCCATGTTGATGGCGGTATTCCCTGTAGCAACCTGGCGGCACGCCGCCGCCTCATCGGGACCTCCGGCCACCACCACGGGGATGCCCCGGTTCATGAGGGCCTCGGCCACTGTCTGGTAGCCTTGAGAGTCCCACATCTTGGTTTTCCAGGCACTTCCCGGGACGATGAGGGCAAAGGGGCCGGGGGGGATG
>JABXKT010000302.1 GCA_013619155.1 Desulfobacteraceae bacterium
TTTCGATATAGGGTACACAAGACAGTCTCTACAACCTCTTAGGGATAACCTTTGGGTATCCTATAAAAAAAGGAGATAACCAAATGGTTATCTCCTCCTCTATATAAAAGTTGTTGAACTCTTACATCCGTTCATAAGAAACACTAATTACTTAGTGATTTTTCCTACTACACCTGATGCTACTGTTCTTCCACCTTCTCTTATTGCGAATCTTAATCCTTCTTCCATTGCGATTGGATGGATTAATTCTACTGTCATTTCAATGTTGTCTCCAGGCATTACCATTTCTACACCTTCTGGTAAGTTTACTGCTCCTGTGATATCAGTTGTTCTGAAGTAGAATTGTGGTCTGTATCCTGTGAAGAATGGAGTATGTCTTCCACCTTCCTCTTTAGTTAATACATATACTTCTCCTGTGAAGTTTGTATGTGGATTAATTGTTCCAGGATGACATAAAACTTGTCCTCTTTCTACGTCTTCTTTCTTGATTCCTCTTAATAATGCTCCGATGTTATCTCCAGCTTGTCCTTGGTCTAATAACTTTCTGAACATCTCTACACCTGTACAAGTAGATTTGATTGTATCTCTGATTCCTATGATTTCAATCTCTTCTCCTACTTTTACTACTCCTCTTTCTACTCTTCCAGTTACAACTGTTCCTCTACCTGTGATAGTGAAAACGTCTTCTACTGGCATTAAGAAAGGTTGGTCAATTGCTCTTTCTGGAGTTGGAATGTATGTATCTACTGCATTCATTAATTCCATGATTTGATCTACCCATTTTTGCTCTCCATTTAATGCTCCTAATGCAGAACCGATTATTACTGGAGATTCATCTCCGTCGAATCCGTATTCAGTAAGTAATTCTCTTACTTCCATCTCTACTAATTCTAATAATTCTTCGTCGTCTACCATGTCAGCTTTGTTTAAGTATACGATGATGTAAGGTACTCCTACTTGCTTAGAAAGTAAGATATGCTCTCTTGTTTGAGGCATTGGACCGTCTGCTGCTGAAACTACTAAGATAGCTCCATCCATTTGTGCTGCTCCTGTGATCATGTTCTTAACATAGTCAGCATGGCCAGGACAATCTACATGTGCGTAATGTCTTGCTGCAGTTTCATATTCGATATGAGCCGTGTTTATAGTGATTCCTCTTTCTCTTTCTTCTGGTGCTTGGTCGATGTTAGCGAAATCTACTGCTTTAGCTAATCCTAAATCAGATAAAACTTTTGAGATTGCTGCTGTCGTTGTTGTCTTTCCATGGTCTACATGACCTATTGTTCCGATATTTACATGTGGTTTACTTCTGTCAAATTGCTCTTTTGCCATTGTTAAAGCCTCCTAAAAATTTAATTTATTTTGAATTTATATTATGACCCCATGGCCTAATTCACTGTCTTAAAAAAAAAATCCACACCCTTCCCTTAAATATTTAGTTTAAGAAATTTGTGCAGTTTTAAAAAATGGTGGTTGGAGAAGGATTTGAACCTTCGAAGGCTGAGCCGGCAGATTTACAGTCTGCTCCCTTTGACCACTCGGGAATCCAACCACGAGTATTTTATATCCCTCACAGAGATACGACTTATTATATAAAAT
>JABXKT010000019.1 GCA_013619155.1 Desulfobacteraceae bacterium
CTTTAAAAAAAATAGGGTGCATATTTATATAAAAAATATAATTATATCAGATAATGAAATATTTTCTTTTATTGTTTTTTTATATTGGATAATATATGAATGTTCAATCAATTTTTGATTGAAAGTAAAATTTATGAACTTTACCTTAAATAAGGATTATAAATATGGGACGCATAAAAGATTATATAACTCCAGAATCTAAGAGACTTGGTGCTATCTTCGAAAGAAATGAATTAAAAACCATTAAGAAGATGTCCATTGATTTTGAACTCAGTGAGCCCGATCTCGTTCGTGCGGCCATTTTACATTTAATTCAGCTATACGAATCCAAACCCACGGCCATGGAGGTGACCGATCTCTTTGATCCAGAGGTCCTCGCCTTTCATCAATTGTTGGAGCGGGAACGGATTCAAAACAAGACTCGGAACCCGGAAATGGATGCCGATGATCAGGCCGTATAAAAAAGGCCCGTCTTGTGTTGAATAGAAAGGAGGGGGGCGAGCTTTCGGAAGAGGGGCTTCTTAGGAAGAAGGGAGGAAGAATTTCTGGTCGCCATTTTTTTTCAGCCACACGTACGAGAACCAAACCCTTTCGTCCCGTGCCGCCGAAGTCTGAAAGACTCACCCAAAACAATCTTTCGGCCTTGGTCATTCACCAGAAATCCATCTATCCTTTCTGGTGAATAATGCGTTTGTTTTTGTAACGCCTCCGGCGTCCCTGCCGGGGGTTAAACTTTTGCCCAATTTTATAAAGGCGGATTTAACAAACAGATCTTAAGAATTATTCTCGATTAAATTTCATCTTAAAGGTGGATATGATGTGACCCAAGATCCGTTGGTCTGCTTTCAAAGCATTTCGCCGGAGATATTTTTTTGCACTGAATCGTTACTTGTTTTTTTTGACACAGCTTAAGTTGTGTCGCTATTTTATTTGTGGTGTCGACCATAGCCATTTATTGTTCAGTGGATGATTGATACTAGTTAGACTGGCATAAGAGATGAAAATATAATTTAAAAAATATGTGGAAGGAAAGTCTGGTGAAGGCGGCAAGCTACAGTTACGAATAAGAGGCACTCAAAAAAGAATTCTATTTTTGAGTGCCCGTGGTTTTTGAAACCAAACGTACCGATGTGAAGGGCACCCTTAAAAAAAGAGCACGCCTTCTCCATTCTATTTCGAGCCGGGGATGACCGGCTAAAAATTTTAACAGATGGGCGACACCTCTTCTCCACCCACGATGGTTTTCACAACCCGTGCATGAAGAATTGCCGTTTCAGGATCTGAGAAATCATTATCAAACACTGTAAAGTCGGCCCACTTGCCTACCTCGATACTCCCGGACATCGCCTCGACACCAGCCGTCCAGGCAGCGGTTTTAGTGTAGCCATCGATGGCCTCCCAAAAGGTGAGGGCCTGATCGGGAAACCATCCGCCGCAGGGGTTCTCTTCAATATCGGTGCGGAACATGGCAGCTCTGATGCCGATCATGGGATCATTGGATTCCACAGGAACATCGGAGCCAAACTGCATGCGAATACCTCGCTCCATAATGCGCCTCCAGGCGTAGGCGGCGTGGCACCTGTCGATGCCCCATTTGGCCTCAGCCGTTTTCCAATCGGTGGGTAGAAAACCCGGTTGCACCGAGGCCGTGACATCTAAGCTTGCAAAACGTTCCAAATCTGTTGGGATGACCCGCTGGAGATGTTCGATGCGATCGCGCCTCATGCCGGGGAACCCTTGCCTCAGTTCAGAGAATCCATCCAGAGAAGCGGAGACCGCCCGGTCGCCGATGGCGTGGACGGCTACGCTTCGCCCTGTTTCATAGGCTTTTTTAATATGGCCATAAAATGTATCTTTTGTCATGCAGGCCAAGCCACAATTTTCTTGAGTCCCCTCATACGCATCGAACATCCAGGCCGTCTCGGCCCCCAACGATCCGTCCATAAAAAGTTTCACATGGGTGTGCCAGAGATGATCGGACCCGGCTCCGGGGACAATCCCCAAGGCATCGGCCTTGTCGAGATCCTCCGGGGGGAGAAGATGGCAGACACGAAGTTTTAATTTCCCCTCTTTCTCCAATTCGGCCAGGGCGAGATAATCTTCCAGGGTCTCGCAGGAGTGAATGCCGGTAAGGCCCCGTGCAAGGGTTCGGCTCTGGGCTTTTAAGATCGCCTCTTTTCTCTCCGCCGCCGTGATGGGTGGGATATGATCCCGGATCACCTCCAGGCACTCTCTAAGAATCCCCGTGGCGTGACCCGCATCGTCTCGATCGATCTGCCCGCCAGAAGGCGTGGATGTATTTCGGGTGACCCCGGCCACGGCAAGGGCTTTGTCGTTCACCCAGATCATATGACCACAGGCACGGGTCATCACCACGGGGTGATCCGGAGTGATGTCATCGAGGTCGGCCTTGGTGGGTTCTCGTTTCTCATCCCAGAAGTGGTGATTCCACCCCCGACCTAGGATCCAGCTTCCCGGGGCCGCGTTTTTTACCGCCTCGGCAATGACCCGTCGGCATGCCTTCAGGGAGGGCAGACCCACCAAATTAATACGGGTCAGGGTGAGTCCATAGCCAGTGATATGGGAGTGGGCATCGACCAATCCCGGGGTGACAAGATGGTGTGAAAGAGAGGTGATCTGTGTATGGGGAGTCACCCGGGCCATGATCTCCTGAGTGGTTCCCACGGCGGTGATGCGGCCATCTTCCATGAAAAGGGCTTCGGCAAAGGGCGCCTCTTTAACCCCTGTGTAAATTCGGCTTGAGATAATTGCGCGTTTCATTATGTTGATATCCTCATACATGAAATAACTAAAACTATTCTTTATGCGGGTCCAAGAGATCCCTCAAACCATCCCCCAGAAGGTTAAAGCCCAGAACCGTGGCAAAGATAGCCAGCCCAGGAAAGATGGAGATCCAGGGCGCCGTGAAGAACTCTTCCCGAGCGTTGGAGAGCATTCCGCCCCAGCTTGGGGTGGGGGGCTGGGTACCGAGCCCCAGAAAAGAGAGGGATGCCTCCGTTAAAATGGCGTAGGCGATGCCCAGGGTGGAGATAACCAAAATGGGCCCGACGACGTTGGGCAGAATCTGACCAAACATAATACGCCACTGCCCATACCCCAAGGCCTCGGCGGCTCGGATATACTCGATACGCTTGGCAGAGAGTACCTGGGACCGGGTGATCCGACAGGTAAAGGACCAGTTGGTGAGCCCCAGGGCGAGATAGATGTTAATAAGCCCCGGACCGAGAAGGGCCATGATGGCCAGGGCGAAGATCATGGAAGGGATGGAGAGCATGATGTTGGTGAGTCCCATGATAAAATCATCCCATGCGCCTCCCAAATAACCGGCGGTCACGCCCAGGAAGACACCAATTAAAGTATTGATCAGCTGACTTACCAGCCCCACAGACAGAGAGATCCGTGAACCATATATCACCCGTGAGAGAACGTCCCGTCCCTGGGTATCTGTGCCACACAGATAGTCACTGGACGGGGCCTCTTCCGAGACCATAAGATCGGCATCATTGACCGGGTGATAGGGGGCCAAGAGCGGTGCAAATACCGCCATACCAATCACGAGAATGGTGAGAACGGCGCCAATGATGAGGTTGGATTTTCCTTTAAATACTACACTTGAAAAGGCCATCAATATTCTATCCTTGGATCTACTACAGAGTAAAGAAGATCCACCACAAGGTTGACGATGAGAAAAACGAGAATCATGACGAGAATACACCCCTGGGTGACCGGAATATCCCGTTGAAAAATAGAATCGACGAGAAGGGACCCCAAGCCTGGCCATGCGAAGAGCTTCTCCACAATGACCGTCTGGCCAATGAGAGCGCCAAACTGAAGGCCGGCCGTAGTCAGCACCAGGACCATGGTATTGCGCATAATATGGCGCCAGTTGATGAGAAATTCGGAGAGCCCTTTGGCCCGGGCCGTACGAATATAATCTTTGTGCATCACCTCAAGGACGGCGGCACGGGTAGCCCGGGCAAGAAGGGCCGTGTAGCCAATGCCTAAGGTGATGGCGGGCATGATGAGGTGGCTGATCTTGCCATGGCCATAGCCCGATGAGGGGAGCCATCCTAAGATGACAGAAAAAAGATACATCAGCATAAGCCCCAACCAGAACTGGGGAATAGATACGCCGGAGACCGCACCAATCATGGCGGTGGTATCGATGAGCGTGCCCCGTTTGAGGGCGGAGATAAAGCCCAGGGGAATACCGATAACGAGAGATATCAGAAGTGCGGCAAAGGAGAGGCGTAAAGTGGGCCAGATACGGTTGCCCACAAGTTTATTCACCGGTTCCCGCCTTAAGAAGGAGGTACCGAGATCCCCTCTGGCGAGTCCTTTCAGGTAAATGAAATAACGGGTATGTATGGGTTTGTCGATTCCCCACTCCTTTTTTAACTGTTCCACCACGCGGGGATCCGGAGCCTTTCGCTGATCGCCCGCCATAAGGGCCGCGTTACCGGGAAGGAGATTTAAGAGCACGAACATGATGATGGATATAATCAGGATCGTGGGGATGAATTGTAGAATACGGCGAAAAGCATAAGCTCTCATACGTTTGAGCAACCTGAAAAATAAGGGTGTATGTGATGAGATAACGAAACGAACCAAAAGAGGGCGCGGCCCCCATTTCAGGGGGCCGCGCCTCCTAAGGCGTCGTTTCATTCCACGGGCCGTACCGCCTAAAGAGGCGGCGACGCTCTTTTATTTTCGGGGCGAGCTCTCATCCAATTTCAGGTTGGTAAAATCCTGGAGCATCATCTCGATGGCCACGGGTTTGATACCGTTTACCCAAGGCTGGTAGGCGATAATCGCCTTGTTGTAGTTGAAAAACCAGAACGGGGCATCGTCAAAGAGGATACGGTTGGCTTTTTTAAGCCAGGAGAGCTTCTCGTCGGCGGACCCTGTGGCGGCGGCCATGTCGAGGGCATGGTCATAATCGCTGTTGGCGTAGGCGGTGTAGTTGCCCGCAGAGACCGGGGTGGTGGAACGAAATCGGTTGAGGGTCTCCAAGGGGTCGGGGCCGGATTCGATGGACCAGATAAAGGCATCAAATTTACCGGTACGGGCACGCTCACCCAGGGCGGCGCCTTCAAGTTGCTGGGGCTTGATGGTAATATTGATACGTTTCATAAAGGGGATGAGGGACTCGACGATACCCACGCCCCAGCTCTTGTTTGCCGTTGCGATGCACTCAAAGGTAAATCCTTTTTCATACCCCGCCTCTTTCATCAATGCCTTGGCCTTCGTCAGATTGTACTCATACCCCTTCATGGCCGTGTCATAGGCCGGGGAGCTGGTGGGTAGAAAACCCGTGGCCGGCACTGCCTTGTTCTTCAAGAGTTTTTTGATGATGAGCTCGGCGTTGATGGCATGGTTGATAGCCTGACGCACACGTTTATCGGCGAAGGGTTTGAATTCGGAGTTGAACCCGATGATGCGGGTATACATCTCAGCCACTTCGATCATATGGTCTTTAATCTGAGGGTCCCGTTGGTAGACGGGATACTGAGAGGCACCCACGATATTGGCATCGAGTTCGCCGGCGCGAAAGGCGATATCACGGGCCGCGCCTTCGGGCATAATCTTGTAAATCAGTTTATCGATATAGGGTTTTCCCTCTTCGTAATAATTGTCAAATTTTTCGAGGATGACCTCACTTCCGCGAACCCATTTCACGAACTTGAAGGGCCCACATCCCACGGGGTTCGTGGCAAACTTTGCCTCACCGGCTTCCAGGGCTTCCCGGGGTACGATGGCGGTCTCGACTTTACACAAGGCATAGCCGATATCCACGGGGTGTTTCAGCTCCATCGTAAAGGTGAGATCATCCATTTTATGGAGACCGACGATGGTCTTCGCCGTGCCCTCCATCACCTTATCGGCCCCTTTAATATTGGCGATATAACTGGCCGCCGAGGAGGCCGTTTTGGGCTGGGCAATACGGTTGTAAGACCAGATGACATCATCGGCAGTCAGGGTGCGTCCGTTGTGAAATTTAACCCCTTTACGAAGGGTGAAGGTGTAGGTTTTTCCATCGGCTGAGATGGTGACTCCGGTGGCGAGATCGAGAACAGGCTTGCTCTGATCGGCATCCCACCTGTAGAGACTGCGGTTGATGTTAAGGCCCACGATGTAGTCCTGGGTACGTGAGGTCTTATGCATGTCCAGGGAGAAGAGGTCTCCCCCATAAGGGGCGCAAAAGATGAAGGTCCCGCCAGATGAAGCCAGGGCTCCTCCCGTCGTGACCAGAAAAGCCGTTACGGCAGCGAGCAGCAACATTCCAATCTTCTTCATGAAAATAATTCTCCTAAAGTAACGATAATAATAAAAAACGCATAACATGACCGAGAACCAAAAATAGAACCACACAAGGAAATGCCTGTCAATAAGATATAGAAAAACTAAATTTATGTTCCTTTGTAGGGAAGTTTTTAGGTAAAAAAGGTCTATTTTTATCCCTAATGACAATGTTATCCTAATTTTTTTAAGAGTTGAACGGGAGGGGATTAGCTGGTATTTATTTTTACTTAATTTACATTTTAACCAGGGGTACCATGCAAAACGATTACTTATTGGAAGTGAAAAACCTAACCACGCGTTTTCACACCCATCGTGGTGTGGCACATGCCGTCAACGACGTCTCATTCGGAATATATCCCGGGGAAATTTTAGGGGTGGTGGGTGAATCTGGCTGCGGAAAGAGTGTCACGGCACAGTCTGTTATGCGGTTGATTCCTCAACCGCCGGGACGCATCGAAAAGGGCGAGATCCTCTACGCAGGAAGGGATCTCCTCTCGTTGACCCGGGGTCAGATGCAGAAGATCAGGGGGGATCGTATCTCCATGATCTTTCAAGAACCCATGACCTCTTTAAACCCTGTTAAAACGGTGGGAAAACAGATTGGCGAGGTCTACGCCCTGCATCGAGGTGCCTCGAAAAGAGAGAGTCTGGAAAAAGCGGTGGAGATGCTGGAGAAGGTCCAGGTACCCGAGGCGAGGCGCAGGGCCAAGGAGTATCCCCACCAACTCTCCGGCGGTATGCGACAACGGGTGATGATCGCCATGGCCCTGGCCTGTGATCCGGAGATTCTCATTGCCGATGAACCCACCACCGCCCTGGATGTCACCGTCCAAGCCCAGATCATGGATCTGATGCTCAATCTTCAGGCCAGGCAAAAGACCGCCGTACTGATGATCACCCACGACTTGGGTATCATCGCCGAGATGGCCAACCGGGTGATTGTCATGTATGCCGGTCGCATCGTGGAGACCGCCTCCACCCTCACTCTCTTTGGCGAGACGGGTCATCCGTACACGAAAGGGCTCATGAATTCGGTGCCGGTCATCGGATCCAAGGATGCCAGCGGTAACAGCCGTCTCTGCGAGATACCCGGCATGGTTCCCAGTCTCTTCGATCTTCCCACGGGGTGCAGTTTCGCTCCCCGTTGTGCCCATGCCCAATCACGATGCCACACCGAGATGCCGCCTCTCTTTACGGTTTCACCGGGTCATAAGGTGCGATGCTGGTTGTGTGAATCGGACCATTCCAAAGGAACCACCCCATGACAAATCTTTTGACCCTTGAAGACATAAAAGTTCATTTTCCCGTCAAAGGCAAACTTTTCGCACCGACCGAGGTGGTCCATGCCGTGGATGGCGTGAGCCTCTCCTTGAAGAAGGGGGAGACCCTGGGCATTGTGGGTGAATCGGGATGCGGAAAGACCACCACGGGCCTGGCCGCCATGAAACTCATCGAAAAGACCCACGGCACCATCACCTTTGACGGCGTCGACCTGGACCGCTTAGCCGCCGATGAGATGAGGCAAACCCGCCAGAAGATGCAGATGATTTTTCAAGACCCCTTTTCATCGCTCAATCCACGCATGACTGTGAATCGCGCCATCGGAGAACCCATGAAGGTGCATGGCATGGGCAACGATTCAGAGCGTGCCGATCGGGTCGCCTGGCTCCTGAAAAAAGTGGGCCTCTCCCCAGAACAGGGGAACCGATATCCCCACGAATTTTCCGGGGGGCAACGTCAGCGCATTGGTATCGCCCGAGCCCTGGCCTTAAACCCCATGATGATCATCGGAGATGAACCCGTATCGGCCCTCGACGTCTCTATTCAAGCCCAGATCATCAATCTTCTTATCGATATTCAGCATGAATTTAATCTCTCCTATATCATCATCTCCCATGATCTGGCGGTGGTGGAACATATCTGTGACCGCATCGCCGTGATGTACCTGGGAAAAGTGGTGGAGGAGGGGCCCTGCCATGAAGTCTACACAAATCCCCAGCACCCGTACACCAAAGCCCTCTTATCGGCCATTCCCCATCCCGATCCCACTCGCCGGCGCCATCGCACCATCTTAAGTGGCGATGTTCCCAGCCCCATTCATCCACCCTCGGGATGCAGCTTTCACCCCCGGTGCCCCCGTAAGTTTGAGGCGTGTGATCAGGTGACTCCCGAACTGACCGTCATGGGCTCGGCCCATCAGGTCGCCTGTCACCTATACCGGTAGATTTTAAAAAATGCCTGCCGGCGGCTAGGTGTGCCACCTCGAAAGCAGATTGCGTATGTGATTTATCCCTCATGCCTCGGGGTAAATCACATACGCCTTTAATTCTTCGCTTAAATTGGAATTACTTGAGGAACCCAGCTCATAAAAATTGGTAAAAGCGTGACTCCAGGCATCTTTAGCTTGGGTGTATTTGGCGGCGAGGATGACAAAGTCATTTAGGCAAAAAATCGTCATGCAGGATACAGATACGATTTGCCCTTCGTGCCTCGGGGTCGCATCTGCCCTAGGCTGATGTTCACCCTGGCTTATATTTTAAGAGCTGTCCGTCAAACCGGGCTTTATAAAATGATAACAAAAGTATGGCCCCAGTCGGGCCGCTGCAGGCGTAAGCTAAATAGTGCGCTCTTTTTTTAACCAAAGGAAGGGGACGACTGAAAAAAACGGGCCTGCCTGAGGCACCGCCGCATCGTTTATTACGGGGTAAAATGGGGAAAGGGTCGGGGAGGCTGCCGGAAATTTTACCGGTAAGGGGAAGCACCAGCCTTTGAGACCGGGGGCTCCATGAGACAAAAAAAGGGGGGCCGGGTCACGGTCCCCCTTGTGGTATCGCGAAGTTGAAGACGGATTCAGTTTCTGTGGGTCCCCTCACATCGGCCCCTAACATTCATCTCAGAAGTGGCTTTCTCCATGGTGTGGTTCCTCTTCTTATCCCATAAGGCCCACGCGAGAAACATCATTCCCATCACAATATAGCTTAAAATGTATGACATATTTTCCATCTGAAAATTCTCCTGATACCCATTTTTTTAAGAGCCATCCCAGGAATATCTGGGGCTGACCGATTTGAATTTCGACACCCATCTTCTGTCTTGAAAACGCGCATTGATAACATAGGTATCCCTTCGTAGACAAACATTTTATAAAATATTTTCTGATGTTTGCCATGGTATCTCCAAAACCTATATTTGGAGGGGGCCTCGGTGGTATTTCAGTCTAGGGTCTCGATACATTTTGGCTATCGGGTAGAGCGTCTCTCTTTTAAGGAGGGTCTTTGGTCCCCGGGACCCGATATTTTTTTGTCAGGGGTACGTCGGCACCGGAGGCGACTCTTGTCACGATAAGATCGTGATTTCTCTTTTATAAAAATAGAGGCATATATCGTCGCTCTTTTAAACTATTGACGAATAGAGAAAACAATCGTTGATATCCTAAAGGATATGGAGGCTTTTTTTACCCAAAACGAGATGTGTGAAGCCCTTATGACCTTTTTATTATCGTTAAGAGGCATTTCATAATGGGGTATCATTTTTTTGATCTGGACTTTCCCCTTGGATTATGAGAATTATATCTTTATCCATATACCCCTCGAATAACAATAAAAATTATCTTTTCTTATTCTATTTAAAACAATTTAAAGACAATCGTCATATGACCATCACGGACTACCAAGGGAAAGTGACTTATTCATATAAAGTGACTTTCTTACCCTCAGACATGGAGTGAAGAGGTGCCGTGAAGATTTTACTTTGGTCTTGTTAGCTCATCCAATGACTTAAGCTCTAAAAAAGGAGTGAAATGACATGACAATATGGAGAGCCAGGAAGAAAAACAGTGCACCTAGGTCTGGGAGAAGTTGGATTGCCTCTGGTTTGTTGATAATGCGTGACGGGATGATGAGGGGAGGGGCCGTATTGGTTGTCGCCCTATCGATGATTGCCTGTGGCTCAAGTTCGGAAGATCCAGACGATGGGCCTATAAATAAGACAACGACTTTTCAATATTCATCGACAGAAGAGGCATGGGTAAAAAAAGTATCTGCCGTTATCGCTCCCTCCGAGGAAGAATCCAGCCACGATATCATCATTCAACTTGATAAGGATGAGCCCGTCAAGGGAATCATCTTGAGGCAGGTGCTTCTCCTCGATTCCTCATCAACCTCTGCCGAGTTGAAAATTGGTGGGAGCTGCTCCACGACGGATGGCGTCACAACGGATGGCGTCATCCGAATTTGTAACCTTGTCTTTCTCGACGTAGAGGCCAAAGATTTTGATGTGAACACGACCGATGTCGTACGATTGGATATGGTCAACGTCTCCACCGAAAACAATATAGACATCGAAGTGACACCAAGTAATACGATCACTTGCGGGCGAGGGGGTACGTCGGTGCTCTCCCTGGGTGAGGAGATCCCCTTTCAGGAAGAACAGGTTGAAATTGGCTTAGGGGGGCAGGTCGTGAGCCTCGTCACCACAAGCGGAAGGCAGGGGTTAAGGGCGACACGAATTCATATACTGGGACCTTCAGGGGAGACGGGCTATATCGAGAATCTGATCATCGAGGGGTGCAGTGTCTTCGGCAATATCAAATTAAACGATCTTGAGATACAGGAACTCTTCTTGAAAAACCTTACCGTGGACAGCCAATAATCTGGATTATTAAAGCCACACTGCATTCGTGGATATCTTTTTCCATGATGCGTGTTTAAGGCGGTGTATCCTCAGCGGTACCGAATAGGTACCGCTGAATCCCTTGACTCACGGCAAAAAATCAATTCAGGAAAGAGGGGGGCATCCGGTCGCTGATGACGCATGGCCCCCTTGGCCGATGTTTTAACCCGAAGGGGCAGGCAAAGACGAACATAATGCATTGAAATACCACCTTAAATAGCAATAAAAAATACCTCATGATAAATCAGGATAACAATTTTAAGTTATATGTTTATCTATCAATTTATACTTATTTTTTAGCTCGTATTTAAACTTACTATTGACAAGGAAGATAACAATGATATTTATTGGAATAAAATCGAAGGACAAGAAGTCCTTTAGCAGTATAAGACACTGATATACTTTTTTTATAAAAAACATATATAAACACGTATTTTTCATCTTTCAAGCAACCCAAAGAGCGAAAATACCGTTTTTATTTACTAGGCCATGAAGGCTTTCATCACCCCCACACGCGGTGAGTGAGTCCTTATGGCCTTTTTTATTCTCGTTAACTTTAGGAGTCCCATGATGTGGATGGAAACGGCACCGACAAACGAGCCCTTAAAACAAAAAGGCGCCGCCACAGCCCAACGCTACAAGGCTGACATGACCCGGAAAAGCGTCTCTTTTATTCTCCTGACTCTTCTCCTGATCCTTTTGGCATTTTGGTCCATTGCCATGGGTTCTTTTCACTTGAGCGCAGGAGACCTGATGCGCATATTTACAGGCACAGGAGATGGGATTGGTAATATTGTGATCTGGCACATTCGTCTGCCACGGGTTTTGGCGGCCATTGTCTCCGGTTGCGGCCTGGGGCTCACCGGCATGGTGATGCAGACGCTTTTAAAAAACCCGTTGGCCTCCCCCTTCACCCTTGGTATCAGCCAGGGTTCAGCCTTTGGCGCGGCCTTTGCCATCGTGGTTTTAGGGGCCGGCGGCATACCGAATACGGCCGTGGACCTTGGGGGAGGGGGGTTCGCCTGGACCAGCCTCTGTGCCGTCACCGCATGCGCCTTTTTTGGTGCCATGGCGGCCACGGCCGTGATTCTTATGCTGGCCTACTTTCGAAAGATGTCCCCGGAGTCGGTCATCCTGGCCGGCGTTGCCCTCTCCTCCCTCTTCACCTCGGGAACCATCTTAATTCAATTTTTTGCATCCGAAGTGGAGGTGGCAACGGTTGTATTCTGGACATTCGGAGATGTGGCCCGCTCCAGCGGGACCGAGATACTCCTTCTCGGCCTGGTGACCCTTGGGGTCCTCCTCTTTTTCCTCTTGAATCGATGGAATCTAAATGCCCTCTGCGCAGGGGAAGATGAAGCCCGCTCCCTCGGGGTGGAGGTAGACCGGCTTCGCTTGACCGGAATGTTTCTTGCCGCGCTGGTGGCGGCCCTCGTCACCTCATTTCATGGGGTGATCGCCTTTTTGGGACTCCTGGCACCCCATATCGGCCGCCGTCTTGCCGGAGGGGACCATCGATTCTTGATCCCCTTCTCCTGTATCTTAGGGGCCTTGCTTCTCCTGGCCGCCGATACCTGCGGGCGTCTGGTGGTGGGCTCCAGCGCTCTTCCCGTCGGGGTTCTCACATCCTTTATGGGGGCCCCTCTCTTTCTCTTTCTCTTAATCAGGGGGCTCGATAAATGATGTTTTCAGTACGTCACCTCGGCTTTGGCTATGGCAGTCGTCGCATCTTTCATGGGGTTAATCTGGATCTGCCTACGGGGTCGATCTGCGGGGTCTTGGGGGTCAACGGCGCCGGTAAATCGACACTTCTTAAATGTTTGAACCGAATTCTCGAACCAGACAAGGGTGATATCACATTAAAGGGAAGAGACATTCGCTCCATGGGCCGACGCCATATCGCACGATCCATTGCCTACGTGCCCCAAAGCAGCAGTGCCACGCCTTTGACCGTTTTTGATACGGTTCTTCTCGGGCGCAAACCCTATATCAAATGGGGACCATCCGCCCATGATATGGATCTTGTGGAGACCCTTTTAACCACCATGGACCTTTCGCACCTGGCCTTGCGCCCCACCCATATGCTCAGCGGCGGGGAGCTCCAAAAAGTCACCATCGCCCGGGCCCTGGCCCAAGAGCCCGATCTGATCCTCATGGATGAGCCCACGAGCAGTCTGGATCTTAAAAATCAGATTGCCGTTATGACACTCATTCATAAGACGGTCTCCCAGGAGACCATGTCCGCCGTGGTGACGATGCACGACTTGAATCAGGCATTTCGCTACGCCGATTACTTCTTGATGCTCAAGGAGGGGAGGGTACACGCCTTTTGCCCGAAAAAAGAGGTCACCCCGGAGATGATCGGGGAGGTCTATGGAGTGGAGGTTCTCTTTGAGCAGATTCAAAATCATACGGTGGTGGTCCCTCGGGAGAGGCCATCCCCTGGAGAGCGACGAAGGGCCTTTAAAATAGCCGTGGGCTAAGCTTTTGCTTGGATTTTATAGAGACGGGTTTAACAAACAGATATTAAAAAAGGCAGACACCCACGCTAAAGGTGCCTCGGTTGGCCCTGCCGGGGGCCAACCTTTTGAAAAGGTTGCCAAACAGGCTTTTATAGTGGCCATGACGGGCCTCTGGCCCGCCATGGCCACTAATTTGGGATCCAAGGGCCCAGTCCCTGGCCGGGCGTGTCGATTTAATCGGAAAAACGCCTATTTTAGCCGTTTGCACCCCAATATATTGCCGTCACTATTTACAAAAATTAGACATACAGCGGTATCGTACCCGCCATAATGAATTAGGGCTCTGGCAAAAAACAGATAGACGAATTTCATAAGAATACCGCTGCGATTTGCCTTGAGGAGCGGGGTAAAGCGCAGCGGTCACTCGCTTTCGAGGTGCTTTTGCCTAAGTGGCTTCGCGGCACTACCGGGAGTCAACCTCTTGAAAAAATTGATAAACAGCTATCATCAAGTCACTTTTGGTTTAAGCGAAGAATCATATCCGTCGCCATTACAAACCTGGGGTCCAGGGGATTTATCTCCTGGCCGCCGGAGGCCCTTTTTGGGGTCACTTTGACCATAGAAGACAGCCGGGTTAAAGATGCCTCCGGCAGCCCTACCTGGAGCCAACCCTTTGAAAAGCTCGCCAAACAGTTTGGATGAATTTACTCAAGCATAAAACCAAATCAAAGGCGTATGTGATTTTCCCCGAGGAACGAGGGGTAAAGCGCCTATGCAATCTGCTTTCGAGGTGGCACACCGCGCGCCGCCGGCAAGCTCAGTTTTTAAGCCCCCTTTAACCATAGATGGCTTTTTTTGAGATGAATAATCATCTCTTTTTTAAGGAAATTCCATCTTCAAGGAGACCCGACTGATGAAAAAATGGATTTACCGAATCTGCCTCTTATCCCTTCTCCTCATACCGGTACAGTGGGCTGAGGCGACAATATCGGTACAGGACATGGTGGGGCGAGAGGTGGTCATCGACGGGCATCCGGAGCGCATTATCTGTCTGGCTCCGGGAACGCTTCGCCTCATTACCTACCTGGGAGCCACCGATGCCCTCGTGGGGGTGGAGGCGATGGAGAAGAGATTTCCCCTGACGCGGCCCTACTGGCTCGCCCACCCTGAGTTAAATGCACTGCCCACGGTGGGGCCTGGTGGACCAAATGCCATCAACAATGACCCCGACTTAGAAGCCGTCCTATCCGCCCATCCCGATCTAATCTTCATCACCTATATGGAGAGAGGTAAGGCAGATCAGCTCCAGAAAAAACTGGGCATTCCCGTGGTGGTACTCTCCTATGGGCCCTTTGGCCATTTCGATGAGAGGGTTTACGACTCCCTGGCCCTTGCCGGAACCATCCTCGGCCGGGAGACGAGGGCCACGGCGGTCATCCATTTTATCGAATCGTGTAAAAAAGAGCTCCTGGCCCGAGTGGAAGGGGTGGATGAGTCCTCAAAACCCGGGGTCTATATCGGAGCCATCGGATTTAGAGGCACCCAGGGCATCGGCAGTACCGAGGCCGCATATGCCCCTTTTGAGTGGGTGCGGGCACACAATATGTGCCCGCCTCGTCAAGGAGAGGGGCACCTCTTCCTGGACAAAGAGGCCCTCTTGTCCATGGACCCCTCCATGATCTTCATCGATGGGGGCGGCCAGACAGATGTGATTCAGGATATCCAAAAAAATCGGTCATTTTATCAAGGACTCACGGCCTTCAGGGAGAAAAAAGTCTACATCCTCCACTCCTACAACTGGTACATGACCAATATAGGGACGGCAATTTCCGATGCCTATACCACGGGCAAGATCCTCTACCCGGATCGGTTTCAAGACATCTCTCTGGCCGACAAAGCCGATGAGATCTACACCTTCCTGGTGGGCCAACCGGTGTACCGACAGCTCGAGACAATCAACGGCCCCTTAGGGGGAATATTGTCCCTTGATCGCCTTTGAAAGAAGGCTTTTTTTACCCGACAAAATAGACGTGATTCATAAGGAGAGACCTTTTTCCATGTTCGCAAAAAATAGCCCCCCCATCGATGATAAATATACAATCCATTTAAAAGAGCTCCCTTCACCACCCGCCCACGAACTCCACGCACTTTTTTACCGATCGACGCGCCATTATAAGGAATTTTGTGCCATGGCAACGGCTGTACGCCTGGGCCTCTTCGAAGCCCTTAAAGAACCACTCACCGTGGAGGCGCTCTGTCTGGCCTGTGATATTTTACCGGAGCCCACTCACCCCTTATGCGGACTTCTTAGTGAATTGGGGCTCCTATCTCGATGGGGTGCCCAGTATAAAAACACCCCTTTAAGCTCTATCTACCTCACCACCGCCTCTCCCTGGTTCCAGGGCGCGGTGATTCGCGATATCCAAAACGGATTTTTCCTGTGGGATCACCTGGAGACGGTTCTAAAGGAAGGGCCCGTTGCCGTGGAGGAAGAGACCTTCTTTGAAGATGGGCTGGTGGACTCCTTGGCTGCCGAGATTCTATGCGGAGAGCTTCAAAAGACGGTAACCACTGTGGCAGGGCTTTCTGCATTCAAAAAAGCGAGATCCCTTTTGGACTTAGGGGGCGGCCATGGCCTCTATGCTATCGCCCTTTGTCAAGAGAACCCCGACCTGCGAGCCATCGTCTTCGATTTTCCTGATATCGCGACAAAGGCCGAGGCGGTCTTAAAGACCCATGGGGCTCACCGGGTGGATTTTGTTTCGGGAAACCTCTTCGCCGATGATTTCGGCGCCGGACACGATGTGGTGCTTCTCTCCTACAACCCCGGCGGAAAGAGTCCGGACCTCTTAAATAAAATTGCCGATGCGCTGAATCCAGGGGGACTCTTTGTGACCAAGCATCTCTATTACAGAGACGGCGAGGGCTCCAAAGATAGACTCATGGATTTGGAATGGTCGCTCTCCGCTTTTAAGGGCGTTTCAAAGGGCCCTCATATCTATCGTTTTGGAGGGGACCTCCACTGGGAAGCGTACCTAAAGCTTCTGGAAGAGCGGTTTACTATTGTCGAGACCATGGACGCCGACACCTTTGCAGGGCATCCCCTCGCCAAATTCGGAGATCGCCTCGACTCCCGGATGATCTGCGCCGTTAAAAAAAACCAGTAAGGACTTCGCTTCTGCCTTCGAAAAACGCAAAAAAGGCCCACGAAACGAGACCCGAAGGGGTCGGTGATTGACGTCAACACAGCTTATTAAGAAAAATCAGCCTTCTATGGTTAAAGGGACAAAAAACTGAGCCTCCGGCGGCGAGGTGTGCCACCTCGAAAGCAGATTGCATATGCGCTTCACCCCTCGTGCCTCGGGGAAAATCACATACGCCTTTGATTCTTCGCTTAAACCCAAAGTGGCTTGAGAATAGTTGTTTATCAACCTTTACAAAAGGTTGGCTCCCGGCAGGGCCAACCGAGGCTAAGCTTTCACCGCACGGTCTCGGTTGGCGAGGTGAGCCACCTCGAAAACAGGGTGCGAATCCACTCTACCCATCGTTCCTCGGGTTAGATCACATTTGCCTTGGCTTTTAGATTCACTCAGGATTGTCTTTATAAGACCTGTTTGTCAAACTTTTCAAAAGCTTGGCCCCCGGCCAGGCCACCGGAGGTAAGCTTTAGCCGCATGGCTTCCGGCGGCCAAGGGCTATGCCCTTCGCATTCACTACAAAAAACGTCTGACAGGCAAGTCAGCCTGTCAGCGAAAAGTTTTTGAGGCGCTTTTTGAGAAAAAGACCCGGCGGCGGCTTTTTTTTTAGAATCAAATAACCACAGGAATTTTTATAAAAATGTATACCTGCAAGGCACGTTTTTTCGATACACAGATCCATGCCCCATGGGCATCGGGCCCCTACGGCCCCGAAGAGATGGCAAAGCTGGACCGCCTCTTTTCGGTGGCTGGCTCTTTAGAGGGGATGACGATTGTCGAACCGGGCTGTGGCACCGGACGACTCACAGAGATCTTGGCCCAGAGAGTCGGACCATTGGGGCGAGTGATCGCCATGGATATCAGCGGCACCATGGTGGATGCCGCACGGGAGCGGGTGGCAGCCTATGCCCAGGTCACTCTTCACCACGGAACTCTGGAAGCGTACCCCCTGCCACCAGGGCAGGTAGATCTGGTGCTTTGCCATCAGGTGTTTCCCCACCTCGAGGCGAAGGAGAGGGCGCTGAGACTCCTTGCGAAAAGCCTCAAAGAACAGGGGAGGCTCATCATCAGCCACTTCATCCCCCTTCATGTAATTAACGATGTCCATAGAAAGGCGGGCCGTGCGGTGGAAGCCGACAAGATGCCCTCGGACAGAGAGATGAGGCGATTGTTTATGGATGCTGGATTAAGCATTGATTTTATGAGTGATAATGATGAGAGAGGATATTTTCTATGCGGGAGGCTGGGAGCCACCGAGACGACCATGCAAGAATCGGATGGGGTAGGGAAAGGAGAGGATGTTTTTGAGAAAAAAAGCGCCGGAGGCAGGCTTTAGCCGCATTGCCTTCTATGGTCAAAGTGACCAGAAAAAATGCCTCCGGCGGCCAGGAGATAAATCCCCTGGACCCCACGTGTGTGACTGTAACGGACCGTTGGTCCATTACAGTCACGATAAAAACTTGTTTGCCAACCTTTTCAAAAGGTTGCCAAACAGACCTTAAATGGTACGCCAGAGTAAAGCCAAAGGCAGGTACGATTTGCCCCAAGGCACGAGGGGTTAAGCGTATCTGCATCCTGCTTTCGAGGTGGCACACCTCGCCAACTGAGGCATTTTTTTAGAGCTGAATAGTTAGGTTTTTTACCCCTTAAATGCCCGCTCTATCACTGCTTGATATAGGAACGGTAGAGATTTTCAAACCAGAATCCTTTGGGGAAAAGGTGGAGGGAGGCAAAACTTCTGGGAGAGAAATAGGTGCGCACGAAGGGTGTATAATCCGGGGCGGCCATAAAGAGAATGATGGTGGCGACATAGACGGTGACGGTGGACTTTATATCCCGGGCCACACCAAATTTAAAGGCCGTACCACACGAGCGTTTGGGTGCCCCTTTAAAAAGATTGAGGCTGACGATCTCGTCGAGTATGAGGTGGACAATAAATCCGCCAAAGACGAAGAATCCGGCCATCCAGACGGTCTCCTTGGGAAAATTAAAGAACCGGTAGAGAACAATGGTGGTGAAGAACCAGAAGAAGAAGCTTGCCGGAACCGAGTGGATGATACCGCGATGAACGGTGATCCGTGTAAACATGGAGAAGAAGACAAATTTTACCACCAGAAAACTGCCCAGCCAGATGGCGAAGAGCTCGATGGCAGAGCTGTCCGCCCCTTGATGAAACAAGACGAGAAAAGAGATCACCGTGGCGATGAAGGTAAAGAGGAGCCGCACGGGAACGGAGCTGTCCGAATCGATATCGGGCAGAAGCCCCCCGATCACTCCCATGATAAAAAAGAGCATCACCTCGTTGGGGGTGGCAAGGGAGGCGGCGAGCAAAAAAGTGGCGGCTGCACTGCTGCAGATACTCGATACGGTAAGATGGGTTTTAAAGTCCGCCACGATTGTTGTCCTTATAGCCATCACAAAAAGGTCATGTTTATTTTTCCTTATACATCATCAATGTACTATTTATATCACCCAATGGGCCATAATTGGCCAGTAAAAAAGTTTTTTAACTATAGAAAAAGGCCCCCATTCATCATGATTTCGGGCATGTTTCCTTTAACTCACTCTGTTTTTTTGAAATGCTGATGCACTCTAAAATGACTGCACACGAGATAGAAGGAAGAATCCAGGCAAAACCGGAGTCGGAAAAGGGAAGCCGGGCGATAAGTTCCCCTGTGACACCGGTGCCAATCTTTAAAAAAGCGAGGGCATCGAAGAGACTCACCACCAGGGTGCCGCCCACGGCCCCTTTAAAGGCTGCCGATCCCAATTTATCTCCCAAAAGGGTAAGCACGATAAGAACGATGACGATGGGATAGGCGATGATGAGAAGGGGCACGGAGAAGGTGACGATCTTTTCGACCCCAGATACCGAGATGAGGATACTGAAGAGAACGGTGGCAATCACAACGAACTCATATTTCAGTTTTCCATGGGTCAACTCCTCAAACCAGGTCCCCACCACGGCGGTCAGGCCAATGGCCGTGGTTAAGCAGGCGGCAGAGACGGCCAGACACATGGCCCCTTGCCCCGCCGCTCCGAAAATCGTGTTGGTAATGGTGACGATGAGCTCTGCCTTGGTGATCCCTTTTTCGAAGAGTCCGCTGGAAGTGGCCCCGATATAGAGAAGCCCCCCATAGACAACCATCAGGGCCGTTCCGGCCAAAAATCCCGCCTTGCATGTTACCCGGATCTGTTCTTTGGCGCTCTTATACCCTTTGGCCACCAGGGAGGAGAGGATGAGCCCGGCAAAGAGAATGGAGGCCAGGGCATCCATGGTCTGATACCCTTCAATAAATCCACGGGATAAGGGCTGGCTAAATGCTGTACCGATGGGGGTTCCCAAGGGGGCGGCCACGCCTTTAACGATGATCATGCCGATGATCAAAAGGAGGGCCGGGGTGAGGTATTTGCCGATTTTATCCACGATGCTCGATGGCTTTAAGACAAAAAAGAGGGTGATGGCAAAGAAGAGGATGGAGGTGGTCACGGGGGCCACACCCGGAAAGAGGGGTTTGATCCCGATCTCGAAGACGGTGGCTCCGGTGCGGGGGATGGCAAGAAAAGGGCCGATGGCCAGGACAATAGCGGTGCCCATGATCTTGGCAAACTTAGGACTCACCTTGCCGGCAAAGCGATCGAGGGACCCTTCGGCCTTGGCAAGGGCCGCAACCCCTAGAATCGGCAGACCCACGCCCGTGATAAAGAACCCCAACATGCAGAGAAACCAAGCATCTCCGGCAAGAAATCCCAAGGCCGGGGGAAAGATGAGGTTTCCCGCCCCAAAAAACATGGCAAACAGGGCGGCCCCTGCAATCATTATATCTTTACGCTCTTTATCCAAACGATATCTCCTTCACCCAGAGTGTTGTGTGCTGTTTTTCTTGGATCCATCATTGTGAAATGGATCGTCTAAATGGTGACGGCGGACGGTACCATATTTTTGGCTGTAATTACAGGGATACTCCCCTTGTAAAAAAAACGTGTATTTACAAGATAATACAAATAAAAGCCGAGAAATATCGGGGATATTAATATTGGGCCGGAATATTTTTATCATTTGTAAAATAAAAACCAATTTTGGTTTTCTATTTTGAACCCTCCCCCCTCGTTTTCCCCTGAATGGGGGGCAAAAAAGCAAAGGGGTGTATCGTCATTAAAAGGCCTGCCCGCATCGTCACAGGCAAGGGGGTCGTCATAATAAAATCTGATGCCCCCTTATTCTCAGCCATCACTGTGGTCATCACGACATGATGCGTTTATACATCCTCTCCTGATAACTATTTAAGTTTGTAATAAAAAAAAGCCTCCAGCGGCCAAGGACTGTGCCCTTGGAACCCAGGTTCGGGAATGCTGTTGCGGTAATCTAAAAAATTTTTGCGAAGCTTTTCAAAAAGCGACCCGCCGGAGGCCTATATTTTGTTTTCGGATGGGCTCGTTTACCGCAAACGCAGCTGTAAAAGGATGATAATCCAGTAATAAAAAAGCGCCCGTGGCAATGCCACGGGCGCTTTTTTATTATGATGTTCTCTCTCTCTTTAGAGGTCTTCTATAAAAGAAGATTCTGATATTTAAAAGAGACGCTGAAACCTACCCCTTAAATTTATCGATGTAGCCTCCGATGAAGACCACCAAGATGATAATAGGCAGGATATATGTGACAAAAAATTTGGTTTTCACCGGATAGCGAAGCCCCTTGCCCTCATTGGCCTCCCGAACAAAATTGTCCCATCCCCAGCCCATCTTATAGCTGCAGAAGAAGGCAAAGACGAGGGAACCGATGGGCAAAAGGTTGTTGCCCACGATAAAATCTTCCAGATCGATGATGCCCGTACCCGGACCCAGGGGCTGAATGTCGCTTAAGAGATTAAAACCCAGGGCACAGGGAAGGGAGAGGCCAAAGAGAACGAAACCGTTGATGATGGCGGCCTTTTTTCGGTCCCATCCCCACTGCTCCATGGTAAAGGCCATGATGTTTTCGAAGACGGCAATAACCGTGGACATGGCGGCAAAGCTTAAGAAGAGAAAGAAGAGAGAGCCCCAGATGCGCCCTCCGCCCATGGCGTTGAAGATGTTTGGCAGGGTGACAAAGATAAGCCCGGGACCGGACCCTGCGTCCACATTAAAGGCGAAACAGGCGGGAAAGATAATGAGACCCGAGAGGATGGCCACGAAGGTATCGAGGCCGATAATGCTTAGGGACTCTCCCGTTAAGGAGCGCTCTTTGCCGATATAACTCCCAAAGATGGCCATGCTGCCGATGCCGAGACTCAAGGTGAAGAATGCCTGGCCCATGGCCGCATAGATTGTCTCCCAGAGGCCCGTCTCCATGAGACGGCCGAAGTCGGGCATGAGGTAGAAGGAGAGCCCCGCCGAGGCGCCGGGCAGGGAGACCGACTTGACCACCAAAACAATGAGAATCACAAAAAGAGAGGACATCATCCATTTTGTGATCTTCTCCACCCCTTTCTCCAGACCCATAGAGCAGGTGAAGAACCCGAGAAAGACGGTAAGGCCCATCCAGGCGATGAGGGTCGAGGGGCTCTTTAAGAGCTCGCCGAAGAAACTCCCCACCTCATTGGGGGTGAGACCGGCCAGCCCCCCCGTCAGAGTGTGGTAAAAATAGGCCAGCATCCAACCGGCCACAGTGGTATAGAACATCATGAGCAACAAGTTTCCCAGCATGGCAACATATCCATAAAGATGCCATTTACTCCCCTCGGGCTGAAGATTTTTAAGGGCCCCAGCAATATTTTGTTTTCCAGCCCGGCCGATGGAGAACTCCATCACCATAATGGGAAGACCGAGGATGAAGAGGAAGAGGAGGTAGATCATCACAAAGGCGGCCCCCCCGTACTTTCCTGCGATAAAGGGAAAACGCCACACATTTCCGAGGCCGATGGCACACCCGGCTGAAATAAAAAGAAAACCCAAGCGGCTTCCAAGCTGCTCTCTTTGATTGGCTAAACTCACGAAAGACTCCTTCGTTGGTGGATATGCGTTGAAAAAATACGTGTATTGTCTCTATTTTGCGCCTATTTTTCTTCTCGCCGTCTCGCGCCATTGGAGAAATGGTGTATTATACATCGCCCATTAATGGGGCGATTGATTCTGTTTATAGTAACGCAGATGGTTTTTTTTATCCAGTATTTCACATCCTGTACGATACCTTCTCGTCCAGGTTTAATGGGAATCATTGTCCTTCACTTAAAAGGCACGCCCGAATCGAAATTGAGGAAAAATCAGCCCCTTCTCCTCGGGCATGGGGCACTCTGCTAAGAAAAATCTCTCGAGGAAATGGGTCAGAGCTGATATATAATCGAATTGTCGGCATCGGGTGCCGACTTCGATATCAATTGAGACACTATGGCCAACGCCTCTTTATATGGGACGTCTATGGCTTTTAAGGATTAAGGACAAAATGCTCAAGATTGGCCAAATGAACACCCTCATCGCCGAACGTGCCATGGAATTCGGCCTCTACCTTCACCCCATAGATGAGATGGATGATGAGGTACTTCTCCCCAATAAATATGTACCGCCAGGGTTTCGACTGGGCGAAAGTATCGATGTCTTCGTCTACACCGATTCGGAAGACCGGCCCGTGGCCACGACCCTGACCCCCACAGCCATGGTGGGTGATTTTGCTCTGTTGACCGTCAAAGATGTCAACGACTTCGGAACCTTCTTCGACTGGGGCCTCGAAAAGGATCTCCTCGTACCCAAAAGCGAGCAGCAGCATCCCATGGCCGTCGGGGAGGAGTATGTGGTCTACCTGAGTCTCGATGAAGAGACCGAACGGGTCTTCGGCTCCACCCGTCTGGGGCGTCACTGTTCCAAAGTCTCCACGGGGCAGGATGAGGGACAAGAGGTCTCTCTTATCATCTACGGCATCACCAAGCTTAGTATCCAGGCCGTTATTGATGATCAGTGCCTGGGCATTCTCTACCGGAATGAGGTCTTTTCAAAACTGGCCATCGGGGATCGTCTCACCGGTTATATCTCCCGTATCCGTGAGGATGGCAAGATCGATCTGACCCTTAAGAAGCCGGGCTACCGCTCCGTGGCAGACTCCACCGAGCGCGTACTGGAGATCCTCACCCAGGCCGGTGGCTTCGTGGCCTGCCACGACAAGAGCTCACCCGAAGATATCAAACGGATATTTTCCATGAGTAAGAAAGAGTTCAAACGCACCGTGGGCGGTCTCTATAAAAATGGACAACTCGAGATGGACCCGAAGGGGATTCGTTTAAAAGAGGCGTAGGCTTGAAGATTCGAGAAAAATTGCACCTCAGCTATATGTGCTAAAGGCCCTTATTTTCATTCAGATACAGGGCGGTAGTTACTAAAAAAAGCCTCCGGCGGCCAAGGACGAAGCCCTTGGAACCCAGATTAGCGAAGGCATCAGTGCCAAAGGCACTGATGCCTTCGCTAAAAAAGTACCGATTCATATCAAAAAAAGCCTTCTATGGTTATTCGATAGACGATCGCCTCTGTCATTATAAAGTGGCCAGAGGCCGATGTTTATCTGAAACCATCCTTAAAATTCAAATGATGGATGTGCTCTCTGCATCGTACCCACCTTTAAGACAAAATTCGATTACAAATAATGATAGACGAACTATTGATGGCTCTTTCCTGCGTTACCCATTTTAGATGGAAAGGAGCCCTATTGTCACGCCTTGCTTCATCAAATCGGGGCAAATGCTCGATACACAGATATTTCGATTTAAACGAAGAATCAAAAGCGTATATGCTACATGCTTTCGAGGTGTTTTTGCCTAAGTGGCTTCGCCACCCTCGCCGCCGGAGGCCGTGCCGTGATCGTATAGCCTCGGTTGGCCCTGCCTTGAAAAGCTTGCCAAACAAACTTTTACTGTAACGGGGACGGATCTTTGCTCCGTCTTCGTTACAAATCTGGGGTCCAGGGGATTTATCTCCTGGCCGCCGGAGGCTCAGTTTCTCACGCCCACTTTAGCCATAGAAGGCCATTTTTTGGGCTTTTTTTGTTTTATCGCGACGTCCTTTTTTTGAGAAAGGGGAGGGCGACCAGACAGATAATGGTCAAAAATCCCACCGCCACAAAGCCGTAATCGAAGTGGCCGTGGTCTCCGCACCAGCCGAGAAGGGTGGGGACGACCCCCAAGGATACGAAGATGGCCACGGGCATGGTCAAGGAGAGGACCAGGGATTGCTCCTGCATGCCGAAAATCTCGGTAACGGATTTAAAGATGGCCGGAAACATCACCGCCGGCATGGCGGCCTGCACCATGATAGCGATGCCAAGTCCTCTGCCTTGAAGAAGCCCCATACCCATAAGCGATACGGCACTGCCGAGAATCGTGACGATGAGAATCCATGAAATTCTGACCCGGTCGGCGAGGATGCCCCCCAGGATAACCATGATGGGGGAGATCAGACGAGACGAGGAGAGGAGATGGTTGGCTTGGGTGGCGCTCATCCCCTTTTCAGAGACGAGAAAAAGGGGGGTAAGGCTGTAAGGACCCGACTCTAGCCCCACTCCCAAGCCGATGAAGAGCATAATCGCCCAGAAGGCCGGATCCCGAAGCATCTTGGGCAGGGTCTGGGGATCGGGAGGCGTGCCATAATCATTTCCGCCCCGACCGAACATAAAAAAGAGAGCCGCCCCCAGAAAGCAGATAAGGCCCATGGCGGTGAGGATCTCCCGCCACTGCCAGATCCCATGGGCCCCATTGACCACCATAGGCGCCAGAATAAAGGCGATATTAGGCGCCAGCTCGTGGATCGAGATGGCGCGTCCCCAATAGCGATCGTCGGCCACCGAGGCGAGGGTGGCCATGCCACTGGGCATATAGAGGCCGGAACCGGCCCCCAAGAGAAAAAAAGCGAGACGGGCGATGAAGAGCCCCTCGGCCCTGGCCATAATCAGCAGTGAGGCACCGAGAATGCCCATGGCCATGAGCAACACCGTGCGGTGACGAATACGACTGGAGAGGATGCCTGCCAGGGCAAGGGCCGTGCCGAAACCCATGGAGAAAAAGAACATGAGCCCTGCACTCTCCGCATGGGAGGCCCCAAAGGCCACCTCCATGGGCACCAGCAGGGGAGAGAGGATGCTTCGGGCAAAAAAGCTAATAAAATAGAGGCCGGTGATCATGAAGATCCAGGGCAGGCTGCGGGTAAATCCGATGGCAGGGGCGTGCGTTCGATGCATGTAAAAACTACCTCTAAATAGTAACACCTGATTTTATAAAATTACGATGAAGCCTTGGCTTACAAGGTTTTACGCGGTATGTAAAGCGCGGTACGCACGAGGTACCCCATAAGGGAAACAGAGCGTATCATCTGCTCCCTTCAGATAACCATAAAGACCATTATTTACCAATTCTTATATAATTTTATGGAGGTATCACATGAAGATCTTGACCCTGCTTGGCAGCGCACGAAAGAGAGGAAATACGGCCCATATTCTGGCGTGGGTGGAAGGGGAGCTAAAAGCCCTGGGACACGAGGTAGAACGGGTCAACCTGGGATCCCAGGAGATCAAGGGGTGTTTGGGGTGTGCAAAGTGCAAGGAGACCCTAGATAAAGTGGCCTGCATTCAGAAAGATGATGCCGAAGGCATCCTCGAGAAGATGATCGATGCCGATCTGACCCTCTTCACCTCTCCGGCCTATTTCTGGGGATTTACCTCCCAGGTCAAAACCCTCATGGACCGTAGCTGGAGCCTGGTCACTGGGTTTCACACGCCCCAGCATGCCTCCCTTGTGGAAGGTAAAAAGCAGGCCCTTCTGGTCACCGGGGGCGGAAGCTACGACAACAACGTGGAACCTCTCTTCACGGCCTTCGATCGTCTTCAAAAATTTTACAAGGGAATTCCTGCCGGAGAGCTCTTTATCGGCGGCTGTGGCGGTGATGGCACCCTGCCCGAAGACGCCGAGGAGAGGGCCATCGCCTTCGCCCGTACCTTGGTAAAATAACGGCAAATATAAAGGCACCTCCGGTGGCCCTGCCGGGGGCCAACCTTTTACAAAAGGTTGCCAAACATATTTTTATTGTGACTGTAAGGGACCAACGGTCCGTTACAGTCACACACCTGGGGTCCAGGGAATTTATTCCCTGGCCGCCGGAGGCACAGTTTTTAAACCCACTTTAACCATAGAAGGCGCGTTTCATAGACGGCATACGCTGAAATAGTGCTCAAAAATCAATAATTATCAATGATCGTGTAAGGATACCCCTTGGCCCTTAAAGCAACCATTTATAAAACAGAGATCCAGGTCAGCGATCTGACTCGGCATCACTACGAAACCTACCTCCACACCGTGGCCAAGCATCCATCGGAGACCGATGAGCGGATGATGATTCGTCTCATCGCCTTTGCCCTCTTTGCCCATGAAGATTTAACCTTTACCAAGGGGATTAGCACGGATACCGAGCCCGATCTGTGGCAGATGAGCCCCGGTGGGGAGATCGATCTCTGGATCGAGCTGGGACTCCCCGATGAGAAGAGGATCCGCAAGGCATGCGGTAGGGCCCGGCAGGTGGTAATCATCAGCTATGGCGATCGCAAGACCGAGCCGTGGTGGCAAAAAAATGGCGCGGCCTTTGGCCGTTGTGACAACCTCACCGTCCTCTACATTCCCCTTCCCACGGACCCCTCCCTGGCATCCATGGTTCACCGCAACCTGAAGCTGGAGTGCACCGTGGATGATGGGCATATCTGGCTCATCTCCGGAGAGACCACCATCGATCTGGTGCCAGATACCTTGAAAGGAGCCTCCAAGCGCCACGACTAAGGCCCTCTATGATGAACGGGGCGGAAAAAAGAGCCTCCGGCGGCCAGGAGATAAATCCCCTGGACCCCAGGTTTGTGACGGTGACGGATCTTTGGTCCGTCACCGTCACTATAAAAGCTTATTTGGCACGCCCAATCTTTTAAAATAGGCAAAAGGTGGCCAAAGCCTTCTATGGTTAAAGTAACCAAGAAATATGCCTCCGGCGGCCAGGGAATAAATTCCCTGGACCTCACGTGAGTGACCATGACGGGCCTTTGGCCCGTCATGGTCACTATTAAATCCTATTTGGCAACCTTTTCGAAAGGTTGGCCCCCGGCAGGGCCACCGGAGGTACGCTTTCACCGCACGACCTCCAGCGACGAGGTATGCCACCTCAAAAGCAGGTTACGGATACGATTTATCCCTCGTCCCTCGGGATCACATCTGTCTTTAATTCTTCGCTTAAACCAGAGTGACTTAACGATAGCTGTTTGGCAACCTTTTCAAAAGGTTGGCTCCCGGCAGCCAAGCGTCACCGCATTGCCTTCTACGGTAAGCGCTCATCACCCATTGACAACCCCCATCGAATCATGTTTATCTCCTCCGTTTTTTCATCTCTTCTCTCATTTTCTCGCCCCTAAGCGTTACGAGGCTAT
Source organism: Desulfobacteraceae bacterium (assembly GCA_013619155.1). Classification (GTDB taxonomy): domain Bacteria; phylum Desulfobacterota; class Desulfobacteria; order Desulfobacterales; family Desulfolunaceae; genus Desulfoluna. The sequence goes on from JABXKT010000019.1 coordinate 28,071, forward strand.
CTCCTTATTAAAAAGAGGGGAGGGCGAGAAGACGCTTCACTTTATAAGGACCATACGGACCATGATTCTTCATTATCTCTACATTTTGGGCATCACCGTGGAGGCGATTACCGGTGCCTTAAAGGCGGGCACAAAAAAAATGGATCTATTCGGGGTGATCATCATCGCCTGCGCCACGGCCATCGGTGGTGGAAATATTCGTGACATACTCCTCGGCAATTACCCCATCTCCTGGGTGGGGCATCCTGAATACATCGTCATCACCACCTGTGCCGCCCTTATCACCATCCTTGCCGCCCCGTGCCTAAAATATTTCCATCGGGTATTTCTAATCCTGGATGCCTTAGGCCTTGTCACCTTTACCATTATTGGAGTGCGCATGACCCTGGCCTTGGGCCATGGATTTATCGTGGCCTCCATTATGGGGGTTATTACCGGGGTCTCGGGCGGGGTGATTCGAGATGTTCTCTGTCGGGATATCCCCTTGGTATTCCAAAAAGAGGTCTATGCCGGTGTCTCCATCGTCTCGGCCTGGTTGTTTCTCCTCCTTCATGCCCGGGGCCTGTCAGATACCTGTGCCATTCTCATCACCCTGGGCACCGGATTTTCCCTTCGTCTGGTGGCCATTTATTGCAAACTTGAAATTCCCAAATTCAACTATACCCAAATTCAATAAACCTGTTCATTCCACCATGGTTCGATTATGATACGGGCATTTCAATAAAAAACCGGGGCCGCATTAAAATGCGGCCCCGGATGCCTACTTTTCAGCATAAAACGGTGTGTTTTTAAACGCCAAAAGGGCTGTCTATCATTTTCATGAATCGGATATTTAGAGTGTATGATTTTTTGGATTAAACGGCTGATAAAGGCAGGGGTCATCCTGGGCGTGATCGGCATGATCGGTGCGTCCATCTACTGCTGGATCCTCACCGAACGGGTGGCCACACGATTCGAAGGCCGAAAGTGGCAAATCCCGTCGGTCATCTACTCGGATACGACCCTCTTGTATCCGGGACGCAAGATCGATCTTGCCGCCTTTACGGATCGTCTTAAAGGCATCGGGTACCGACCGACCCTTGAGGCCCCGGAAAAAAAAGGGGAGTACCGCCTCCTAAAAGGGGAGGTGGAGATCTACCTCAACGATCTGACAATCACGGGAAAGACACGATTCGGCTTTCCCGTCCGCCTCTCCCTTAAGAAAGAGGCCATCACCGCCATGGCCCGACGAGACTCGGGGGCCCCTATAGATCTTCTTGAGTTAGAACCTGAAGTGATCATGCGTTACTTTGGCAAAGACCGAGAAATACGGGATGTGGTGAGTATCGATGAGATACCGAAATCTTTGCAACATGCGGTCATGGCCGCCGAAGATGCCCGCTTTTATACCCACTGGGGCATCGATCCTCGGGGTATCTTACGGGCCATCTACACTAACTTAAAGCATGGATCCATTCGTCAGGGGGGCTCCACCCTGACCCAGCAGCTGGCAAAAAATTATTTCCTCACCCCCGAGCGCACCTTCTCCCGCAAGTTAAACGAACTCTTTATCTCCCTTGCCATCGAATTGAAATATGAAAAAGAGGAGATCCTGGGCCTTTATCTCAACGAGATCTATTTCGGTCAAAATGGATCGGCCTCTGTCAACGGAGCCGGGGAGGCGGCAAAATTTTATTTCAATAAAAGGGTTCAGGATCTCACCCTGGCCGAGTCCGCCACCATCGCAGGGCTTATCAAGGGACCCAACCTATACTCCCCTTACAAAAATAAGGTGCGTTGTATGGCTCGCCGCAATGTGGTCTTGGCATCCATGAAAAAAAATGGGTGGATCGATGAGGATGCGCTGAAAGAGGCAAGCCAAACGCCTATTCGGGTCTCAGGATTTAAACGATACAGCCAGAACGCCCCCTATTTTCTCGATTATGTCTCCGCCCAGTTAAAAGAGCTCTACCCCACCACCACCCTCACCGGCATGGGGCTTACCATTCGCACGACCCTAGACACCGGCGTTCAGGCCGCCGCCGAAGCGGCCCTGGAGAGAGGATTACTCCGCTTAGAGGCAAAGAATCCAAAACTAAAACGAAAGAATCCCGCGGCCAGACTCCAGGGCGCCATTGTGGTGATGCAGCCCCGTACGGGAAATATCCTGGCCATGGTGGGCGGCAGAGATTATCGGGTGAGTCAGTTCAACCGGGCGGTTCAGGCCAAGCGTCAGCCGGGAAGCTGTTTTAAACCCGTGGTCGCCTCGGTACTTCTCGACCAGTTCACCCCATCGGATATCTTCTCCAACGAAAAGAGGGCCTACACCATCGACGACACCCTCTGGACTCCCAAGAACTTCAGTGAAGAGAAGGAAAAGAGTCTCTCCATGCGGGAGATGCTCAAGGTCTCCAGTAATATAGCCGCCGTGGATATGCTCGTTAAGGCCGGGGTAAAAACGGCGGCCCAGCGCATCAAGCGTTTTCACTTCTCCACGCCGATTCCCCCATGGCCCTCTATGGTACTGGGGGCCTCCGAGGTAATTCCCATAGAGCTTGCCCGGGCCTATGCCGCCTTCGCCTCCGACGGCATTCAGCCCTATCCCCTCTCCCTTAAGGCGGTGGTCGATGAGCAGGGAGATCGCTTGATGGGCCGGCACATGGAGATCGAACCCATCCTCTCACCAGGGGAGGCCTTTCTCATCACCTCCATGCTGGAAGGGGCCATCAAAGAGGGGACGGGACGCTCCCTGGCTCGCTATGGCATCGATTTTCCCGTGGCAGGAAAAACAGGGACCACCAGTAACTACAGAGACGCCTGGTTTGTGGGCTACACGCCGGATATTCTGGCCCTTGTCTGGGTGGGATTTGATAACAACGATCCCCTCTTTGTCACAGGCGGTCGGGCGGCACTGCCCATATGGGCCGAGCTGGTATCGGCCCTTCCAGGGTATATCTCCGGCAATGATTTTCTCCCTCCACCCGATGTCGTGACCCAGAGGGTGTGCCGGGAGAGTGGAAAACGAGCCGTGGGTTTGAAGTGCCCAGATGTTTACGAAGAGTACTTCCTGAAAGAGAATCCACCATCATCTGCCTGCCCCATTCATGGAAAGGCATCCCTCATGGAGCGCATGGGGCAGGGATTTAAACGACTATTTAAATAGGAAATAATGGGCAACTATTCAGAAAAATGCCTTTTATGGTTAAAGAGGGCAAAAAAAGTAAACCTCCGGCGGCCAAAGACGGGGCCCTTGGAACCCAGATTTACAAAAAGATTCTTTACAGGCAGATATTCCTGTCATCGAAACCTTTTTGATAAAAAGAGCGCCGGAGGGGCCGCTGAATAGTTACAATAATGGGTTCATGGAATACGCGAATGAAAGGGCACAAGAAATTGAATAGACAGGCAATCATCACACTAATTCTCCTCCCCTTACTCTTCTGGGGCTGCGCCTCCGGGACAGGAACCACTTACCCGAAAGGGGAACTCCCTCCCCCAGAGATGGTGGCCCCTCCCAACAGGGACAAGGGCTACAAAGATTCACGCACCCTGGCCTCCCACAACCTCACCGCCAAGGGGTACGATAAACTCCAGAGAGGAGATATCGACGGGGCCTTGCGCCTTTTGGAACGGGCGGTGGGAATCAATCCGTCCGATGGCCCCGGCTACTACTTCCTGGCCGAGGCGTGGATCGCTAAGGGCAGGCTCTCCCAGGCCACTCGATTCAACAAACTGGCCCGTATCTACCTGAGGAACGAGCCCACCTGGTCCCTTCGGGCCAAAACCCAGAAAGATCGCATCGACGAGAAAATAGCCATGCAGGAATCTGGGGCCTAGGCGCCTGTCGCTACCAGATACCTTCGCCGTTATAAGGTATCTCGGTAAGCCTCCCCCCTTAATTTTAAAAAAAGGGCAAAAAAATAGGCCTTCTATGGTTAAAGTGACCAAGAAATGGGCCTCCGACGGCAAGGTGTGCCACCTTGAAAGCAAAATAGCGAATGCACTGTAGCCCCTCGTACCTCGGGTCAGATTACATTCGCCTTTGATTCGTTTCGTTAAATCGAAGTAATTTAACGAAACATGTGTGCCAACCTTTTCAAAAAATTGGCTCCCGGCAGGGCCAAGCGAGGCATCTTTAACCGGCTGTCCACGGCGGCAAGGGTGGCGAAGCCACTTCGGTAAAAATACCTCGAAAGCAAATCACAGCGGAATTTTTATGAAATCTGTTTATCTGCTTTTTGCCAGAGCCCTAACCCTCATGCCACGGCAAAATTATGATACCTGTCTCCATTATTATTCCGGTGCTTCACGAAACCCATTTGGATGAATTTTTAAAGACGCTCTGTGTCCGTTTTAAGCATGAGCACTTCGAAGTGATTGTGGTGGATGGAGATAGGAAAGGGGGAAGTATCGCTAGGATAAAAGGGTCGGAGGCCATCTGTATTGTGTCTAAAAAGGGGAGGGGGCCTCAGATGAATGCTGGCGCCCGCATGGCACGGGGAGAGGTTCTGCTATTTCTCCACGCCGATACGCATCTTCCGGACAATGCCTTTAAAAAAATAGCGGTGACCTTAAGCACCCGTCGTTTTGATGCCGGTGCCTTTACCTTGGGATTTCATACCCCCAAAAAAATATTTTCCCTGATTGCCTGGGGGGCCGCATGCCGGTGCCTTCTCACGCGTCTCCCCTATGGTGACCAGGCTTTTTTCATGAGACGCCCTTTTTTTTTTCGTATGGGTGGCTTTCAAGAGTTTATGATTATGGAAGATATCGACTTGATGCGTCGTATTGGAAAAAGGGGAGGGCGTGTTCGTATTCTTGCCGATAGAGTGCTGACATCTCCCCGGCGGTGGGAACGAGAAGGGCTTCTATTCTCCATTTTACGTACCTGGACTCTCTCCACCCTGTTTCTCTGTGGTGTCGACCCCAAACGACTGGCACGCTATTATCGTTCAGAGTTGCATCAACCCAAATAAAAAAAGGCCCTACGCGGATGCGTAGGG
>JABXKT010000303.1 GCA_013619155.1 Desulfobacteraceae bacterium
CTCTAAGAGTTTCTACATTGTATACAGATATACCTTCTATTAAAGCGTTTGCTGTTAAAGGAAATCTTAATACGTCTGCTATTTTTAAAGAAATGTTTTCACATATTCTTAAAGCAATATATAAACTACCTTGATTTATATGCTTAGTAGCTATGTTTGATTGATTAGCAGCCATTTTTGCAAGACCAACTAAAGCGTCTTTGTCTGGCAAGCTGCCGTCTCTAGCTTCATTAAGTCCTGTTACATCACGTATCATTTGTAGGTAGTATTGATACGTTTGAATTAGAGCAGCTAATTTTTGACCACTAGCTGATGATTGTAATTCTTGTATTGGAATTCTACCTCTATTAGGATCTCCATCTTGTGTAAGTGATCTACCAACTATAGAACCTGTTTGGAAGTACATGTTTAATGCTTCTGCTGGGTTATAGTTTGTTCCATTGCCTAGATCAACCTCAGCTAATCCGTCCATATCTAAAAATACTCCATCTGGAACCATTCTAGATAACACCTGTTGCATTTTTAAATGCGTCAACTGTATCATGTCTGCAAAACCTGTACACCTGCTTACAATGGATTCTATTTTACCTTTGTACATTCTAGGCGCAACAATAGCATAGTTCATTTCTACCTTAGTAGTGTCTGCTGCTGGTCTAGTCATGTTCTCTGCTAATTGCCACTTAAGCATAGTATTTGTTCCTAACACCTTAGCGCCAGTGTATAAAACTTCTATCGACCTACTTACTCTTTCAAACCCATCATTAGGTGGAGGATTAAATTCGTCTGTTTTTTCTATTATTTTTTCTAAACCGTTTTCAGTTATCTTTAACTTAAAAACTTGGTTCATATAAGTTTTGTATTCAAAATACATAACCTGAACAGTGTTGTTGTCGTAGTTACCCCAGCCAGTTATATATTGTCTGTTGCCAGGTGTTTTTTGTATTCTTTCTAATTCCTCTTGTGATATACCAGGAAACTCTTTTTTAAGCTCTGGTATTGTTATAGACTTTACCTCGCCTACATAGTATATATCTTCAAAGTTTGGATCTTCTGTGTATGAGTAAACCATATAAGCTGGATCTACATAATCAACAGTAATTCCTTCAGCTGTGTTAAAATTAGTTTTACCAGCTGAAATACCTATGGTTGTAAGATCCATATTCAATCTTCGTCTAACAAGATCGTATTTGTTTTGAGCAAACACAGTTGATATAGCTTCTTCTTCTGCTATTTCAATTGACTGCTTATAACTAAGTTGCATATGTAATTCCAACTCTTCTTTAGATCCTGGAACTACAACTCCACTTGGTGATTGGTACAAATCAATACCTAACGTTTGTTTTAAACCGTCTAGATATTCTTTAGCAACCATATCTTCTTGAAGCCTGCTAGCATATTCAGTTCTTCTTTTAACTGAGCTAGGATCTTGAGAATAAGCTTTAATGTCATAAGACTTTTGCGATATACCATTAACTACAATGTCTACAAACTTAGATAAAATAGGTACTGGCTTCCAGTCTAAATTAAGATAAGACAAATCACCATTAATTGACAACTCATCTTTATATTTCTGCACAGGTTGTTCACCTCTAGCG
>JABXKT010000154.1 GCA_013619155.1 Desulfobacteraceae bacterium
ATCTGCCACACCGCCCTGGGCTCCCAACGCTACCGTCTCACCACCCGTGCTCCCGGAGGCCACAGCTGGAGCGACCATGGCCTGCCCAGTGCCATCGATGCCCTCATGAGCCTGCTCCACACCATTCAGGGGCACTTCACGGATATCACGGCCGCACGATCCGGTGAGGCCTCCATCAACATCGGCACCATCTCCGGGGGAGAGGGCATCAACTCCATCGCCGCCAATGCCTCGGCCACCTTCGAGTTCCGCAGCGTCGACCCGGGACTCCTCAGCCGCCTCGACCGGGCCCTCCACACGGCCCTCAAAAACCACCCCCCGAAGGTCATCGTCACCTGCACCACCACCGGAGAGCGCCCCGCGGCCAAGGCCGTGGATCGTCATCGCGTCGCAGCCATCGCCACGCATGCCGTACAAGCCGCCACGGGCACAACGCCCACCGAAATGCCCATGAGCACCAACATCAACCTGCCCCTCTCCCACGGCTGGCCCTCGGTCTGCTTAGGGCTCTGCCAGGGAAACCGCTTCCACAGCCATGAGGAGTTTTTAGAGATCGACTCCCTGGCCCAGGGGTGGCAGGTGCTCCACACCCTGATCCGAGAGATACAAAAAGGGGCCTAAAAACGAATCCGCTGGCGGCAAGGGCTGTCGATTTAAGGGCCGGGGCAAAAATAAAACGGACAAAAAGCGATGCCTTCTATGGTCAAAGTGACCAGAAAAAGGGCCTCCGGCGGCCAGGAGATAAATCCCCTGGACCCCAGATTTGTAACGGAGACGGACCAAAGGTCCGTCTCCGTTACAGTAAAAGTTTGTTTGGCAAGCGTTTGTAAAAGGTTGGCCCCCGGCAAGGCTGCCGGAGGCCCATTTTTTGACACTCAAGGGCTACAAATAACTTAAGGCACGGCCCTCTCCATGCGGTCCAGGGCCTCCGTAAGGAGAGCTCTGGGGCAGGCGAAGTTAAGACGAAGCCATCCGGGCGCACCGAAGTGAGCACCATCGGAGAGGCCCACACCATTCTCTTCGAAAAAAGCGGCAGGGTCTTTCACCCCAAGGCCTCGAGCGTCCATCCAGATGAGGTAGGTCGCCTCGGGAAGCAGGGGGGAGAGTCCCGCCATGGCGGCCAGGCGCCCAAAGGCATAATCCCGGTTGGCCCGAAGGTAGGTGATGACCTCTTTAAGCCAGGGGCCCCCATGAATATAGGCGGCCATGGCCCCCTCATACCCCATGAGGTTGACGTACGGGACGATACCCGCCATGGCGTCTTGAAAGCGGGTGCGCAGCGCCTCATTTTCGATGATGGCCATGGCGCACCCCAGCCCCGGAATATTAAAGGTCTTGCTGGGCGCCATAAGGGTGATGGTACGGGCGGAGGCCGCAGGGGAGAGGGAAGCCGTGGGGATATGCCGCCCCGTCTCGCTCATCACCAGATCGGCGTGGATCTCATCGGAACAGATGAGGATATCGCGCTCCTGACAAAAATCGACAATCCCGGAGAGCTCTTCCCGCGTCAACAGGGTTCCCCCCGGATTGTAGGGGGTGCAGAGCATAAGAAGCTTTGTGTTTAAGGGCAGATGGGCCTCTAAGACCGTCCGATTAATGGCAATCCGCCCATTTTCTACGGACAGGGGCACCGTGACCATCTCCCGTTGGGCATTCTTCGCCGCCGCGAGGAAGGGAGGATAGGCCGGCGTCGGCACGGCAATGGACTCCGCCTCTCCCACGAGCCGTGCCACAATATTAAACCCGGTCACCACCCCGGGAATAAATACCACCCACTCCCGCTTCACCTCCCAATGGAAATAACGCTTCATATGCCCCAGTATCCCCTCATACAGGGCATCACTGGGAAGCGTATAGCCATACACCGGATGGTGAGACCTGCGCACCAGGGCCGTTGTCACGGCCTCGGGAGCTGCAAAATCCATATCGGCCACCCACAGGGGCAGCACATCCCGATCCTTAAACCACTCCCACTTGAGGCTCGATGTCCCCGTGCGATCCATGGGCTGATCAAAATCCATAGTTACTCCTTCCTAAAATACCGGTCCCAGGCCGTGGCCCCATTTAACTGGGGTCAACATACCCCTCGCCCCTTCCCGGGACCAGAAAAAACCATCCCTGTAAAAAACGATGACACTATAATATTTACAATTCCACCACAGATAAGATATTATTAGCTCTTTATATACAAATTTTTGTCACCGAAAAGAGTCAGGACAGAAGAATCAGGATAGTCCGTATTGGGTGCGTATACGCATGCCATGGGGCCGCTGTAAGCGCCCCCCTTTCTCTGACCGGAGACAAGCCATTATCGATGATATATCCATCCACAGACCCGTCTATTCTTGTCGATAAAAACATCCGCTCCAAAAGGGCTGTTGCAAAACGAGAGGCGATACGAATAAAAAATAGGGCCACGCCATGACAATTGAAGAGCCACTCCATAATGATACGGGTGGTCCCCATTTTTCTGCCATCTCTTGGTCCTTATTCAGGAAGCCTTGACAGCCATTCCGATTAAAATGTAAATCCTTGTCAAATTAAAACCACCTTCATAACACGCGATACCCCTCCCTCTTGCACTCTCCGGCCCAGAAAACCTCACCGCCGGGAGAGTGACCGGTTGCTCCTGGCGGGATGTAAGGACGTGTGGATAGAAAAACAGCACCCGAGAGGCGCCATTCGCTGTGAATGACGTCCCCCTCACCACATGAACCCAACGGGAATAACCGATGTTCGAATCTGTACCGTCCTGGTGGCACCCCACCACGCCCAACGAATTGACCTTAGATATTCGCAACGCCCTTGAATCCATCGATCACCCCTTATACCTGGTGAACACAGAAAATGGCCCCGAGGCCCACACCACAGGAGAGATCCGTGTGGGCTGCGAAAAACCCGGCGATGACTGGTTCCCCGTCCTTGCCACTGTCCGCCCCTTACCCATCTCCAAACTGGGGTCCCGCAGCTTTCTCAAGCGTCACGGCTTGCGCGTCCCCTATATTATGGGGGCCATGGCCAACGGCATCACCAGTGAAGCCATGGTGGAGGCCGCCGGAAAAAATGGTATGATGGGCTTTTTTGGCGCCGGGGGGTGCGGATTGGCCCGTATCCGGACGGCCATCACCCGTCTGAAAAAGGCGGCCCAGGCCGACCCCTTCCCCTTTGGATTCAATTTTCTCCACCACCACGGCGCCCCCGAGGCCGAGATGGCCCTGTGCGAACTCTACTTAGAAGAGGGCATCTGCTGCGTCAGTGCCGCCGCCTTCCTCACCATGACCGCAGCCCTGGTGCGTTACCGGGTCACCGGTATCCACTTAGGGGACGATGGCCAGGTGGTGGTGCCCAACAAGGTCATCGCCAAGCTTTCCCGGGAAGAGCTCGCCGAAAAATTCATGAACCCGCCCCCGTCTGATATCCTCAGAAAACTCGCGGCAAAAGGGCTGATCACCGCCACGGAAATGGCGCTGGCCCCCCGCATCCCCATGGCCGATGATGTCACGGCAGAGGCCGACTCGGGTGGCCATACAGACAACCGTCCGGCCCTGGCCCTTCTACCGGCCATCCAGGCCGTGCGGGACCGGATGATGGAGACCCACGGCTACCGGGATAAAATCGGTGTGGGCCTTGCCGGTGGCATCGCCGCCCCGGTATCCGCTGCCGGGGCCTTTGCCATGGGGGCCGACTATATCCTCACCGGCACCGTCAACCAGGGGTGCCGCGAGGCGGGCACCTCAGACCAAGTCAAAACCATCCTGTCCCAGGCCCGCCAGGCCGATGTCACCATGGCCCCAGCCGCCGATATGTTTGAGATGGGGGGAAAGGTTCAGGTATTAAAGCGGGGGACCATGTTTGCCATGCGTGCCGCCAAACTCTTCGCCATCTATCAGGCCGCCTCCTGCATCGAGGATATCCCAAAGGACGACCTCGCCTTTATCGAGACGAAGATCCTGGGAAAACCCATCCATGCGGTATGGCAGGAGACAAAAGCCTTCTTCGAGGAGAGGGATCCCACCCAGATCACCAAGGCAGAGAGCCATGCCCGCCACAAAATGGCCCTGATCTTTCGAAGCTACCTCGGCCAGGCCTCCCTTTGGGCCATTCAGGGCCTTGCGAAAAGATCCGGAGACTACCAGATCTGGTGTGGGCCAGCCATCGGGGCCTTCAATGCCTGGACAGCCGGTACCTCCCTGGCCACTCCTGGGGGCAGAGACGTCGTCACCGTGGCCTTGAACATCATGGTCGGCGCCTCCGTGGAGGCCAGATCTCGGATTCTGGCCAGCCAATTCCCCGCCTTGGCCGGTATCCGGTTTCTGCCCAAGACCCACGTCGAACTGGCCAGATGCTCCCGGGAGATTAAAGCCCCCGAGCTAAAAAAATAAGCGGGCGTAAAAACTGAGCCTCCGGCGGCTGGGGCTGTCGATTTAATTGCCGGAGTAAAAATAAAAGATACAAAAAGCGATGCCTCCGGCGGCGAGGTGAGCCACCTCGAAAGCAAGTGACCGCTGCGCTTTGCCCCTCGTTCCCCGAGGCAAATCACAGCGGTATTTTTATGAAATTCGGACGTTTGTTTTTTGCCAGCCCCCTCAGTCATTATGGCAGGGACGATTCGCTGTATGTCCAATTTCTGTAAATAGTGACTGCGATATATTTGGAGTGCAAATGGCTAAAACAGGCATTTTTCCGATTAAATCGACACGCCCGGCCAGGAAATAAATCCCCTAGACCCCAATTTAGTGATCATAACGGGCCGTTGGCCCGTTATGATCACTATTAAAACCTGTTTATCAACCTTTCCAAAAGGTTGGCCCCCGGCAGGGTCAACCGAGGCATAAGCGGCAATAGTTACAATTTTATTTACATAAAGGGCGCAAGCCTTCACCATACCGGGTCGGAATCATCATGTATCACCATTTTGACCTGGAGAGAGATATGCTGAAGTGGATTGAGCAATTCAATCGTCTGTTTGTTGTCTGGGCCGTCCTGATCTGCCTGGTTGCCGCCTGGATACCCCATTTTTTTGCCCCATTAAAACCCCTCATCGTCCCCTTACTCATGGTAGTGATGTTTGGCATGGGGGCCACCTTAAAGGCCAGCGATTTTAAAGAGCCGTTAAAGCGCCCCCACATCGTCATGCTCGGGGTGGGCATTCAGTACCTGATCATGCCCCTTTCGGCCTACCTCATATCCCGGGCCATGGGGCTCTCCACCGAACTCATGGTGGGCATGGTCCTGGTGGGCAGCGTCTCCGGGGGCACGGCCTCCAACGTCGTCACCTTCCTCGCCGGGGGGGATGTTCCCTTATCCATTGTGATGACGGCCGTATCCACCTTCCTCGCCGTTTTTCTCACCCCGCTACTCACCTATATTTACGTGGGAGCCACCGTGCCCGTGGCCCTCCTGCCCATGTTCTTGAGCATCCTAAAGATTGTGGTGATCCCCGTGGCCAGTGGTATTCTCCTCAACTCCCTGTGCCATGAGAGGCTAAAAAAGATCCAGCCGATCTTCCCCTTCATCTCGGTGGTGACCATCGTGGCCCTCATCGGCATCATCATCGGCCTCAACCAGTCCCGCCTCACCACCATCGCCATGCCTCTGGCCCTGGCCATCATCCTCCACAACGCCTGCGGTCTCGCCGCAGGTTACGGTCTCCCCAAACTCTTCGGCTGCGATGAGAAAACCTGCCGCACCGTGGCCATCGAATCGGGGATGCAGAACTCGGGCCTAGCCGTGGCCCTCTCCCTGAAGTACTTTTCGGCCGCCTCGGCCCTGCCCGGCGCCCTCTTCAGTCTCTGGCACAATATCTCCGGTTCCTTCCTGGCCACGATCTGGACCAGCCAGGACGCGCGGAAGAATACGGACAGGGCAGAAGAGGAGAGCCCCATCTCCCTATCCCGATAAGTGAATCCATCCCCCTGCCCTTCGCCTCTTCCCCGTCACATCGGAGGGCAGGACCCCTTTGTTTCCTCATGGACCCCTCCCCCTTTCATTGACCGCCTCGATCCCCGTCTCCCTCATTTATCCCCGATCCCCCCTTGACAAAAGGGGGCAACTTAACCAATACTACAGAGGTTACAGTATTGGTTAATACGGCGAGCGCCGAAACGAGACGCGCACCGGGGCGGACTCCCCCCCGGATGGCCAGAAATCCCGCCGAGTCAGGGACACTGACAATGTCGGCACGAATCATAAGAGTCAGGGTGGTGTGATGAAAAAAATTGCGGTTTTACCCGGTGATGGTATCGGCCCCGAAGTGATGGCCGAAGCGGTGAAGGTTCTCAATGCAGCCATGAAAAAGTATGACTTCGAACTCTCCTACACCTGGGCAGATGTGGGCGGCGCGGGTATCGATAACCAGGGCAAGGCCCTTCCCGAGTCCACCGTCACCCTCTGCGAAGAGAGCGATGCCGTTCTTTTCGGTTCCGTCGGCGGTCCCAAGTGGGAGCACCTGCCCCCGGACGAGCAGCCCGAACGTGGGGCCCTGCTCCCCATTCGCAAACACTTCAAACTCCACTGCAACTTGCGTCCGGCAAAGATCTTCAAGACCCTCGTGGATGCATGCCCCTTACGCGCTGACATCGTCAAGGACGGCTTTGACATCCTCTGTGTGCGCGAACTCACCGGAGGCATCTACTTTGGCCAGCCCAAGGGTCGCCATGGCGAAGGGGCCGAAGAGACCGCCTTCGATACCATGATCTACAGCCGGGGAGAGATCGAGCGCATCGCCCGAAATGCCTTTGACGCCGCCATGAAGCGTGGCAAAAAGGTGACCAGCGTGGACAAGGCCAACGTCCTCACCTCCATGGTCCTCTGGCGAGAGGTGGTCATCGAGGTCTCCAAAGAGTACCCCGAGGTGACCCTGAATCACATCTATGTGGACAACGCCACCATGCAGCTGGTGAAAGATCCCCATCAGTTTGACGTCCTCCTCTGCTGCAATATGATCGGGGATATCATCTCCGACGAATGCGCCATGCTCACAGGCTCCATGGGGCTCCTCGCCTCGGCCAGCCTCAATGCAGACGGATTCGGGCTCTACGAGCCTGCCGGCGGCTCCGCCCCCGACATCGCCGGTCAGGGCGTGGCCAACCCCATCGCCCAGATCCTCTCCGCCACCATGATGCTGCGCTACAGCCTCGACTTAGGGGCTGAAGCCGACGCCATCGAAGCGGCCATCTCCAACGTGTTGGAAGCGGGCATCCACACCTCCGATATCGCCCGTGAGGGCAGCACCGTCGTGGGAACCTCCGCCATGGGTGACGCCATCGTCACCGCCTTAGAGGCGATGTAAGAGCCAGACCTTTCCAGCCCCCTCACGGGGGCAAAAGGGTAAAAAAAGTCTCCGACGGCCACGGGCTGAGCCCTTGGAACCCAGGTTTGCGAATGCTTAAGGGGTGCTTTTTGAAAAAAAATGCCCGGTTTTAAGCAAAATACCGCAGTGCGTTGACCCGAGGAACGAGGGTTAACGCACTACGGTTAACCGCTTTCGAGGTGGCACACCTCGCCGCCGGAGGCATTTTTTTAGGCGGCACTAATGATCAGAAAATAAAAAACGGGACGCCGCTTCAGCGGTGGTCCCGTTTTTTTATTTCAGTCCCTTTTCCCCTGCTAAAAAGCCCCTTGAATCCACACAAAATGGCTCACCCAGAGTGCCTCGCCCAGGGACTCCAGTAAGGCCCCGTAGCCAAAGAAGCGCTCATCATCCGGCGCTAAAGGGGTGGTGGAGACGGGGATGGACGAGGCCACAGGGGGCACACGTTCGGGAGTCCAGATGGCCAGGAGCATATCCCGCCCCCCTTTGCCATCCGTGGCCATGGCCTCCAGGCCGGCATACCGGGTGGCATCGGGAAACTGGACAGGGGCCAAAGCATCCACGGGATGATTGATCATGAGACGTATGGTCTGGCCCGATGACGATACATGGTAGAGGCTTAAGTAGCCCATGGCCCGAGGAGGGGTGACATGCACCACATACCGGCTGCCCGTTTTTAAGGGGCCGGATGGGGAGACCGCCATACGCATCCCACGATTCTGCCTCTTCTCCACAAAGAGACTCTCCCCGGAGAGGGGGTAGAGGGCCTGCCCCGTTGCCAGACACCACCGGCCATGACGCCGGACCACCTTAAAGTCAGACGGCAGGATACCCAGACGGGAGAGATCATGGGAGAGGGGGAGAGTCGCCTTAAACCCCGACGACAGCCGAGGCACTGCCCCCCCATGGCGCCTCAAAACGCCCGAGAGTTTCTGAAAGAGGGTGCGGTTGTCATAACCCAGGGCCAGATAGTAACGTCCCCAAACACGGGCCGACCGCATCGTCGTGAGATCATCTAAGAGCGCCCCGCTGACAAGGGTTAGGGAAAATCGGGAGTCCCGGTTCACATGTCCGCCTCTCATCGTGGAGGCCATCTCTCCGGTGGAGTGCACCCGGACCCCTAAGGTATCGGAAATCTCACGCAGGGCCTCGGCCCGGGCCTCGACCATAGTCATCCCCTCCCCGTACCCCACGAGAAAAGGG
>JABXKT010000155.1 GCA_013619155.1 Desulfobacteraceae bacterium
CTACATGCGCATGTACTGGGGGAAAAAAATTGTAGAGTGGCACCCTGATGCCCGTACGGCCTACCAGACCGCTCTTTACCTCAACAACCGCTACTTTCTCGATGGAAGCGACCCCAACTCATACACCGGGGTGGGATGGCTCTTCGGTCTCCACGACCGCGCCTGGCCCCCCCAGCCCGGGTTCGGTAAGGTACGCTCCATGAAGGCCTCGGGCCTTCGGCGAAAATGCAAGATAGAGGATTACGTCCATAATGTGGCGGAGAGGGTAAAAAGAGAAGCAGGGACGGGCTGAGCCTTCTAGGGTCAACGTGACCAAAAACTGAGCCTCCGGCGGCGAGGTGAGCCACCTCGAAAGCGAGTCGCGTATGCGCTGTGCCTCGCGTTGCGAGGCACAGCACATACGCCTTTCATTGGGGATACCTCCCAGTAAAACGGGGAGCCTGACGGTTAACCGCCCAAAGCGGTCTACTCCTACGCCTAAAGGCACCAATACACCACTACCGGTGGCTTCTTTTTGCCGCATCATCGTTTATAGCATCAAAGTGTACATCACCACCCGAGCACCCGTAATCCCTGGTGCGCCACACTCCAGTGCGGCATGAGTCACGACGGACTAAAAAACCGTACAGGAGTGCAGAGTACCGTTTCAGTACATCTCGTCTCATAGTATAAGCCGTTAATGTTTATAAAAATTGCCCACCTATACTCATAAAGCTGTCAAACCTTAGGCATCCCCCACTCCTTCGCTAAAAAATCACTAAAATTTATGACCGCACCTCTCCATCCGTTTGTATCAGGACGCAGCTGGCAAAAGCGGTCACACAAAGCGCTCCGGCCCCATTTTTCACATCCGCCTGGATATGAAGGGTGCGCCGAGTTTTTGCCACGATGGTGGCCGTTATATAGATGAAATCCTCATCCGGCCCGATGGGTCGAATATAGGTGATATTGAGCTGGGAGGTCACGCTGGCCTCGGCTTCCAGCATACTTAAAGGACCGATGGTATTGTCCACGGCGGCGGCGATCATCCCCCCTTGCATGAAACCAAAGGGATTTTGATACCTCGTTTGTACCGGAAACTTCACGGTGAGAAAGACCCCAGCCGTGTAGGCAATCATCTCTCCACCCATCTCAAGAAAGGCACGGGGCGGAAAGAGCACCCCTTGTTTTAAGGCAAATTTTTCGGCAATCACTGCCATCAACGCATCGTGCATAATCTATAGCCCCTTAAGAGTAAAAATTCAGTTCACTATGCAGCCAAAGGTGACTCACCTTACCTCGGTTGGCCCTGCAGTGAAAGCGTACCTCCGGTGGCCCTGCTGGGAGCCAACCTTTTGAAAAGGTTGCCAAACAGATCTTTATAATAATTGTAACGGACCAACGGTCCGTTACAGTCACACACGTGGGGTTATAGGGTCTTCCCTTCGGGCAAACGCCTATTTTAGCCGTTTGCACCCCAACATATGGCCATCATTATTTACAACGTTAGAGATACAGAGGATCATCCCCACCATAATGATAGGGCTCTGGCAAGAAAATAAAGATCCAAATTTCATAATAATACCGATGTGGTTTGCCTCGAGGAACGAGAGGCAAAGCGCAGCGGACACCCGCTTTCGAGGTGGCTCACCTCGCCGCCGGAGGCATGCTTCTTGGTTATTTTAACCATAGAAGGCCGTGCGGCAAAAGTATAGCCTCCGGCGGCCCTGCCGGGAGCCTTTGCTTTTGGAAAAGGTTGCCAAACAGATATTTTCAAGTCACTTTTGATTTAACGAAAAAAATCAAACACGGATGTGATTTACCCCGAGGCACGAGGGGTAAAACGCAGCGGACACCCGCTTTCGAGGTGGCTCACCTCGCCGCCGGAGGCTCATCTTTTCACGCTCATCTCGCCCATAGACGGCCCGTTTTTTATCCCACCGCCCCTTACCATACGCCGCAGACCGAGAGAACAGATCCCCCTTTATCTCCTTGATCCATGGGGTTCTTCCATGATAAGCTCCCCTTCTTTTTAGGAATAATCATCGGCATGACCGTTTAAAAAGCACCCCCTTCCATGCCTTTTTCATAAGAACACCTCAGCCTTATCGGCCGACAAGAGAGAGACGGACCCCCTTCCCATGATTCATTTGACCAATATCACCCGGCAACACGGCGATCATATCCTCTTTGACAAAGCGAGCCTCCAGATCCTCAAAGGCTCACGAACGGGCCTTGTAGGCGCCAATGGATCGGGGAAGTCGACCATTTTCAGACTCATCACCGGCGAAGAGGAGCCCGACGGCGGCCAGATCTCCATCGCAAAAAAAAGCACCCTCGGTTACTTCTCCCAGAGTACCGGCGAGATGGCAGGCCGATCCGTCCTGGCCGAGGTAATCGCCGCTGCGGGAAACGTCTCAGAACTCGCCGAGGCCATCGCCACGATGGAAGAGGCCATGTCCACCCCCATGGGGGATGACGAGATGGCGAATCTTCTCGATCGCTATGGAAATACCGTGGAAGCGTTCGAAAACCGGGGGGGCTACGACTTAGAGCCCCGCGCAAAGGCCATTTTAACGGGCCTCGGCATCGGCCCCGGGGATCACCACCGGCCGGTGGAGTCCTTCAGTGGCGGGTGGAAAATGCGCATCGCCCTGGCCGGAATCCTCCTCATCAACCCCGATGTACTCCTTCTCGATGAACCCACCAACCACCTCGACGTGGAGTCCATTGTCTGGCTAGAGAGCTGGTTAATCAATGAGTTCAAAGGGGCCCTTCTCATGACCTGCCACGATCATGAGTTCATGAACCGGGTGGCCAAACGAACCATTGAGGTGGCCAACCGCACCCTCACCACCTACGGGGGCAACTACGACTTTTACATGATCGAGCGTGAAATCCGACGCGAACAGCTCATGGCGAGCTATCGTCGTCAGCAGGAGATGCTGGCCAAGGAGGAAGATTTCATCGCGCGCTTTGCCGCCCGCGTCTCCCACGCCGCCCAGGTGCAGTCCCGGGTCAAAAAACTGGAGAAGATCGAACGCATCGAACTCCCACCGGAACAGCGCATCATGAAATTCGAATTTGGCGTGCTTCCGCGCTCCGGTGACGATGTCGTGGCGATAAAAGAGCTCTCCAAGGTGTGGCCCCTGGAGGACGGATCTGAAAAATCGGTCTTCAGCGGAATCTCCGGCATGGTGAAACGGGGCGATAAAATCGCCATGGTGGGTATCAACGGAGCGGGTAAATCCACCCTCCTAAAGGTGATGGCCGGACAGACTGAGGCCACCACAGGGAGCCTCACCATCGGCGCCAATGCCCACATGGGCTACTTCAGCCAGCACGCCATGGAGATCCTGAATCCCAAAAAGAGCGTTTTCGATACCGTGCAAGAGGCCCTCCCCATGGCCGGTATCGGCACCATACGAAACCTCTGCGCCGCCTTTCTCTTCTGCGGAGACGATGTGGACAAACGCATCGATATGCTCTCCGGAGGCGAGAAGAGCCGGGTCGTCCTGGCCACCCTCCTGGCCCGCCCCTTAAACCTCTTGGTCCTAGACGAACCCACCAACCACCTGGACATCCAGTCCCGGGAGATTCTCCTGGGCGCCCTTCAGGCCTTCCAGGGCACCGTCATCCTGGTGAGCCATGACCGCCACTTCCTGCGCTCCCTGGTCACCCGGGTCTTCGAAATCGACCACGGCAAGATGCTCACCTACGAAGGCGATTACGACTACTACCTCTCCAAATCGGAGCGGGGATAAGGGCCTAAAACAAAAATAAAACAGACTAAAAGCGATGCCTCCGGCGGCCTTGCCGGGGGCCAACCTTTTGAAAAGGTTGCCAAACAGGCTTTTATAGTAACGATGACGGACCTATGGTCCGTCATCGTTACAAATTTGGGGTCCAGGGGATTTATCTCCTGGCCGCCGGAGGCCCTTTTTCTGGTCACTTTAACCATAGAAGGCTTCTTTAACCTAGCTGCCTCCAGTGGCAAGGGTGGCGGAGCCACTTAGACAAAAACACCTTGAAAGCCAAGATGCCGCAGCGCTTTAACCCGCTCCTCGGGCCAAATCACTGCGGCCTTTTTATAAAATTTGCGCATTTATTTTTTGCGTGAGCCCTTGCTGAATCGTTATCGAAGATGAAGGAGACCCCATGGCCAAAGTAAGCTGGAAGCCCGGTACCATGATCTACCCCCTCCCCGCCGTGATGGTGAGTTGCGGAGAGACAGAAGCGGAGCACAATATCAGTTGCGGAGAGACAGAAGCGGAGCACAATATCATCACCATCGCCTGGACGGGGACCATCTGTTCGGACCCGCCCATGTGCTATATCTCGGTGCGGCCCGATCGCCACTCCTACGAGATCCTAAAGCGCACCGGGGAGTTTGTCATCAATATCACCACCGAAGCCCTGGCCAAGGCCACGGACTGGTGCGGGGTACGTTCCGGGCGAAAGTACGATAAGTTTAAGGAGATGGGACTCACGGCGGGAAAAGCGGAGAAGGTGGGGGCCCCCATCATCAACGAAGCCCCCCTTCACATCGAGTGCCGCGTCAAAGAGATCGTCCCCTTGGGCTCCCACGACATGTTCATCAGCGAAGTCGTCAACGTCATGGCCGATACGCGCTATCTGGACGAGGAGACCGGCGCCTTCCACCTCGACCATGCACAGCCCATATGCTACTCCCACGGCCAGTATCACGGCCTCGGAAAAAAACTGGGGAAATTCGGGTTTTCCGTGGAGAAGAAAAAGAAGAAACAAAAGGGAAAGGGTCCCAGAACCAAGGAGAGCGGCAGTCGCCGGTAAAAAAGGCCACACATCCCACCGAACACCATAAAGGTGCCCGTTAAAGATGCCTCGGTTGGCCCTGCCGGGCCAAATTTTTGCCATAATTTCATAAAACACGGTTTAACAAACAGGGCACGGGGCTCATATTGTTCGGATCTACGACATAGTGTGGTTTCACCATCTGTAAAACCACTTTATATTGTGAAAATTCTTCAAATTGGAATGGTGTGAGCCCAGTATCGTAATGTCGTCGAAGTTCTTTTTTCCAAGCTGTTGACACCTGAAGAGATGGAGTGGAGCCGTGAGTAAGATCAGTGGTTTGGCAAAAGCCTATAGAAATTATATTTCAATGCCATGGCATCAAGATGCCGCGACAACAAATCCAACATCTCGTGAAAAAAAGAGAGGGGCAAAGATCTCCTTTTCAGAACCTTGGTACCGCCTGGGACTGGAATACGACGGCAAAGAGGGAGGTCGTATCAACGATCATCACCTCTCCCTCGAAGAAAAGGCCATGGCACACACCGTTTTCAAAGAAGAGGTGGACTGATGAGAATTAAGCGCCTTGGGTTATTCAACTTTCGTAAGTATGCGGACAGCATTTTTCAGTTCCACCCCCATTTCACCGTCATAATCGGTGACAATGCATCGGGGAAGACGAGCATTTTAGAGGCCCTGTCAATAATGTTGGGAACCTACCACCTCCGCTCCAACGTGGGTTCCAGTAGAACGGGCATTCAAAAAGAAGAGGTTCGCCTTGAGATCTACGATAAATTTGACCAGGTCACCATCGAAGCGCAGAGCCCTAGCTTGATCTGGGCCATAGGTGAGCTCCATGGGATTCCTTTGACCTGGGAACGAAATTTTGGGGACAGGGGTAAGAATGCCAAGGAGATTATCAATGCCGGTATCAGGGATATCGCATTGGCCCGCAAAGGCGAGGATGTCACCTTACCCGTGTTTCAATACTACGGTACCGGTCGTCTGTGGGACAGGCATCGAGAGGTCCCCATCGATAAACCGGAATCACGCTTAGCAGGGTACCGAAACTGCTTCGACCCCAAATCTGACCACCATCTCTTTAAAAAATGGTTCAAGCAGCTTGAATTTTCAGCTCTTCAAAAGCAGAAGCACATCGGCGCTCTTGAAGCGGTCCGCACAGCAGCCATGCGATGCGTCCCCGGTGCCAAAAACTTCTACTACGATGTCTCCCATGATGCCTTGATGATTGTGCTTGAAAAAGAGGGACATTGTCTCTTTGATAACTTGAGCGACGGGTATCGCAATATGGTGGCCATGGTGGCGGATATCGCCCACCGAGCCGCTCGCTTAAATCCGCATCTCGAAGAGCGTGCCGCCCTTGAAAGCCCGGGGGTTGTCTTAATCGATGAAATCGATCTTCACCTGCACCCCAAATGGCAACGGCGCATTGTGGGCGACTTACAACACGCCTTCCCCGAGATCCAGTTTATTGTCACCACCCACTCTCCGTTTATTTTGCAATCGTTAAAGCCAGGCGAAGTGATTGACTTAAATCGTGCGAACTCGGCCGACCTCAATTTCATCCCTGATGAGGAGATCGCATGGCCGGGACCAGGCGATCACTATGCGGATCGCAGCATCGAAGACATCGTGGAAGAGATCATGGGGGTGAGCGTTCCCCAGAGAAGCCAGCGGTATACCGAGATGTTTGAAGCGGCTCAAGAGTATTACCGCCTGCTTGAATCAGCCGAGAACGCAAACCCGGAAGAGAAGAAGAAGCTCAAACAAAGGCTCGATGCGTTATCGGCCCCTTTTAGTGAAAATATCGCCTATCATGCTTTTTTGGAGATGAAACGCATTGCGGCGGGAATGGGAAACGATGATGGGGAGGATGAGTAATGCGCCCTGTGGTTCGCGGTCCGTGGCCGAAAGATGAGGATGGCAATGATATTAATTACAAGGACTATGCGACCGCAAGGGCCGAACTCATTTCAAGGTTAGGGGAGTGTTGTTCGTATTGTGAAATGCGCCTGAACACCGCCCTTGCCGTTGAACATGTTCAGCCAAAAAATCCAAAAGGGGTTTCATCGCCTATTCGTGAGCGAGAACTCGATTGGAACAATTTTCTCCTGGCCTGTACCAACTGCAACTCGACAAAGGGCGCTAAGGATGTCGAATTAACAGAGTACTTCTGGCCGGACCGGGACAATACGTTTCGAGCTTTTCGCTACTCAGAAGGCGGCATTATTAGACCCTCAGAATCACTTCCTGAATCTAAAAAAAAGATGGCTCAAAAAACCATCGAGCTCACCGGCTTAAACAAACACCCAAGCCATGACCCAAAAGCGTCGGATAGGCGATGGTTAAACAGGGGAGAGACGTGGAATATCGCCCAAGAATCAAAAAATGACCTTCAAGAAAACGACACACCTCAAATGAGACGGCAAATTATACGCACAGCTATGGGACAGGGATATTGGAGTATTTGGATGACGGTGTTTGAAGACGACCCAGAGATGAAAAAGCGTCTGATTGATGCTATCTCAGGTACCGCAAAAGAGTGCTTTAGCGAAGGCAACTATTCCCCCACACACAGACTCGGAGGGCAGATTTAATGGCCTTTGTGATGAATCAGTCATAACCTCCCGTCGAACGGGAGGCTTGAATGTTAACCGCTCAAAGCGGTCTATTTCTGCGCCTAAAGGCGCCAATGCACCACTTACCGATTCGGTTTCTTTTTGGCCTTGATCATCGTTTCGACCATCAGCATGTTTACATCACCACTCGGTCACCTTGATCCGTTTCGGTGCGGCTCGCTTCGTGTTATGAACCGTTAATATTTATGAAAAGTTGTCTACATCTACTGATGGGACCGTCAAACTTAGGCAAACCCCCACCAAAGGTGGGGGTTTACCCTCTGAATTAGGGTTAAAGCACTGCGGCATCTTGGCTTTCAAGGTGTTTTTGTCTAAGTGGCTCCGCCACCCTTGCCACCGGCAGGCATACGCCGAATAGCGACTATCCCCAAATAATCACCGGTAATAACACAATTTTCATCACGAAAAAACCACTGAACGATCGATCAATCGGCCCTTCCATGATGGTCATGGGTATCAGGCGATCTCCTTTTCACGAAGCGGAGGAAGGGGGGCTCTTGGATACTTCAGATAGGGGATAATCTGCCGGTTCTTATCGCCTCCGGTACCGTCGTAGGTCACGCAGACCATAGGCACACCGGTCACGGCCTCGATTTTTTCCATCATCGACTCGGTGATAAGGGAGGCGCAGCAAAAGGCGGGACTGAGTTGAACGAGGAGTCCCACGTCCGGGTAGTGTTTCTTGATGTAGTGGACTTTTAAAATATTGTCCATGGACTCCCCGGTGTTCTCCGTGGAGAGATGGTAGGCCGAAAGAATCGCCTCGGGATCGTCATCATAGGTGTGATGCACATCGGAAAGCACCCGCTCAAAATAGGTAAGGTAGCGTTTCTCGAGGGTATTCATGGCCGCCAGAAGCGACTTGTAGGAGAGAAGATTCATATACTTCCCTTCGGAAAACCACTTCTTAAAATACTTCTGGGCGATCATCTTGGCATAATCGTTATACGGGGTGGTGATGGCCTCCCCGCCGTGGGCCTCGATGACACGAATCATATCCTGATTCATCACATCGTTGTCCCGCACATAAAGGTCCCCAAAAAGGGCCACCTTCATGCGCCGCTCCCCCCGTATCTCAATGGTTGAAAAGAGCTCGGTCACCTGGCTGACGGCACTCTCCTTGGTGCGATGCCCGGCCATGGCATCACAGAAGATCTCCATGGCCTGTTGCGTTAGGGTATCGGTAGTTCCTGGTATCACCTCATAGGGCCGGACACGGCAGATCATCTTGCGCAAAAGCCCCCCGAAGAGATAGGCAAAGTATGCGTTCATACCCGCCCTTAAAGAGATATCGATAAAGGAGAGGGCCCCCACAAAGACCCCGGCCTTCTCCATGCCGTGGCCATGGGCCTTCAAATGACTCTGGATAAAATGGGGATAGAGCTTGATATTGCAGGCCAGCTCCGAGTGGGACATCCACAAGACGGTATGTTCCGGGTCGAGATGATTCGCCTCCATGCACTCGATAAACCCCTGGGCGATGGCGGTCACCGGTATGCACTGGCCGGTATTAAACTTTAAGCTCTTCTGAATCGTGGTGGAGGTCTCCTGGATCAGGTAGGCCTTCACCCCTTCCCGCCTCAGATTCTCCGCCAGGAGTCGGCAGGTGATGGGATCCCAGTTGGGAATCACCACGTTCTTGCCACGTACCCCCTTCGAAAGGTCCGGATTAACCCGTGTATAATCGTTAGATCCCCTCTTCTCAAGCTGCCCATAGTGATTTTGAAAAGAGCGAATGGCCGCTTCGATGCGGGTCTCATACCCCACGCTGGAGTCGTGTTCATCCAATTCCAGAATAAGATAGGGCTTGTTGTGAGCCGCCATCACCTGTTTAAAGGCATCGAGAATAAAGGAGTCGGGGGCACACTTAAAGGAGGTGAGAAATACCGGATAGAGCCCTTGGATTCCCCCGGCCGTCTCCGCGGCTTCAAGAATTTTGGCCACATAGTTCAAGTGCAGCTCGTCCAGCAGGGGACGAATCGTCTCCATATCCCCTTTGGGCAGCATATCCTGAAAAAAAGATTTGATCCCCCATTTCGCAAAAATATCCGGAATGCGTTTATTGGTATGGGATGAAAGCACCGTATAGGGGCGCCCCAAAAAAACCACGGAAAGATTTTCCTCCGGATCAAAGGCCATTTTATACGACTCTTTAAGACTCTTTTGCCCCCCTTGCATAAAGGCCTGGGCCTTGGCATAGGCGGCGGACACCTCAAAGAAGCTGATGGGTTTTTTGGTCACCTGCTTCAGCATACGGTAGAGTTGATATCTCGTATGGACCCCCGAATAGATATACTTCAAGGTGGGGGTAAGTAGCCTCGCACGCCCCCCGATGGCCGATGCGGAGATAACCGCCGGTGAGAACTGGGTATAATAACAATACTGGCGAAACATCGCCAGAAGGGAAGGTCCTCATAAAGATGCAGGGCCGCCGGTATGCCGATCACCTCCGCGTGGCGATACGCCGGAGGGGACGCCTGACGATACGCCTTAGCTCGCACCTTAAGCAGATCGAAACCGGAGGTATTACTGCTGACAAAGGTGGGGGATGCGTACTCTCGTCCACAGAGAAAGCCGTAGGCCACCTTCTCGCCGGCCACATCCGCCACCGATATCTTGCATCGATTATTGCAGAGGGTGCATACCTCCATGGTCACGGGAATCGACTGACGATGGAGCCCGAGCCCCCGAAAACGCGTCTGGGACACACCCTCATCCCACAGGGTGAGGGCCGTCCCCAGGGCACCGGTGAGATGGCAATATTTAGAGACGAGGATCGTTTTCCCCAGCCGCTGCTCAAAGGCAGCCACCAGGGCCTTATTCTTGGCGGTGGCCCCTTGAAAGAGGATCACATCACCAATGCGCCCCTCATCGGCCACCTTAACCAGGTAGTTCTCCCTCACCGAGTGCAGGGCCGATGCGAGGACAGCCTCCACGGAGAAGCCCGTGGCCAGGTAGTGATTGATATCGCGTTCCATAAAGACCGTGCAGCGATCACTACTCATGGGAGCGACCACGCCAAGGGTTCGCGTCGAGTAATCGCTCACCTCGCATCCCAGCTTCAGGGCCTGCTCCTCGATAAAACTGCCCGTGCCTGCGGCACACACGCTATTCATCACCGAGGAGGTGACCACCCCCTCTTTTAGGGTGGTAAACTTGGCATCTTGTCCCCCGATCTCGATGATGGTATCCACGTCAGGACTCAAGGTACAGGCGGCCCGTGCATGGGCGGTGATCTCATCCAAAAAGAGATCGGCCCCCACGATACGCCCGATAAATGTGCGTCCAGACCCTGTGGTTCCCACCCCTTGAAAGAGAAAGGTGAGACCAAGGCGTACCGCCAGATCCTCTACGGCTTCAAAGATACCGGCAACGGCATGCAAGGGGCGCCCCGAGGTGCGGGTATAAAAACCGGCAATCACCCGCCTGTCGGCATCCAATACCACGGCCTTGGTGCTGGTGGAGCCGATATCCATACCCAGGGTCACGGAAAGCTCACCCGCCTTGGGGGTCTCGTAGAGATCCACCTCAACGACACTTTTTAGTCCCTCTTTTGCAAAATCAAATAGGTACCGCGTGTCCCCATCAAAATCGGGGTAATCGGAGAGACGCAGCTCAAGGGCCGGATAATGATAGGCCAACGGGGCATGGTCCCGAAGCTGGC
The DNA here is from genome assembly GCA_013619155.1 of Desulfobacteraceae bacterium. Lineage (GTDB taxonomy): Bacteria > Desulfobacterota > Desulfobacteria > Desulfobacterales > Desulfolunaceae > Desulfoluna. The sequence continues at coordinate 11,077 of JABXKT010000155.1, forward strand.
CATCACCACGGGTCCAGTCAGGGTCCGCCTTGGAAAAATCCCCCCCCTCATCGAGACACTCCAGGGCCACCCCAAAGGCCCCGAAGTAAAGAGCCCACTCGTCGGTCACAAGGGGGCACTCTGAAAGGGTCTCCAGATGCGCCTTTACCACCCCGTTTAAGGCCACCCCGCCCACAAAGAGAATGGGAGATGCCTCTCTTCGGGAGGCAAAAACCGTGTCGGCAATATTCTTGGCCAGACCGTAACAGAGGCCATCACAGATCTCAGCAAGGGCATACCCCTCCTGCTGGGCATGGATGAGATCGGTCTTGGCAAAGACCGCACACCGCGAGGCGATCTCAGGAAAGGCGCCGCTGCTCTCCATGGCGATACGGCAGAGCTCTTCGATCCCCTGAAGATTCAAACGCCTCGCCTGCTGATCCAGAAAACTCCCCGTACCGGCGGCACACGAGGTATTTTCCCGTGTGTCCCTGTAATTGCCGGCGGCATCGAAGCGAATATAGGAAAACTGCTCTCCCCCTACGGAGAGCACCCGTCGGATATCCGGGTGAAGATGTTTGACGCAGCGAATCAACGCGACACGCCCATCGTATATGCGGGAAGAGGGGATAAGAGAGGGGGTGGGGTCGGTGACGGCGACCGCCGCCACAGAGCCTGGGGGAAAGGCATCAATCAGTGTGTTAAAAACCGCTTTCATATCGCCTTTGTGCTGAAAGCTCACCCTCTTTACAATCTTTTTTTCTGGAGTCATTGCCACGGCTGTGGCCGATACGGAACCTATGTCCAATCCAAGAATATTCAGGGTCATATGCGGGTCCTGTTTTTAAGGGGAGGGGAATTTTTAAGGGGTCTTTTCTACTGCAATATCAAAAAAGGCATACGTATTATTTTCAGAATACGTAGTGTTGCACACCATTACGTACTCACACAAGCATTTATCTCTTGGGTCTCCCATAAGGAGAGGAGGAGATCTTTCCCACCATAGACAACACGAGCATCGGCGAAAAAATTTCCCTTACGAATCGCACAGGAAGGTTGATTTATGACGAATTTATCCTTAATATTAGAGGCAATTGTCCCAAGTAGCAGAAATCTAAGCCCGCGGCATTTTTTTCGTATGAAAGCGGATAAGGATTCCTGACCCGCATCCAGATATCTCAAACATATTGATTGCCGGGGCGTCTCGTCTCCCCATAGGCGACCATTTCTGGACCCGGTGCCCCCCACTTCCCCAGAGCATCATAGTTCATCACGCCGTACACAAAAAAAGCCATACCCCGGAAAAACATCAAACATTGCCATCCGTTGATACATCAGGACCACCCAATCAATGCATCCTTATATGTTTCATCGCTTATACACCCACACACGCCATGGAGTGTAAAGCAAAGGGCGAAGCTATATAAACGCCCACATAAGCCCCCACCTCAATGAAGAAATTATAGAGACAATGTCTGAAAAAAAACATTTCATCATCGATAAAACAATCCATCTTAAGAGTGATCTGAAAATACTGGCGGAGTTGCGCGCATTCTTACGAGACGTCTTCACCGGTATCGCGGACGATCCTGTGGAACGTATGGAGCTTGCCGCTAATGAGGTAGCCACCAACATCATCAAGCACGCCTACAAAAATCACGCCCACCACGCCATCACCATCCGGGCCACCGTCTATCCCCATGAAATCTGCGTCGACTTCACGGATAGCGGCACCCCCTTCATCCCCGAGAGTATCCCCTTGCCATGCTTCGACGGCTCCCAGGAAGGGGGCTTCGGCCTCTTCATCATCTCTGAGGTTCTGGATCAATTCATCTATCGCCCTGCCATTGATAAAAACCATACCCACCTCTCTATCTCTCTGCCATGAGACGTGGCCCCCTCTCCCCCTTTTTTGGGATCGGACTGCTCACCCTATGCCTATTTTATGGGCCGACGGCTTCCATGGCAGAGCCCCAGACCTCCCTTTACGAAAAAGCGATCTTAGACAAGACCAAGATGCCCCAAGGAACCTTCTGGGGGGGGGCCTCGGAAATGCAGGCACAAAAACTGGCCCACCTCCTCAGTAAGTACCGCATCATGGAGATATTATCCCACAGAGAATCGACCCAAAAAATAGATGAGAACAAAGGGCTGATCCACCGCAATCTCATCACGGCCGAGGCCATCCTCCGCATGGTCGAAGAGACCTCCAGACACCAGGGAAGTGGGGAGATTACCCTCTTTTTTCAAACCGGGCGTGATACCTTCCCTGAAAACGGCCTCGAACACTATCGACTGGTCCGTTTCATGGATTATCTGGTCCGAAACAGCCGGGGACGTACCCTTTTTTTCATCAGCATCGGAAAGGCCTCCACGCCAGGAAACGCCGCAGATAATCGAACCCTCTCCCAGCGACGTGCCCATTTCCCCAAGGCCTTTATCGACCACTACCTCATCAACACCCCCCATACTTTTTATGAAGTATCCGGAAACGGCGAGAGTCAAAGCCCGGAAAGTCGCGATAAAGAGGTCCACAAGGCCCATCAGCACACCCGCCTCATCGCCTTTTATGCAAAGAGATCTCCCCTTCAAGGCGCCACACGCCAAGCCAAGGAGGGGGACAAGCCGCAAGGTAACGAGGCCGCCCCAATGCCCCCTTCCGAGGGCCAGACAGCGGCCAACCCCCTGGGCATGAATTTCGTCTGGATCGCCCCGGGAAACTTCATCATGGGGAGTCCTCTCCATGAACCGGGACGGGACCCGGATGAGAATCAAAACGCAGTCACCCTCACCCGGGGCTTCTACATGCAGACCACCGAAGTGACCCAGGCCCAATGGAGCACCCTCATGGAGACCAACCCCTCTGAATACAAGGAGTGTGGGGGGAACTGCCCGGTAAACCGTATCTGCTGGACCGATGCCATGGAGTTCATCAGGCGCCTCAATACCATAGAAGGGTCCGGCCTCTATCGTCTCCCCACGGAAGCGGAGTGGGAGTATGCCTGCCGTGCTGGGGGCACCGAGGCCTTTTCCAACGGTCCCCTACTGGAGCTCGCCTGCGCCTACGACACCCACATGGACCGCATGGGCTGGAACCACAGCAACTCAGGACCGCGACTCCACGAAGTCGCCCAAAAGGCCAAGAACCGATGGGGCCTCTACGATATGCACGGCAATGTCTGGGAGTGGTGTATGGACTTAAAAGGTGAGTACGGCACATCGCCTCGTAGCGACCCCAGCGGATCGTCAAAGGGCCATCTGCGCGTCATTCGCGGCGGAAGCTGGAGCAGTGATGATCGGGACTGCCGATCCGCCAACCGGCTCTTCGTAAGGGAGTGCAACCATAACGCCGGCATCGGTTTTCGCCTCGTCATGGAGAAGTGACCCTCCCCCCAAAAAATGCCGTCGGCAGCCAGGGAATTTTTTTAGCGAAGCGGCTTTGCCGCCCCGGGACCTCAGAGAGGAGATCCTTCGCGGAGATCTTTATAAGAGAAATGTAAGCAAGGCCTGCTTGTCACCCCTTACTTTATAAAATAGAAGCAACAGTTTGGCCCCCGGCAGGGCCAACCGAGGCATAACTGAACTGAATAGTTACCTCAAATGACTCTTTATAAAACACCATAAAAATTGAAGGACCCCATGAAAATTCATTCCGAAATAATTAACAACATCGTTGTAGTGGACCTCATGACGGACTCTCTGGATGCCGGAAATACCCGTGAGTTCAAAGAGGCCATCACCCCCCTCATCGCCGCCTACTCGACCTTAATTCTCAATCTGGAGACCATCAAGTTTTTAGACAGCTCCGGATGCGGATCGATTCTCTCCTGTCTTCGACAACTCAACGCCAAGGGGGGAGATCTTAAAGTATGCTGCCTGCAAAAGCCGGTGCGTTCCATCTTCGAGTTGGTTCGGATTCATCGCATCTTAGATATCTTCGAGAGTCGTGAAGAGGCCATCAGACGGACATAACACCATGAATATACCCAAAGAAACCGAGCCCACCCGCACCGAACTCATAGAAGAGCTCTACGGCCTCTATGGCAAGGGTACATACCGCATGCGCCTGCGATTTTTCCGGAAAAAATATGCATGGCTGGCCGTGACCGGAAGTGCTCGGATCACCAAGCGGATTATAGACATCCTGGCGGCCCTCACGGCCCTTTGCCTCCTGTCTCCCCTTCTCATCATCGTTGCCGGAATCATCAAGGGAACAGACAAAGGCCCCGTTTTCTACTGGCAAAAACGAGTGGGAAAGTGGGGCAAAGAGTTCCCCTTCCCCAAGTACCGATCCATGGTGGTCAATGCCCACGCCATTAAAGGGGCACTCCGCCACGAGAGCCACCACAAAACAGGCCCCACCTTCAAAATGAAAAAAGACCCACGGGTCACAGGCATCGGGCGCATTATCCGGAAACTGAGTATCGATGAGTTGCCCCAACTCTGGTGTGTCCTCAAAGGAGAGATGTCCCTGGTGGGACCTCGCCCCCCCCTCCCCGACGAGGTGGATCTCTACACCTTAGCCGATCGACGGCGCCTGGACATCACCCCCGGCCTCACCAGTATCTGGGCCATCAGCGGACGAGGCGATATCCCCTTTGATAAACAGGTGGCCCTCGACTTAGAGTATATCGAGAGCCGCAGCCTAACCACCGACATAAAAATTCTCCTGCAAACCATCCCCGCCGTTCTATTGGGACGCGGGGCGTATTAAAAAAGCTGGCCTTCTGTGGATGTAAAAGCAGGCCTCCGGCGGCGAGGGTGGCGAAGCCACGTGAGGCAAAAACACCTCGAAAGCGCCTGATCGCTGCGCTTTGCCCCTCTCCTCTAAGACAAATCACAGCGCTATTCTTATGAAATTCGGATGCTTATTTTTTGCCAGCGCCCTAAGTAATTCGGGTGGGTAGGACCCGCCGTATCTCTCATTTTTGTAAACAATGACGGCCATATATGTGGAGTGCAAACGGCTAAAATAGACGTTTTTCCGATTAAATCGACACGCCCGGCCAGGAGATAAATCCCCTGGACCCCACGTTAGTGACTGTGACGGACCGTTGAGCCCTCACAGTCACTATAAAATTTGTGTGGCAAGCCCCGCTCATAAAAGTTGACAAAAGTGAGGCTCCCGGCAGAACCCACCGAGGCATCTTTAGCTGCGGTGGCGAAGCCACGTAAGGCAAAAAATGCTCACGACCTTCGCAGATGCCTTCGGCACGAATTATTTTTTTAAAACCTGTTTATCAAACTTTTTAAAAGTTTGGCCCCCGAAAGGGCCGCCGGAGGCGCTTTTCACCCTGCCGTTTAAAGGCGGCTTCCTCTGATTTCCCCCACCCACCCGGAGATCTCTTATCTATGAGAGCCATCATCATAGCCACACGAGGCGTCGATGGCGCCCCCATTCTATCGGAACGATTGGGGGCCTGCCTGCTGCCCCTCCTCGATCGGCCTTTTTTGCAGCATGGCGTGGAGAGCCTTATAAGATGGGGTGTCACAGAGATCGATTTTGTGTTGTCCCACCTCCCTGAGAAGGTGGAGGCTCTCCTGGGCACCGGTGAGCGATGGGGCTGCCAGTTTCGATACCACCTTGTGCGGGACCCCGAGCGCCCCTACCACCCCCTGGCAGAGCTGTTGGCCGCACCCCGATCCCGGCCTCTCATTGTGGGCCAGGCAGAATCCCTTCCCCTCACCGAAAGCCTGGAGACGGCAAGGACCACCCCGTTACTCTTCATGCATGGGATGGAGAGTACAAAAGCATGGTCCGGATGGGCCATCGTACCCACGAGGATTCGTATCGACTTACCCAAAAATGCCAGTTTTCAATCCGTTTATCAGGCATTAAAAGAGAACGAGGGCGCCGAAGAGAGCCTCGAAAACTGCCTCTGGATAAAAGATGGGACGACACTGATCGCCGCCACCCAAACACTCATGGCTAGGGGCATCGCCCCTCTTCTGCACACGGCACGAGAGGTGGAGGCGGGGGTCTGGCTCTCACGGGACGTCGGGATCCACCCCGCGGCGCAGATTACGCCTCCTGTCTATATCGACGAGGAGTGCCGTATTGGAAAAAAAGCGCATATCGGGCCCTACACTGTCCTCGGCAAAGGGTGCGTGGTGGACGAGAAGAGCCGCATAAAAAATTCGGTGATCCTACCCGGAAGCTACATCGGCAAGAAACTCTCCCTGACGGCGTGTGTGGTGGACAAAAATTGCCTGACCAACACGGTCATCGACTCGGAGATCATCATCTCCGAGCCCTTTATCATTGGGGATCTATCAAAAAAAGAGATTCGACGCCACCTTGTCACATGGAGCTCCCGCATCATAGGAGCCCTCCTTCTCATCGCCCTCTCCCCGCTTCTATTGCTTACCCTGGCGACCCGTCTTCTCCAAAAAAGAGGCCCCCACCGCCCCACCCTCGAGGTCGTCTCCCTGCCCACCGCTTCCGGCGGCATCCACTGGCACACCTTCCCCTTTGGCACCTATGAGGCCTCCGGTCCCGATCCGGCCTGTTGGGAGGCCCGGTGGTGGCACTTTTTTCTCGTCTTTCTTCCCGGCCTCATCCACGTGACCAAGGGCCAGCTTCGCTTCGTGGGCCTGGGCCCCCGCACGAGAGCGTCCATCGAGGCTCTCCCCTCGGACTGGAAGAGCATCTATCTCACCGGCAAGGGGGGGCTCATCACCGAGGCGATGCTCCACTTCGGCCCCTACCCCTCAGATGATGAGTACTACGCCGCCGAAACCGTCTACACCGTCTCATCCGGATTTTTCTACGACCTGAAGCTGCTCCTTAAATACCTCAGCCAGCTCTGCGGCATCTCACCCCGGCCAGTGGCAATACAAATCCCCCCAGCTGAACATAAAGATTAGGGAAATAGCACTATTCGGCGATGCCTTCTATGGACAAAGTGACCAAAAAATGGGCCTCCGGCGGCAAGGTGTGCCACCTCGAAAGCGGGTAGCGGATGCGTTTTACCCCTCGTGCCTCGGAGCAAATCACATCCGCCTTCCTGATTACCATCCTTTTACAGCCACACGTGCGGTAAGCGAGTTTATCTGAAAACAAAATATAGGCCTCCGGTGGCCAAGGACTGGGCCCCTGGACCCCAAGTTATAGTGGCCATGACGGGCCTTTCGGCCCGTCATGGCCACTGTTAAAACCTGTTTGGCAACCTTTCCAA
>JABXKT010000304.1 GCA_013619155.1 Desulfobacteraceae bacterium
CAATAATCTATTGTATCAGTAATAACTAATATTAGCAAGGTCTAGGAACAATAGGCATAACATGTTAAAATACCCTAGTTAATTAACAAAGTAAAGAAAATTTCTATATTATTTTAAAATGATATTCCATAGTTAAATATAAGGAACAATATTATGGCAACAGTAATTCCCTTTACTGTCAAAACCACTGTTACATTTGGTGGTCGGGCAGTTTCTCAGGCAGGTTTTGGTAATGCCTTATTCGTATCACATCATAATGTGTTTACACCAAGATTTCAACAATACACAGACACTGATAGTATGCTGGAATCAGGATTTGCAGATGGACATCCAGCAGTGAAATGGGCATCGGGCGTATTCGCTGGCAAGCAAGCTCCTGATTTTATCACAATTGGCCGTGGTGCTGTGGATGCGTATACAATCCAAGTTAACGAAGGTGCTGAGGAAGATGATATTCTTAGTGTAAACATGGATTTTAATGGTACTGCTTCATCTTTTGCATATACAGTTTTATTAGCTGATGTAGGTGATAGTCAAGCGTTAGGTGACGGACTGGCAGCCTTGATTCAGGCAGACGCTGCGATCACTACAGCTACAAGTGACGCTAATGGTCTTATAACAGTTGTCCCAGCCTCATTAGTAACACCTATCACATTTGGTGTAGCGCTTAATACAACTATTTTCACTACAACATCAGAAACACCTAGTGAAATCTTAACAGCTATTCGTGCTGTAATGGATGATTACTCGACAGTATCTTCTGAAAGTCATATTAAAACTGACCAAGACCTGTACGCTATTTATGCAGAAACAGCTGATATGTTATATTTATTTAGCACCAGTGATACTGATACTTATAGCCCTGTTGTAACGGATGACGTATTCTCTATTGCAAAAGGTAAACAATATCAATATACAACTGGTGTATTTAACGAGCAATCTGACATTGAATTCCCAGAAGGGGCAATGGCTGGTACGTTTTTAAATTTATCTCCAAGTTATAACTTCACTCTAAACCTTCAAGATCTGGTAGGAATTACACCTAGTAATTTAACACAGGATCAGAAGTCAGCATTGATTACCAAGAACGGTAATTTCTACGAACTTGAGTATGGAGTCGGTACGCTAAAAGAGGGCTTTACCAGTAATGGTGATTTCATTGACAGATCCCGTTTTGGTTTATGGTTGAAACTCCGTAGTCAAGAGTCTATGTTTACCACAATGAAAGGTTTAGCAGACCGTTCTTCAGCATTAGCTTATAGTGATGCAGGTATTTCAATTGTACGCTCTAATCTTTATACAGATGTCATCAATGTTGGTATCCGTAATGGTGCAATCTTATCTGGGTTCAGTCAAGATTCTGCAGGTAAAACTATAAGCTACCAACCTATCGTAGATACTTCTACACGAGCTAATCAAACTAATACAGCTATTGGACAGCGTTTGTGGGAAGGTTTTGAAATAGAAGTTGTATATAATTCTAGCATTCATCATATTGATTCTAATGGTTATATTGTTAATAACCGTGTAGCTGGATAAGAGGAGGAATAAAGAATGGCAGCATATGAATATGACAGTAAAGAC
>JABXKT010000156.1 GCA_013619155.1 Desulfobacteraceae bacterium
GCGCAGATTGCAAACCTCAAAGGGTATGCGGCCGATGAAATCTTTCAGGATGTGGATAAACTGGTGGAGTGCCTCCTCGAAGCCGAGGCCCAGTACGCCCCCGATGGCCTGCCCGTGATGTTCGACCTCCAGGTGGAGGCGGAGATCCTCGGCTGCGACTTGAAGTGGTACCCCAACACACCCCCCACGGTCTACACCCACCCCCTGGCAAAAGAGTTCACCATCCCCACGAAGCGCCTCACCCGGGAGGATGGCCGCATTCCCATCATCCTGGAGGCCACCCGACGCCTGAAGGAGGCCAAACCGGATATCGCCCTCTATGGCCTGGTCTGCGGCCCCTTCACCCTGGCGTCCCATCTGCGCGGCACCAACATCTTCATGGACATGTACGACCAGCCCGAAAAAGTGAAAGAGCTGATCAACTACTGTGAAGTGGTGGTGAGCGAGTACGCGGCCTTCCTCATGGAGGCCGGTTGTGACGTCATCGGCGCCGTGGATCCCCTGGTATCCCAGATCTCACCCGTCTCCTTCGATCAGTTTCTCGCCGAGCCCTTCTCTGCCTTCTTCGATAAGGTGCGGGCCCAGAACATCCCGTCCACCTTCTTTGTCTGCGGTGATGCGACCAAAAACATCCCCGGCATGTGCCGGACCCGCCCTGACGCCGTCGCCATCGATGAGAACGTGGACATCGTGGCAGCCAAAACGGTGACCGACGAGCACGACATCCTCATCTCTGGAAACCTTCAGCTCACCATCACCATGCTCTTCGGCACCCAGCAGGACAACCAGCAGGCCGCCATCGAGCTCATGGATGCCCTGGGCACCAAAAACTTCATCCTGGCCCCCGGCTGCGACATGCCCTTCGGCGTTCCCCCGGAAAATATCGTGGGTGTGGGCATGGCCGTTCACAACAAAGAGGCGACACGCAAGGTTCTTGAGACCTACGTCAAGAAAGATGAACTCCCCGAGATCGAACTCCCCGACTACGAGAGCCTCGACCACGTCCTCATCGAGGTGGTCACCATCGACTCTAAGACCTGTGCGGCCTGCGGCTACATGGTGGCCTCGGCCAACGATGCATCGGCTATCTATGGCGACAAAGTCAAGGTGGTGGAACGATCCATCATGTACCCGGAAAACGTCTCCTTCATGGGCAAAGTCGGCCTGGTCAATGCACCGGCCATGCTCATCAACGGGGAGATCAAACATGTCTCCCTTATCCCCACCAGCAAGGTCTTAAAGGCTGAGATCGAAGCGGCCATGAAGTAAGAGATAAAAAAGCCTTTGCCCCCGGACCGGCACCGTCCTCCGGGGTCTTCTTCATCCCGACATCCGACTGAAACCCATCATGGCCCACCCATGGAAGCGCCTCTCCCCAGATCATCTGGCGAGAGGCGCTTCCATAGGTAGATCACCGAATAGAGACCGGCCATTACCTGCCGTCACGGCGGCCATGACGGTCGCCCCTTTCGGATAGACGTATGCGCGTTACCATTGACTATTTTTCCCTCGCCGGGAATTAAAAAAGGAGTACATATCATGTCACAAACGCATTTTGACGCCCTTCGCGACGCCATCATCTCCCTCAACGTTGCCAATGCTACCGATATCGCCACCAAAGCCCTTGCGGCGGGTGTGATTCCCATTGACCTCATTACCCATGGCATCCGTGCCGCTCTTGACATCATAGGCGAAAAGTTCAGCACCGGTGACTGCTTCCTCCCCGAGCTGATGCTTGCAGGTCGGGCCGCAGATGCCGCCGTTGCCATCATCGAGCCCGCCATGCTCGCCTCGGGCAATACGGCTGAAAAACTCGGCAAAGTGGTGATCGCTACCGTGAAAGATGACCTCCATGACATCGGCAAGAACATCGTGGCCCTGATGCTCCGTTCTGCTGGCTTCGACGTTATTGACCTCGGCTGCGATAACACCAAAGAGGAGATCTTTGCCGCCGCTGAAGAGAACAAGGCAGATATCGTTGGCCTCTCCACCCTTATGACCACCAGCATGGGTGAGATCCCCGAGTTCGTAGAGTTCCTCAAGTCCGAGGGCGTTCGCGACAAATACAAGGTTCTCGTGGGCGGCGCTCCTTTGAACCCCCAGTTCGCCGTAGATTCAGGTTGCGACGGTTTTGCTGCCGATGCATCTAAGTGTGTTGAGATGGCCAAGGAGCTCATGGGCATCGCTGCCTGATTCCATGTCGGTGGCAGATACAGGCGATTCGCTTTACACGTCTGGTGGCACCGGACTGATTCATACCTAAAAATTGCAAGCGTCCTTTGGCCGGATATGCAAGGCACCGGACATGCAGCTGTAGTATTTTACCGCAATTGTCTGGTAACGCGGCAGATTCGTGCCTGAATTCTACCATGACGCCCCGCCCGTCAGCCTCTCTTTAGGGCTTACAGGTAACCGGGGCTTTGGCCTCTGCCCCTAATTTGGCCACAAACAAGCCCGATCCCTTTCTTCACAACGTCGTGAGAAAGGGATCGGGCTTGGTCGTTTAAAAAGGGCATAGGGGGCATGCTCTCTCCTTGACATACCGATGAATATATAAGCCGCTTGGCTGAGTACTCAAGCCACCTTTAAGTCCCCCATACAATGGATGAAAGATCCAAAGAGGAGGCCATTCCTTCCTCCCCGTATAGTATAGACGAGATGTGTCTATCATGGGATCCGCCGCACCGCATTGGACGGCTTGTCCTTTAAAAAACCTTTAAAAAGATGAACGGGTGGGTGTGATCCGGCGGTTTGCTATGGTTTATATCGTGGACGTGCTGGGTTTTTCGATTATGGGCACCCATTTTTATCTGCGGGTTGATATGAGCCTGGGGGATATGCGTGTCGATGACGAGGTATGATGGCGATTTATCCTCCTTATATAATAAGCGGGGCCGAGTTTTTCGAAGGACAGATGACGCATTCCGGTTACGTTCTCTGGTCGAGTTATTCAATGCATGGGGTAACGACTATAGCTCCTACGGGGCCCATAGGCCGGTTCGTCTGTCACCTTATCTTGTCGTCACCGGAGCGAGTGTACACCACCGACAATGTTGCGGTGCCGAGGATTTTGTCTTTCATCGCGGCAAGCAGAACCTCGCGGTTGACTTCGGCTGGCGAGACGGTAAGTTGCGGCGGTGATGACAGCGCGTAAAGGGTCAAGATGTAAGTCTTGGCGCCTGGTCCCTTAGAATGTGGCGGCGCGTACTGGGTCTGGTCATTGACGCTGTTGTTGCCCCACGTACCGATGCCTTTCACATTTTTGGGCAGGCTGGTGACCTCGGCCGGAATGTTATAGAGGATCCAATACCATTTGGTCATGTCGGGGGCGATGTGATGCATGATCAACGCGTAGCTCTTGGTCTTAACCGGTGGGCTGGTCCATTCGAGCGGCAAGGTGGCGCTCGCGCCGTCGCCAGTGAATTCCATGGGCAGGGTTCCGCCATCCTTCACCTCGGAACTGCGAAGCGAAAATGGAATCGTTGCGTTCGAGACTGGACTCTGGGCCGACACAGAGGGTGCAGATTTCGACGTGGCTGGCCCTTTAAATAGAAAATCCGTATTCGAAATCTCAGGCATATCGATGGCCCGCGAGTAGAGGAACGCGCCTCTGCACGTGAACTTGGCATCAAGATTTCGCAGCTTTAACAGCGTTTTCTTCTGGTTGGGCGTTAGTGTCTTCGCCACGTCCGCAAAGGCGGTGGCATAGAAATACGAAATCTCGCCGTCGAGTTCACCGTAGCGTTTGGAAAGTGCCATGACTTTGTCCTTGTCTACGACAGGCACCTCCATAAACCGCCGCAGCTCCGTTGCAATGGCACGCCGGATTTTGACGATCTCATTCAAGTCCTGACGTTGCTGATCCACCAGCCTTGTGACGCGTTTCCGCTGTGGCTCTGTCAGGGCAGCGAGAAACGCCTGGCCACTGTCTCCGGTCAGCGATGTACTAATCGAGTAGTTATCGTCTCCCATGGCAGGAATGTCCTTCATGAAGAACGAGCCAAAATACGTCGCGTGACGTTCGGGGCAGAAATACACATCGGCCTCCACGGTGCCGGCATACCAACTGAACATCTCGCTGGCGTACGTCATCACCGCGACATGGGCGGTATGCGACACGCTTCGCTTATCAACCTGGCCTTCCAGTTCCGGCCAGGTGGCGGAATTACTGAAGACCATCTTGGACAGATACGCCTTCTGCTTTTCGGTCAACGAGCGAACGATGCCACCGAGGACTTCCGCGCGTCGGTGACTCAGGAGGCCGTCGATGGCGTACACCTCTGCCGTGTAGTTCATCACTGCTTTACGGTTGAGGCCGGCGCTGTCTTTTGGAATATTGCCTTCTAATTGCCGGTAGAACGCTTTGACGAGCGGGAAACGTTTGTAAGCGAAGTCAGTCAGCATCTTCTCCTGCTCTTTGGCCAGGGCAATAAGCAATGCTTTCTGGTGGTTGGTTAGCACGAACAGCATGTTGTCGGCGGCTCGTGGCACAAATGAGGTGTTGTGTCCAAGCTGGTTCCTGTCCACATCGCGCATGTACTGGAACCCGCAGAAATCGGCCACCTTGCCCGGCGGCAGGAATGTGTTACCACCCAAACCCCCGGTCAGAAAGGCCAACCCGTCGAACGCAATCGTATTTAGCTGCGCCCGGTCCGAGATCGACTGCTCAATGGAATATCCGCCGTCCTCTCCTTGCGCGGGACGCCCCTTGGACTCTTTGCCTCTGGCCGCTTGTCTGGGCTCCGCTTTATTCAACGGCATTCGCTCGTCACCGTACCGATCGGGCGGCGGATCGAGGGCGGCTATTTTTTCGGGAACGAAACCTGCGTCTTTGATGGTTTGTTGCAAACCGGGCCCGTTTGGGATTCCCGCCTCGCGGAATGCCTTATTGATAGCTTTCGCATCGGTGGCTGTCAGTGACGACTCACTATATTTCGAGAGAATCGCCTTGACCCGGTTTTTTTGTTGGGAGGTCAATGATTCAGATTCATGCGAGCGCCGGTCTCCCTGACGACCCTCTTCCCGAACTGTATGACTGCCGGGTTGCGGTGGATTGTCAGTGGCCTGTGACTGTGCATTGAACGATGACAAAGCCAGTATCAGGGTGAGGATCACAGTGTTCACTTTCATCGTGTCTCCTTTATTTATTGGTGTTATGCAAGATGACTTTGAACATCCGATCATTCATGCCGAAGTGCCTCGATGGGATTCAGTCGGGCGGCCTTGCGAGCGGGAAAATAGCCGAATAAAACCCCGACGGCTGCTGAAAACAAAAAGGCGATGATCACGATGCCCGGATTAAAAATAAAGGGAATGCCCAGAGACCCAGCACCGATTCGGGCTGCGGTCAGGCCGAGGGCAATGCCAGCGAGGCCTCCGAAACAGGAAAGTACGACCGCCTCTACCAGAAACTGCATCAACACTTCCTGTTCCAAGGCGCCGATGGCCAGCCGGGTGCCGATCTCTCGGGTTCGTTCCGTCACCGATACCAGCATGATGTTCATGATGCCAATCCCTCCCACCAGAAGGCTTACGGCCGCCACAGCACCCAGCAGTGCCGTGAGCACCCGGGTGGTGCCAGTGACGGTGCTCATGATCTCCTGCATGTCCTGGACAGCAAAGTTGTCGTCTTCATCTTCGGCAATATGGCGGCGTTCGCGGATCAGTCGCTCGATATCGGCTTTGACCTTGGTGGTGGAGACGCCATCTTTGGCCGAGATGAAAATGTCCTGGACATGTTGGGTGCCGGCCATCCTCCGCTGGATCGTACGCAGAGGGATCAGCACAAAATCATCTTGATCCGTGCCCATGCTGGACTGGCCCTTGGATTTGAGCACCCCGATTACCTCGCAGGAGAGTTTTTCCAGCCGGATTGTGGTACCGATGGGGTTCTGGGCGCCGAAAAGTGCGTCACGCACGGTCTCCCCGAGGATGCAGACGGCCCGGCCACCTCGCATCTCCCGGTCTGTAAAGTTCCGGCCCTTTTTAAGCGTCCAGTTGCGGACCGACAGATAAGCATTGGTGCTGCCGTTGACAGTGGTGGCCCAGTTCTCGTTGCCGTAGATGCCTTGTGCCCCTTGAGAAAAAACAGGGGCAACGGCAGCCAGTCCGGAGATCTCCTGGCTGATGGCCTCGGCATCTTCAATTTTTAGATTTTCGGCATCCGAGCGTTTACCGCCGGGCCCGCGCGGACCCTGTCCGGGTCTGACCTGCAATAGGTTGCTGCCCAGGCTGGAGATTTCAGAGGTGACCTGAGCGGTGGCCCCATTTCCTAAGGTGACCATGGTGATGACCGCGGCCACTCCGATGACGATACCTAAGGTAGTCAGTGCCGACCGCATGACATTGCGGCGGATCTCCCGAAGGGCCAAAAAAATAGTTTCCCAGAGCATGCGTCTATCTCCCCCCTTGATGGTGTTGAGTGATGAGACCATCTGCAAAATGGATCTGGCGGTTCGCATAGGCTGCCATATCCGATTCATGGGTAACCATGACGATGGTGATGCCCCTGTCGCGGTTGAATCGGGTGAGCAGCTGCATGACTTCTCGGCTGCGCGCCGAATCCAGGTTGCCGGTTGGCTCATCGGCCAGCAGGACGTCTGGCTGGGTAACGATGGCCCGGGCAATGGCGACCCGCTGCTGCTGTCCACCGGAAAGCTCGCCTGTTGTATGGGATGCCCAGTCCGTAAGGCCCACGTCAGCTAAGGCTTGTCGGGCTTGTTCCCGTCGTTTGGCGACTGGAATACCACGATAAACCAGGGGGAGTTCCACATTTTCTAAGGCCGTGGTGCGTTTTAAAAGGTTGAAGCCCTGAAAGACAAAACCCAGATAATGACGCCGCAGAATAGCCCGCTGATCACGGGAGAGGGTTTCGACCTTCACGCCTTTGAACCGGTAGCTCCCGGCCGTAGGGGGATCCAGACAACCTAAAATATTCATGCAGGTAGATTTTCCTGATCCGCTGGGGCCCATAACGGCCAGGAACTCTCCCGAAAAAATGCGCAGGTTAATACCCCGCAGGGCATGCATGGCCGCACTTCCGGTGTCATATACTTTGCTAATGCTCTCCAGCTCGATAAGGGCGTCCGTTGTTTTCTGGTGGGAATCGACCATGCTCATTCGTCTCCACTCACGGTATCGACCACCAGTGCCATTTGGGGTGTAATATCACCCGATGTCACCTGTGTCAGAGTGCCGTCCGTTGCGCCGATGGTCACGAATATGGGGTGAAGGCGATCGACTTCCTGGGTCCACACCACCTGCTGATTGTCATCGGTACCCTTGGAGACGTTCTGTTTTGGTGAATCGTTGTGCCTTCCGGGCTGTCGTGGCATCAATTTGCTGATGACACTGCCGATGCCCCCACTCTGCTTCTGGCGGCTGTTCTCTGTTTGCGTCGGGGTAAACCGCAGGGCCGCATTGGGTATGAGAATCGCCTGTTCGATCTGTTTAACCGTGATATCTGCCGTTGCTGTCATCCCTGGCCTCAGCAGCAGGCCCCTATTGTCCACACTCAACACGGTCTCATAGGTGACCACACCATCCGTGGTCTGGGCACCGTAACGGATTTGAAGAATACGTGCGGGAAATGTCTGATTCGGGTAGGCATCGACGGTGAATACGGCGGTCTGACCTTCCTTTACCTGGCTCACATCGGCCTCATCCACATCCACATGAAGTTCCATCTGGGCCAGATCCTCCGCCAGAGTGAACAGGACCGGTGCCGACAGGGAGGCCGCCACGGTCTGGCCTGGCTCAACTTCGCGGGACAGAACAAGGCCGTTGACAGGCGAGAAAATGATCGCTTTGGCCAAATCCGTCTGGTTGTATTCGAGGACGGCTTGGGCCTGCAATACTTGTGCTCTGGCCCCTGCTTCATCGGCCCGAGCACGTTCCAGTGCCGCCTCTGCCGCGTCCAGGTCATATTCGGAAATGGCCTTGTTATGGCTCAGTTCACGAACCTTTTTCAGCTGCACCATCACCTTTTGTGTTTCATTGACCGTTGCCTGGGTCTGAAGCACCACGGCGCGGGCTATTGCCATGGCGGCTTTGGATTTTTTCATTTCGGCTTCGAGTTTCGTGGTGTCAAGACGCGCCAGGACCTGACCCTTTTTGACCTGATCGTTGTAGCTTACCTCTACGGTCTTGATTGTGCCTGACTGTTCGCTGCCTACATCCACTTGGTTGGTCGGCTCCAGGTTGCCGGTGGCGCTGACCGTGATGGTCATATTTCCGATCTGGACCGGCTGGGTTTTATACCCAACCTTCACGGTCGTGGCGTGCGTCGTCCATTTGAACACACTGGCCGCCATAAGCAAAATCAGGCCAAACCAGATAAGTCGCCGCTTCAGGCGCGTGGTGCCGACCGGAGAGGCATCAAGCCCGAGGGTGTGTGAGATATCCGTATTCGACTCCGTAGGGGTGTTATTCATTGCTGATCATTCCTTTGTTTCTGATTTTCACAGGTTTGGGTAATCGCAGGTGATGCCCATCCGCCCCCAAGGGCTTTGTAGATCCGAACCAGATTGGATGTAATCGTCCCGTCGCTTAGCGCCAGATTGTCTTCAAAGGAGAGCAGCGTGCGCTGGGTCTCCAGAACATTGATGAAATCCACGAGGCCAGCCTGGTATTGATTTTTTGCCAGCTGAGCGGCCAGTTCTGCCGCATTTAATCCGGCTTTGAGGGCCTTGCGGCGCTGTTGCTCCTGGGTATAGGTGATCAGGGCACTTTCGACCTCCTCCATGGCACCTAAAACGGTGGATTCATATTGAATCAGGGCTTGTTCCTGAAGGGCCGATTGCACCTGAATATTCTGACGGATGGCACCCGCGTCAAAAATGTTCCAGGAAAAGCTAGGGCCGATATGCCAGTTGTGGGTGGCCGATGTCATAAACTCAGTGCTGGATGCAGATGCAAGCCCGATCGTTCCTGCCAAGGAAAACTTGGGGTAAAGATCTGCCGTGGCGGCACCCACCCGGGCGGTCTGGGCTGCCAGTTCTCGTTCGGCCATGCGGATGTCAGGCCGATGCCGAAGCGTGTCGGCAGGAACGCCCACGGCCACTTCAAGGGGTGTGGTGGGGATGGGTTTGGGCTCTTTCAATTCTGCATGAACAGCACCGGGTGGTTGCCCCAACAATACGGCCAAACGATTCAGGGTCTCTTCCAATCCGGTACGCAGGGTCGGTGTTTCCGAACGGGTGTTTTCCAGGTTGTACCTCGCCTGTTGCAGGACCCGTTCATCACTGAGTCCGGCCTGAACCCGCCATTGTATCAACGCATAGTTCTCCTGCTGGGCGGCAAGATTTGCCTGAGCTACTGCCAGCCGGGCCTGATAGGTTCGGGTGTCAACATAATTCAGGGCCACTTCGGCCAGCAGGGAGACCATGACGGTGTTACGATCTTCAGCGCTGGCCTGCAGATCCGCATCTGAAGCCTCGATGGATCGTTGCAGCCCCCCGAAAAGGTCCAATTCCCAGCCCGCATCGAACCCTGCGGCATACAGATCCGTTTTACTGCTGCGGGATTTGGATACCGATCCCGTGGCATCAATGGCCGGAAAGACAGCGGCCCGGCTGATGCCACTGAGGGCCCGTGATTCACGAACCCGCGACCGGGCCTGCTTGAGGTCCAGGTTGCTGGCCACGGCGCGATCCATTAAGCTGGATAAAATAGGGTCATCGAGTATTTTCCACCAGGTGGCCAGGGTTGATGACGAGATGGCTTTGTCGGTCAAGTCGCCCGCAAGACGGCTATTCCAGGCTTCTGTCGCCTTGATTTCCACCGGCACATAATCGGTGCCCACAACCGTGCATCCGGAGAGGTTCACCAGCACAAACAAGGCCAATAGTCCGCCAACGTACCGGCGAAAACATCGGACAGTCTTCGTCCTGGAGACCACCCTCCGAATCTTTACTTTCAGCCCCATGAACCCCGGCTGATGGAAGCATCCGTCACTGTTTTTATCGAAGGTATTTGATGTCATTTTGATCATATTTTAAACCATTTCTGAATGAATCATAAAAAAATAGTGCTTACTCGATACCTCTTATGTCCCTGCAGGAGGAGCGCCATAGCGGTTTCTTGAATTAAGAAATAACGGCAAGCTTCATGCCGTTGACTCGCAATGTACCCCATGAATATGAACACAAGATGAACAGTCATAAAATTTCATTTTCAGTTCATTTTGGTGTGTTAACATGCCATCTAATTAATAATGATCGGAAACTCTGTGATGTGATTAAACGGGGACTTAAAGAGGAGTCTCATGCCGTAGATTGTGTCTATAACGGCGCAGATGGAGAGTATTACGCGGAAAATACACCTTATGACCTCATTATATTAGATATAATGCTGCCGGAAAAAAATGGTCTTGATGTATGCAAAAGCCTTCGGATTAAAAATATTAATACATCCATTCTCATGCTGACGGCGAAAGATACGGTCGAGGACAGGGTAAAGGGTCTTGATACGGGTGCCGATGATTATCTGGTTAAGCCCTTTGTTTTTAGTGAACTTTCAGCGAGGGTCAGAGCACTTCTCAGACGTCAGGGGGAGTCTAAGGCAACTCGATTGACTGTCGGAGATCTGGTTCTTGATACAAGCACGCGTGAAGTGTGGTGGCAAAAAAAGCCAATGGATCTGACGACCAAGGAGTACGCAATCCTGGAGTATATGATGTATAATTCAAATACTGTTATCACCCGGACCATGATTGTGGAGCATGTATGGAATTACGATTTTGACAGTATCTCAAATCTGGTGGATGTGTATATTCGTCGCATCAGGCTAAAGATAGATATAGAAAAGGGAAAACATATCATTGAAACCATCAGGGGAGCGGGATACCGGATAAAAACCCTATGAATTTCATTCATACGATTAAATTCAAATTCACTCTCTGGTATCTTGCAGTACTCAGTGTTTTGCTGATTTTCCTGTGTTGCGGTGTTTATTTCGCGCTCTCTAAAGTATTGTATTCACATTTTGATAAACGCGCTAAGAATCGGGTGGTTCAGCTTTCGGAGATCAGGGATATCATATCCATTGTTTCCGAGGGGACCTTTGAAGGAAAACCTGGAGAGTATATCTCTTTTTATTATTATGCAGGCAATCAGTTGAAAAATGTTTCCCATCATGGGTTAACATTTCCTTTGGATGATCAAATTATCGACAGGGCCCTTGCAGGTGAACATATTTTCTCAAACGTTGACTTCCCTGAGAATGGATTATACCGGTTTTATATTTCACCCTTCATTCCAGGCAACTCAAAAAGAAGGCATGATCCGTTCTCCAAACCAGAAAAAGAACCGAATCGCTTAAACAGAGACGATAAAAGAGTCAGAAAGTTTCCACCCGTGCCAGAAAATAGACCGGCGCAGCAAATTGAAATAGACAAGGTCGCGCTTATCGTGGCAAGCCCCACCGAAAATATAAAAAATACCCTGACACGACTTTTCGAGATACTGCTTTTTGCCGTCCCCCTAACATTGATACTATCAGGCGCAGGAGGGGTGTTTCTGGCACACCGGGCATTTAAACCTGTGGAGCAGATGACACATACCGCACGTCGTATTGAAGAAAGTGATCTAAGCCTGCGGATTGATGTCGGGACAAAGGATGAACTCGGAAACCTTGCGTCAGTGTTGAATCAGATGATAACAAGACTTGAACAGGCATTCAAACGTCAGAAAGAATTCACAAGTGATGCATCCCATGAACTGCGTGCACCCCTTTCAATTATCCAGGCAGAGGCTACCCTCACGCTACAGAAAGAAAGAGAGCCCAGTGAATACCGCAGGGCACTGGAAGTTATCTCTATCGAGTCAGAACAGATGGCAACGTTGACCCATCAATTGATGGCGCTTGCACGTGCTGATTCAGGGACAGAGAAATATCAGTTTGAGATCATTGAACTTAGCTCTTTTGTTCAGGGTATCAGTTCGGATGTATCGATTTTATGCAATGAAAAAGGCATCCTGTTAAACACAAAATGTTCAGAAGATATTCGGGTAAAAGGAGATAAGAAAAGACTGAGAAGGGTGGTGCTTAATATTTTTCAGAATGCTATCCGGTTTACGGGTAAAGGTGGTTCCATTACCGTACAGGTAAAAGAGAATCATGACCACGCCGTGATTTCCTTTTCAGATACCGGGATTGGGATTCATGAAGATCAGTTGCCTCATATTTTTCAACGATTTTACAGGGTGGATAAAGAAAGATCCCGCGATGTGGGTGGCAGTGGCCTGGGGCTTGCCATTTGTAAAACGATCATGGATACTCATGGGGGCTCTATTGAGGTGGAAAGTCAGATTAGAAAAGGGAGTACGGTTTTTATAAAATTTCCAATTTATGGAGAACCAATTTGAATAATTTATGATTCAAGTTGGTTCTGTATTTAACGATCATTTGAGATCAAAACGATTCGTAGTCACCTACCTTCTTGTATTGTAATATTTTCCATAAATATAGCTATATAGACTAAGTCCCTATTTGCTCAGGAACAGGGGTCTTGAAATGTTGATGAAGATGTGAGGCTCTTGTGTGAGTACTTAACATGCCTTCATTTAAAAAAACCCGCCTTTAAGTGTCGCAAATAAAATGGATGAAAGACTCAAGAGGAGTCTCCCATGCCGTGTATTCCCCGTATGATAAAATGATTCTCCATGATCTATGCCATGGATGTGCTGGGTTTTTCGATTATGGATAGCCATTTTTATCTGCGGGTTGATATGAGCCTGGGGGATATGTGTATCGGACGAGGTACGACGGCGATTTATCCTCCTTAATGTGTGATGGGTTTCCTTTGCTAAAGAGAGGCCTTCTTTTATTGAACGGGTAATATCTCCACTGCCATGAGAAACCTGGCCCCTATTGTTGTGCCAGTCCCGATTTGGATACCGATCAGAGTGAGTGGGTAGAATCCACCATCAAGCGTCTTGGTTATCGATGATGAGAAAAATCGTGAAATGCGGGCTCGGCATGATGAGGAGTACGTCGCGGGGTTTTATACGGCATCTTTTTTGGAACGAAGAACCCTCTTTTTAGTCGGCTGAAGCGGCACGACAGGGGATGTTGTGATCAGATCTATTCTAACGGTGGGAATTATTCTGGGATGTGGTTTCAGTAAAAAAAAATCACCCCATCATTCTTCAAAGAATTTTGGGGTGATTGGGTATTCATTGGCGATGCGTAACTATTGTAAGCAGCCGGGGCGGTCTGGCCGGTGCCCGGCTGCGGTCGTGGGGCGACTAGAGGGTGCGCACATATCCCACATCCAGATCGAGATTTTTACCACTGCGGGCGGTGGCCGTGGCCATGGCATCGCAGCGCTCGTTTTCGGGGTGGCCGGAGTGGCCCTTCACCCACTGGAATCGGATGGAGAGGGTGGCGCAAAAGTCGAGGAGTTTTCCCCAGAGGTCGGTATTTAAGGCCGGTTTTCCGTCGGATTTAATCCATCCGCGTTTTCGCCACCCCTCGGCCCAGCCTCGGGTGATGCCGTTGACTACGTAGGAGGAGTCGGTGGTGATGAGGAGGGGGCGTGTGGTGGGGCCGATGTGCTCTAAGGCCTTGAGACACCCCATGAGCTCCATGCGGTTGTTGGTGGTGTGGCCGTAGCCCCCTTGAAGTTCGGTACGCTCTTTGCCGTCGATGATCACCACGCCGTAGCCTCCGGGACCGGGGTTTCCGATGGCCCCTCCGTCGCTGAAGATACGTACGGTTTTTCCATCCGTTTTTTTAAGGGGAGGGGCGTCCACTTTTTTTTCCGTGGGCTTGCATCGCTTTCGGACCACTTGTTTGTAGGATGGGTTTTTGCGCCAGGCGTCGGCCTCTGCTCGGGTTGAAAAGCTTTTAAACATAGCCCCTTCAAACCCAATGACCTGGGATTGAGCATCGGGCCAGTTGGTGTAGGTACCGGGCACTCGTCCTACTGCAACGGCATAAAATTTCGATGGTGCCACGTAATCATCCTTTCATCGCCAGATCCTGTGCGATGGTGGGTTTTTGAGAGATCATTGACCGGTAGGTCTGTGTGTGGCAGGAAGGTCTGCCGGATGAAGAAGATTGCCCAGAGAAGAGCAATTCTTTCTTGTATATCCGATGGGCTCAGATGTCCAGAAAATGGTGTGCATTTTTCTTCTTATTATAGGGATAGGATTGAAGGTTCCTTGAGGACGGCCGTTGCCGTTATTCTTTATGGTACTTTTTAAACCCTGGGGAGAATTTTCTTGACCTTTTTGGCGCTTTTCTTTTATTTTTGATCCGTTGGGCCAATGTAGCTCAGTTGGCAGAGCAGCTCACTCGTAATGAGCAGGCCAGCGGTTCGAATCCGCTCATTGGCTCCACACCCTTAAAAAACAGTATGAAAAGGCCCTGTGATCCTCTTTTATAAAGGATGGCCGGGCCTTTTTTTTTGCGTCGGGGATAAAAAAAAGGGGCGCTGCCGGGAGGTGTGGCAGGCCCCTTTCGAGGTGGTGTCAATGCAGGTGATCTTTCTTCTACCTATGGCACGAATTTTTCTGACTTAAGGTATTGTCAGTATAGGCGATTCAGCCATTGAAGCCGGACACATTTGGCCTCATAGTGGGGTACTCACTCATAAATGTAAAAAAACCCCTTGGACGAAAGGGGGAGGGATCTAAGCCACCTCTTTGGCCTCCATGGTGCGTCGGTAGAAGATGATGTCCTCCACAGTGAGGACGGTCATCCCATGCTTTTTACCGAAGGCCACCAGCTCGGGAAGACGGGCCATGGTGCCATCTTCGTTGGTGAGTTCGCAGAGAACGCCCGTGGGCTTAAGCCCTGATAGACGACAGAGATCCACGGTGGCCTCGGTGTGGCCCTCTCGGTCGAGGACCCCATTTTTTCGTGCCTTTAAAGGGAAGACGTGGCCCGGCCTCTGGATATCGTTGGGATGGGCCCCATCGGCTATCGCCGCCTTGATGGTGGTAACCCTGTCCTTGGCGGAGACCCCTGTGGTTACGCCTTCGGTGGCTTCGATGGTGACGGTAAAGTTGGTTCCAAAGCGGGAGCCGTTGGCCGGCACCATGAGGGGGATATCGAGATTGTAGGTCATCTCTGGGGTGAGGCAGAGGCAGACGATGCCGGAGCACTCCCGGATCATGAGGGCCATCTGGGCTTCGGTGATGGTTTCGGCGGCAAAAATCAGGTCGCCTTCATTTTCACGGTTCTCGTCATCGGCCACCAGGACACCTTCACCATTTCGAAGGGCTTTAAGGGCTTTTTCTACACGTTCAATGGGGGTGCCGAATTGTTCAAGAAGATTCTGATTCATGGAAAGACCTCCAGTCTTTTTAAGTCGACCCGAGAGACAGCGACGTCTGCACACCAAGATGCAAAGGGCGATGAAACGAGTCGAAAATTTCCAGAATCAGGGCTAACGGAAGGTGTGAGGCAAAGGACCATCCTTTGCTGCACGTGTTGAGAGGCATCACGAAGCGGAAGTGGGGCGGGTGGTATACCCGAAACCTAAGTCCGCATGGGGACAACCTATCCTCTTCCATCCGGACTCTAACCGTCGGCTCCGGAATTTAACCGGATCAGCTATCCTCGTCGCCGATAGTGATATCGGTAAAGAGCGCTCGCGGGCTTGCCATTGAAGGCTTACCGCCGGTGGGGAATTTCACCCCGCCCTGAGAATAAGGTAAACGCATTACACTCCCGTGGGGGGTGTTTGTCAATAGGGTTTTATGGGGCTTTTTTATCATTCGTTGCGTATCGGGTGGTTTATCCGACAGATGCCTTTTTTTAAAAAAAACAGCCGAGGCAGCAGTGCCATCTTTGTTCATGGGGCGGTGTATTTAAAAAAAAGGGGTAACGGTTCGGCTTCAAAAAAATACCTCCGGAGGGCAAGGGGGGCGAAGCCACTTAGGCAAAAATACCTTGCCGCCGGCGGCCCTGCCGGGAGCCAACCTTTTGAAAAGCTTGATAAACAACTATTCTCAAGCCACTTTGAGTGTAAGCGAAGAATCAAAGGCGTATGCGATTTGCCCCGAGGCACGAGGGGTGAAGCGCATATGCAAGCTGCTTTCAAGGTGGCACACCTTGCCGCCGGAGGCCCATTTTTTAGCCACTTTAACCATAGAAGTGGCCCACTTTACGGTGGCCCGTCGTGCTGCCATCAGGCATCCCCGGACATTCTTAAAAAAATGTGTAACCTTTTTCGTTGCCGGACGTTTAAAGGAGCAGATGATGAAAACATTTACCCATTTATACGAGCGGTATCGCACCGGTCTCTATCACTACCTCTTAAAGGGGACGGGGCATCCTGAGATGGCTGCCGATCTGGTGCAGGAGACCTTTGTGCGCTGTATGGACGCCTACTCGGCCGGGGATGTCACCCCGACCCTTCTCTACCGTATCGCGCGAAATATCCTCTTGGACACGGTAAAAAAGGAGGGGCGGATCCGGTGGGAGACGGAGACAGACGGGGTGAGCCCGGAGGATCAGGAGGGAGCGCTGCTCCGGGATGAGGAGATGCGGGGGGTGCTCTCCGAGATCTCCCGGCTCCCTATAGAGGAGCGCGATACCCTACTTTTGGTGATCTCAGGGGATTTGAACTATGGGGCGGTGGCCGAGATTACTGGCACCAGTGTGGCCAACGTTAAGGTCCGGGTGCACAGGGCACGCCGCCGTCTGCGAGAGGGGTTGAAGGGGAGGGATGCGTGATGGATCATATATTGATTAGTCAGTTTATCGACGATGAGTTGGATCTTGGGGAAAAAGAGGTCTTTGTCCACGGGGTGAGGGACGATGATGCTTTTTATGGGGAGGCTCTGGCACTCCTTGCCCAGGAGAGGTGCCTCACCGGTATGGACCGTGGCGCTCCTCCTATGACCCTTCCGCCCAGAAAGCACCGGGGGGGCTGGCGACCCGCCCTGGCCCTGGCGGCCTCTCTTCTCATCCTTGTGATGTGGGTGGTGGGCCGGGGACCGAACCCTGTGCCTCAGATGGCCCATCGCTTTCTTATCCATGCCCCGGATGTGGAGACGGTGGCCGTTCTGGGTGATTTCACCGAATGGTCGCCCCGTTCTCTCCGGCCTGTGGGGGGGCAGGGGTACTGGGAGGTGACCCTCACCCTGCCGGTGGGGGTGCATCGCTACGCCTTTCTCCTCGATGGACAGGTGTTATCACCGGACCCCACGGTGGTGGCCCGAGAATCGGATGATTTTGGCGGGGTGAACTCAATACTGCAGGTGGAAGAAACGGAGGTGTGATGCGTATCTTATTAATAATACTAATTTTTGTGATAGGGGGTTGTTCTCCCCACTGGGTGCGGCATGAGGCCCAGGGAGTGGCCCTCTACCTCAAGGATCGGGATGCCGAGGCGGTGGTTTTTTACAGCTCCATCGATGGCTTTTCCCCCCAGCGGGCCGAAAAGGTTCGTAAAGGCGTCTGGCGGGTGATTTTACCCGTGGACAGAGAGTGTCGGTACTTTTATCGGATCGATGGCCATGTGGTGACGCCGTCATGTGCTCAGAGAGAGTATGATGATTTTGGCGGCGAAATTTGTATTTATTCCCCTTAAATCATTAAGGGAACGGGAGGTATATTATGAGATCTATGTATGTGATGGGTGTAGTCGTATGGGCCATGGCAGTGAGTCTGGTGGGACCGGCTAGTATCGGGGCCGAGGAGGTGAGCCCATCTTTGGCGCGTGAGATGGCAAAGATGGAGGGGCCGGGTGTGGATCGTGCCCTGGCCGTGGTGACGGCCATGCAGGCCCAGGGTATGGCGGAGGCCCAGGCCGTCACGCTCCTTGAGATGGTTCGCCGGGCCCATGAAGAGGGCACTCCGGCCCATCCCCTCCTGGATAAGGCGGAGGAGGGACTCGCCAAGAGGGTTCGGGGTGATCAGCTCCTCTCGGCCATGGAGAGGGTGCATCAGCGCTACCGTGATGCCGGGGCGTGGAGCGAGGGCATGGCCGGAGATGCGGCCACTCACCGGCGTATGACGGGAGCCATGGCCGATGCCCTGGCCGCCGGCATGACCCATGATGATATGGCCCGTCTTCGGGAACGGATGATGGCGCGAGATGGGGAGACAGATGGTGCCCTGGCTGAAGAGTCGGTACTGGCCGTGCGAGAGATGGTGCGCGCACGGGTGGGATCGGCATCTGCCACCGATACCGTGGACGCCGCCCTGGAGCAGGGGTATGGTGCCGGAGAGATGGCGCAATTAAGAGAGACCTTTCACCAGAAGGCAGGTCAGGGGAACGGGGAGATGCTGGCCAACCAGTACACCCAGGCTATCCGGGGGGGCATGTCGGCATCGGATCTGGGGACCCACAGCAGCCGTCATGGCGCCCAGAACGGTTCCGGGGCCTCGGGCCATGGGTCCATGGGAGGCAGCGGGAGTGGCAGTGGCGGTAATGGCTCCAGCGGTGGTGGCGGTCACGGAGGCGGAGGCCACGGGGGTAATAAATAGGAAGGTGGCTCATCTGTGCCGGCGTATATGAGACGTTCGGTGTGGAGAGAGGTATTTTAAGG
>JABXKT010000020.1 GCA_013619155.1 Desulfobacteraceae bacterium
GTGCCTGTAACAGCAAGGGTCTGGGTTCGGAGGGCCATTCATATTTCCTTAATCTTATCCATCATTCATCTTGACTCACCCCAAGATCTTACCTTATTTCAGTTAAAAAAGAGTCCCTTTAAAATAAGTGAAATTCAAAAATGGCAGAAGGGATTTTGATAATGAGTCAGCCTACGCCTCCGGCGGCCCTGCCGGAGGCTAAACATTTGCCTAATTTGAAAGATCGAGTTTGATAAACAGCTCTCCTACCATGCGTTCTCAAGCGAATTTCGCTTTAAAGACGGGTGTGATTTGGCCCGGGGAGCGGTAAAATTCACGTTGGCCTGTGTCTTGACAACAAAGCCCCAACACCTTATATCCCAGAATCACTTAGTAATTTTTTAGATCCGCATCTGGCAAACGAAAAGCGCTCATGCCGTGGGCTGTCCTAGCCAAATGTTAAGGGACGTGGCTTGGCCTTCTTTCCAAGTCCAGCCACAGTGACTGTCGCTAAAAAATAGGAGTATGCATGAAGCGAGTTGTGATCGTTCTTTTGATGTTGTTTTTATGGATGGGTACGGCAGGTGCCGTTGATACGGACGGGAAAGTCGCCCTGTTGGAGTCTGCTGTGGAAGGGGATCAAAATGCCCAGTTCGAGTTGGCCGAGATCTATGCAGAAGAGGCCCAAGACTATGATTTTATTAACCCAGACATGACGCTTTTGGGAAAAGCGGTCTACTGGTACGAAAAGGCCGCTGAAAAAGGACATAAACCATCACAGAGCGCCTTGCTGGATATCTATGATTTTCCCTACGAAGATAAAAACCCGCAATGGCAAAAAAAGTGGTTTATCCTGACGAACACATTGGCCGATGAGGGCGATCGAAAAGCGCAGTTTATTCTGGGCAGGCATTACAGCTATAGAAACAACTGTGACACGGACCTCAAGCAATGCCTCGACAAATCAATTTATTGGTACTCCAAGGTGCTTAAAGGGCTTCCCCCAGAGCAATCCACTGTTTTTAAGCGTTTCGAAGTAACACCGGATACGGTCACCCGGCAATACATTGAAGTCTTGATCGCCCGCCTGAAGGCGAGAGACACGGACGCCGAAGAGAAACAGGCAAAAATGGACCTTCTTTTCTCCAACGCCAAAGAAAGCGGCTCGATGAAAGCCGTCATTGAGCTGGGGGACACATGGTCCAACCCCTTCAACAACGATCAAAACATCGAAATGGCCAAAAAGGCTTACAGATATGCCGCCGAAAAAAACAACCCCGAAGCCCAGATGAAATTTGCCGGCCTACTTTATCAGCATGCAGAGGATCGCTTTGATTATCAAGACGCCTATTTCTGGGCGATAGCCGCCACCATGGCAGAGATACCGAACGCTCCAGAGCTTCTTTCAAAAATTGAAAAAAAACTCCCGTCGGAACACTTACCGGCCATGAAGGCAGAGGCGAGAGAGGGGATGAAAAGGCTGAGGAGAGAGTCAGGGGAAGGGAAAAAATAAAATGGGCAAAAAAACGAGGCCTCGGGTAGACAAGGGCTGAGCCCCTGGATCCAAAGGTCTGCGAATGCCCTCACCCCATTCCTCGGGGTGAGGGCATTCGCAGACGGGCTTCGCCCCTAAATAACGGCGAAGCTGGCTCAACGTCCTTCGTGTAGACCGCTGGACGCTTCGTGTTCTTCGTGATTTTACACAAAAAGCGAGCCATGAATTTTGCGACGACCTATACCGCCTCGTGCGTCACGCAAGAAATGGAATTCAGCATCGAGATCAGTCACTGATGAATATTCTTTTTACGCGCTTCATCTTATTTTTTTCATATGAGACATTCCCTGAGCCTGCACCCGCAAATTAGGTGCCTTAATGCCCGGGGCAAATACCGCGACAAGGGCCCTGCCTTTTTGGAAACTTTCTTTGATTGATCCCCTCTGTGGACAGGCCCACCACCACCCCGGCTTTATCAAAGATTTCATCATCGGTGATTCTTGGTTCCAATCCAAAACCAAAACCAATGATAAAATTCAGGTTTTCATTGAGTGAAACTTGGATAAAGGGGCTACATATTGGTTTCTTTTAAGCCCCCAAGTACAAACCTCATGTCATGCTATTATTTAGAACTCGACAGGATTTACTGTCGCTTAAAATCAGCAAAAAAATACGACGAAATGGCTCAATGATAAAATAACATTCAAAAGCGGGCAATCCCTACAGCCATGACGGCGGGCAAAGCCCGCAGTGAGCGCCTATAGACGCCCGACCTCTCTCGCGATCCGGCTCACCTCATCCATCACCGCCTTGATATCCATGGTGAGGAGGCCCCCATCTTTCACCACCTGCCTGCCATCCACGAAGACATCCCGGACGTCGGCACCGGTCGCCGCGTACACAAGGTTGGAGACAGGATTGTGGACAGGGGTGAGGTGGGGCGTGTTCATATCTACCAAGATGATATCGGCACGTTTGCCGGGATGCAGGCTCCCAATACTACCGCCCAGGCCCAAGGCTTTGGCGCCCTCTACGGTGGCCATTTCCAGAACGGTCCAGGCATCCATCACCGATGGATCAAGGCTATAGGCCTTATGAAGCTTTGCGGCAAGATGCATCTCCCCAAAGAGATCGAGGTTGTTGTTGCTGGCCGAACCATCGGTCCCCAGCCCCACGTGGATCCCATGGTCCAGGAGACGCGGTACGGGAGAGACCCCCGAGGCGAGCTTGGTATTGCTCCCCGGATTGTGGGAGGCCATGGCTCCCCCCCGGGCCACCAGGTCGATATCCGACTCATCCATCCAGACGTTGTGGATCAAAAGGGTGGATTCATCGAGGAGGTGAAGATCGTCGAGGAGTTGATACGGGGAGATCCCGCGATCCTCTCGCATCGTCTGCACCTCATCTTGGGTCTCGGCGGTATGAATCTGGAAGAGCACGCCAAGGCGTCGGCACGCCTCCTTGGCTCGGGTGAGGGTCTTCTCACCACAGGTAAAGGCGGAGTGGCAGAAGATCGACGGGGTGATAAGCGGTGAGCGATGCTGCCACGCCTCGACAAATCGCACCGCCGTGGCGATATTCTCGAAAGGGTCGGGCACCCCCGGTGCCGGAAAATCGATGACCCCATGCCCCAAAACCGCCCGCATCCCCGCGATCAGTACCGCCTCGGCCACCTCCTCCTCATAAAAATAGCCGTCACATACCGTAGTGGTACCGGACAACAGCATCTCCGCACAGGAGAGAAGGGCTCCGGCCCGCACCGTGCCCGGGTTAATATAAGCGGCCTCGGCGGGAAAGATATGGTCATTCAGCCAGACAGAGAGGGACATATCGTCTGCCAACCCCCGAAACAGAGACATGGGGGTGTGGCAATGGGTATTGACAAGGCCGGGCATCACCACACACCCCGTGGCATCCACCACCCGATCCACCGTGGGAAGCGCCTCCCCCTCTTGGAATACCCCCCCTATGATACCGCCCTTCACCCACACCGCACCCCTCTCATACACCGTGCGGTGGGTCATGGGAATCACCCACCCACCTTTGATCAGCATCGTCTCTTCATTCATGGTACCATCCTTTTCTCATCACTATTCAATTCAACGATTGCCGCTGTCACCCCTGCCAAAAGCCACGCCTTTACGAGGCGACGCGTTCCGGCTTTATGAAAACGGCGTAAAGAGGTCCCCCTGGCATACAGATCGATTTAAATCCCGTGGTAAAAAAGAGGCAACTCCCCCTGCCGGGGGTGCCAACCTTCTGCCTGATTTGAAAGAGTGGGCTTGATAAACAGATATTTCGATTTAAACGAAGAATCACATATGCAATCTGCGTTAGGGTATTTTTGCCTAAGTGGCGTCGCCACCCTGGCCGCCGGCCAGGCTCCTTTTTTAAGCCCACTTTCACCATAGAAGGCACCCAACCTTTTGCCAATTTTTATGAGAGGCGCTTGCCAAACAGACGTTTATAGTGACCATGACGGGCCTTTCTTCCCAAAGGCACAGCCAGATAGGTCCTGTCATACAGAGTCTTCCGGCTTACGCCCCCACCCGTCTCACCATCGCCTCCAGCAAGCGCTCCAGTCCAGGCCGCGCCCGTTCCGCTACGGACAGGACCTCCTCCATCGTCGCCCCATCGGGGCTTTCGGGATCATTCATATTGGTAATCATGGAGAGTCCCAGGATACGCATTCCCGCATGGTGGGCGGCGATGGTCTCCATAACCGTGGAGAACCCCACACAGTCCGCTCCCGAGCCTTTGAGCCAACGCATCTCGGCGGGGGTCTCCAGGCTGGGACCCTTCAACCCCGCGTAGACCCCCTCACAGACGGCCAGCCCCATATCATGGGCGGTGGCCAGGGCGGCATCGGAGAGATCTCTATCATAGGTGTGAATCATGGCAGGAAAACGAAGGCCCCAGGCATCGATATGGGCACCCACCAGGGGGTTCTCCCCAGTGAAGTTCAGGTGATCCCGGATCACCATAAGCCCCCCTTTGGGAAAGGAGAGGTTCAGGGCGCCCGAGGCGTTGGTGACAATCAGGGTATGAGCGCCCAGGGCCCGGGCCACCCGTATGGGCAGGGTCACCTCCATGGGGGAATACCCTTCGTAGAGATGAAAGCGCCCCTGCATCACCATCACCTTTATACCGGAAAGGTTCCCACAGAGGAGGGCCCCTTTATGGCTGGCCACGGTCGCCTCGGGAAACCCCGGGATATCCTTATATAGTAGAGAGACCTCCTCGGTGACAAACCCCGCGCAGTCCGAGAGGCCGGTTCCGGCCAAGATGAGGAGATCCGGTGAATGGGGCCAGGCAGCGCGTATGGAGGATACGGCCCATTCGATACGTGTGATATGCTCATTCATAGGAAAGACTCCCTTTTCACCAAAAATCAGCCCGTGAAGGCCGATAAAACGAGGAATAAATCACAAGGGTCTATTTTTTACCTTTCCCACTATCCCTTAGAGACCAAAGGGTTGTCAACCACATCCCATAAACTTTCCCATCTCTTTTTCTCATGGCACCGATACCTATATGAACGTATCTATTTTCTATAGGAAACCGATTTTATCGATTTTATCCTTGAAAGGGTTGACCAATCGTGGTTGATTCTTATCTTCTTGAAAAACGTTCGGCTACCCAAAAGATCATGCGGTCGTAAAAAGTTAATAGATCAAGGCTACACTGGGAACAGAAGAACATTACAACGACGCCTCGTTGTGACATCATGGAATTTCGAAATGTCGGCAGCACCCGGCTGCATGCATTCACGAACGCCGGGTGATTGCGAGGTCATACATAATGCTTAACGGGAGTTTACCATGTGGGATTATACGGAAAAAGTAAGGGATCACTTTCTGAACCCCAGAAACGTTGGTGTGGTTGAAAATGCCAACGGCGTCGGCGAAGTGGGGTCCCTTTCCTGCGGAGATGCGCTAAAACTCACCATTCGCGTGAGTGATAATGATATCATTGAAGACGCTAAATTCCAGACCTTCGGATGTGCCAGCGCCATCGCCTCCTCTTCTGCCCTCACCGAAATGGTCAAGGGGCTGGACTTAAACGAAGCCGCCAAGATCACCAACGACGACATCGCCGAATTCCTCGGAGGCCTTCCCAAAGAGAAGATCCACTGTTCCGTTATGGGCCGTGACGGCCTGGAACGCGCCATCGCCGATTTCCGAGGCGAAGTGGTCAAGGAGACCCAAGGCAACGTGGTCTGCGAATGCTTCGGCGTCACCGATCTCGAAATCGAACGGGCCGTCAAAGAGGACAATCTCACCACCATCGATGAGATCATCCATCACCTCAAGGCGGGCGGCGGTTGCGGCAAGTGCCATGATGACATCGAGGCGATCATCCACAGGGTTCGGGGCGAGGCGACCATGGAGATCATCAAGCCCGTACGCATGAGCAACATGCAGAAGATCAAGCTCATCGAAAGTACCTTAGAGCGTGAGATCAAACCCGCCCTCCAGAAAGACCGAGGCGATATCGAGCTGGTAGATGTGGTCGGCAACAAGGTCTATGTCCGTCTTCAGGGCTCCTGTGCCACCTGCAGCAAATCTCAGATCACCTTGAAGAACCATGTGGAAGCCAAACTCCGTGAGTTGGTCACCCAAGAGCTCATAGTGGAGGAGGTGAAGTAATGCGTACTATCTATCTCGACAACAACGCCACTACCCGCATCGCCGATGAAGTCTTGGAAGAGATGATCCCGGCCCTTACAAATCTCTACGGAAACCCCTCGAGCATGCACCACAAAGGTGCCGAAGCCGGAGCCCCCCTGGCCCTGGCCCGGGAGCGTGTGGCCAGCCTTCTGGGCGCCCTGCCCGAAGAGATTCTCTTCACCAGTTGCGGCACCGAGAGCGACTCCACCGCCATCCATGCGGCCCTCATCGCCAATCCGGATAAAAAACACATCATCACCACCATGGTGGAGCATCCCGCAGTCAAAACATACTGCGAAGACCTGGAGAAGAAGGGGTACCGTGTCACCTACGTCCCCGTAGACCGTAAAGGGCGCATCGACTTAAATACCCTCTACGCGAATCTCTCCAAGGATACGGCCATCGTCAGCGTCATGTGGGCCAATAACGAGAGCGGTACCATCTTCCCCGTGGAGGAGATCGCCAAGAAGGTGAAGGCCGCCGGCGCCGTCTTCCACACCGATGCCGTCCAGGCCGTCGGCAAGGTCGACATCAACCTCGCCGACTCCGCCATCGACATGCTCTCCCTCTCCGGCCACAAACTCCACGCCCCCAAGGGTGTGGGTGCCCTCTATATTCGCAAAGGCACCCGTTTTGCCCCCTTCCTCATGGGTGGCCACCAGGAGATGGGACGCCGTGCCGGCACCGAGAACCACTCCTCCATCATCGCCCTGGGCCGTGCCTGCACCTTAGCCGCCGAGAAGATGGATGAAGAGAACACCCGGGTCAAGGACCTCCGAGATCGCCTGGAAAAAAGCCTCTTAGAGTCCATCCCCAACAGCTTCGTCAACGGAGACCTGGAAAATCGTCTGCCCAACACCTGCAGCATTAGCTTCGAGTATGTAGAGGGCGAATCGATTCTTCTCATGATGAACGAATTCGGCATCTGTGCCTCTTCGGGATCCGCCTGCACCTCGGGCTCCCTGGAACCCTCCCACGTGCTGCGCGCCATGGGCATCCCCTTTACCGCGGCCCACGGCACCATTCGTTTCTCCCTCTCCATCGATAACACCGATGAGGATATCGACACCGTCATCGAGTGCCTGCCCGGCATTATCCACACCTTACGCCAGATGTCCCCCTTCTGGGCAGAGGCCATGGCCGCCCAGGGTAAGTAAAACAAAGACTCTCCCAGGAGAGATTCCCATCCATAAAAAAACCGCCCCCCGATGAAATCAGGGGGCGGTTTTTTTTATCAATAGACAGCTATAACTGCGCTTTGCACCTATAGAATTATTTTTCAGCGAATATAAAGATCCGAAGGTCCTTAAGCATAGCCCCACCTGGGATCCAAGGGCTCAACCCGTGGCCGTCGGATACTTTTTTCGGCACGCTGAATAGTTACCCGTTTTTTTTTATACATCCCATGGACCCGAACCTATTGGAGGGGCCAAAAACGGGGACGTCCAAAATCAGATCAGGGTCGTGTGGGAAAGATCGACAACCTTAAGGGGCTTGTGCGTGCTTCGCCATCTTCCGGCCCGCTGCCACTGCTCCCGTTTCTCCTCTTTCTTCCGACGTTCTCCATTGGGCCATGGGGAGGCATCGTTCTGACGCCTGTCCTGACATGAGCGATTGACCAATTCTCGTTTATTCTTCATCGAATCCCCTCGCCTGACCGCCAGCCGCCGGGTCTTCTCCCGGTCTCTTCTGTGGACAGATACATGGATAAAAAGATGCCGGTGAAGGGGGCCAGCCCGACTAAAAAAAGGGACGGTCCGAGATAGAATAGAGAGGGTATGTAGGGAGGTTCAGAATATGGGGCCCGGAACGCAGGCGATGCCTGTGACCCATTCACCTGTCCCATAATACGCGGACGGCACACCCATGTCAAAGGGAGACGGAAAGGTAAGATCTAAGGCGGGGACTCACCGCTCTTTTTTTATATTTAGGCCGCGATACCTCCTTATTTTTTTTGTAACCCTTTCGCCCCCATCACCTCTCTACCCCCCATGCACGAAGGAAATCGCCCCAAGAAAAAGGGGCGAGAGGACCCAATTTTGACCGCACCCAGATTCTCGTTTAAGGAGCCCCATGAATCCGATCCTGTCACGACGCACCTTTCTCAAGAGGAGCGTTCTCACTGCCACCACGGCGGCTGTGGCCACGGCCCTTCCCGCAAACGCCGAAGCGGCAGATCCCTCGGGATATCTCACCACCCTCTTCGACCTCTCCCGGTGCGTGGGATGCGGAGAGTGTGTCACCGCCTGCCGAGAGATCCATGAGGGGGACGTCCCCCAACCCAAGCGACCCTTTCCCACCATGATCCCCGCCCGGGTGCCTGTGGAGGATTTCAGCCAAAATCAGGAAGAGGAGGAGCGCCTCACCCCCTACAACTGGCTGACCATCCAGGAGGCCTCCGTGGAGGTGAATGGCGAGGAGCAGACCCTCTACATTCCCAGGCGCTGCATGCACTGCATCAACCCTCCCTGCGTCAAGCTCTGTCCCTGGGGAGCCGCCGTTCAGGAGAAAAATGGCCTCTCCCGTATTAACGATGCCCTCTGCTTAGGGGGGGCCAAGTGCCGCGCGGCATGCCCCTGGCATATCCCCCAGAGACAGACCGGCGTTGGACTCTACTTAGATATCCTCCCCTCTCTCGCAGGAAACGGGGTGATGTACAAGTGCGACCGCTGCCATAACCGCCTCAAGGCGGGAGAAAATCCGGCCTGCATCGATGCCTGCCCGGAAGGGGTCCAGAGCATCGGCCCCAGAGAGGCGATGGTGAAAAAAGCCAAGGCCCTGGCCACGGAGATGAACGGCTATATCTACGGTTTGGACGAAAACGGTGGCACCACCACCCTCTACGTCTCTCCCGTCCCCTTCCATCGCCTCAATGAGGCCATCGATAAGGGACCGGGGTGCCCCGATCTTGCCCCCCATAAAAATAGCATGGCCATGGCCGAGAACGTCGGAAAGGCCCTCCTTCTGGCCCCCATCGCGGGGATGGCCGCAGCGGCCGGGCGCATCTTTTTAACGCTTAAACACGCATCGAAGGAGACTCCATGACGCCCTTGTTCCGCATCCTCTTCCGAGTCAATATGCTCTGTCTCGCCTTAAGCGGGGTGGGCCACATGCCCATATTCAAACGGTACTACATCGCCGATATTCCCGGGCTCGCATGGCTGGCGAAGTTTCATATCACCTTGACCCTTCATTACCTCACCGCCGCCCTCTTCCTCGCCCTGGTCGCCTGGATCGTCACCACCCGATGGCTATCGGCACCCGATGACCGGCTCTCCCCGGTCGCCCAGGTGAAAACCGGCCTCTACCTCGCCATCATCGCATCGGGAGCCCTTCTCGTAATCAAGAACTTAAAAGGGATCTATATGCCCCCTCATGGCATCACACTCATCGACCTGGTTCACCTCATGGGGGCCTTTGCCCTGGGCCTTACCGCCCTCGCGGCCCGGATCAAGAGGTGGCCCTGGATCACACCGGTACACTAAGGGCCCATTGGCTGTTTTTCATCATCGCCCATGTGGTATAGAGTATACATGGAGAAAAAAAGCGGCGTAGTCCGCAAAAAAAGTGGCGCCAGCCACAAAAAAAGCGGAGCAATTCGCACATTTTAAGGAGAGAACATGAACGAACTCATTATCCTCGGAATCATCGTGGCCGTCTGGTATGCCCTTCAGGCGTGGATCCTACCCAAAATGGGAATCCGAACCTGAATGAGCGATGCCTGCCAGGGGGCAGGAAAGAAAAAAAATGGCAACAAAACCAAGAAATAAGGTGATCGACAACGACACCCCCCTCATCATCGCCATCCAGGGGGGGCAAGGGGCTCGGTTCGAAGAGCTGGTGACGCGCTACGAGGGGAAGCTCTACAACTTTGGCCTCCGTATATGCAAAGACCCCTCCGATGCCGAAGATCTCGTGCAGGAGACCTTCATCGGTATCTTCCGGTACATCCAGGATTTCCGTCAGGAGACCAAGTTTAAAAACTGGATGTACCGCATCGCCACCAGTGTCTGTCATCGCATGCGACGTCGTTCAAAATACGCGCCAGAACGGGAGCTCTCCCTGGACGAATTTTTGCCCGGGGACCATGCCGAGATCGACACCGAGCTTCCCGATTGGGCGGCCATGCCCATCCACCAGGTACTGAATCATGAGCTGGGAGAGCATCTCAAAGCCTCGGTCAAGGAGCTTCCGCCCCAATATCGCCTGGTTCTGGTCTTACGAGATATGGAGGGGTTTTCCACGGAGGAGACGGCAAATATACTGGGGATCACCGCCACCAATGTGAAGGTGAGGCTCCATCGGGCCCGCCTCTTTGTGCGGGAAGAGTTAAAGGGGTATTTTTCATGACCACAGACCATGATCACGAGGCGTGTCGGGCACTTTTCGAGAAATTGTCCGAATACATCGACGGAGAGACAGACGAGGTGACCTGTGCGGCCATCAAGGCCCACATGAAGGCGTGCCCCTGCTGCATCACCTGCTTAGAGACCCTGAAGCGCACGGTGGGATTTTGTGAAGGCGTCCCGGAGGAACCCATGCCCAAAGAATTTTCCAGAAAACTGAGGGAGACTCTCAGACACCTCCCCGTGAGCCCTTAATCATCACGATAAGGGGGCTTAAAAACTGAGCCTCCGGCGGCCGGGCGTGTCGATTTAATCGGAAAAACGCCTATTTTAGGCGTTTGCACCTCAATATATGGCAGTCACTGTTTACAAAAATGAGAAAAAAAGGATAGACGAATTTCATAATAATACCGCTGTGATTTGCCTCGAGGAACGAGGGGCAAAGTGCAGCGGTCACCCGCTTTCGAGGTGTTTTTGCCTCCGGTGGCAGAGTGGGCCAGGAGAAAAGAGGCCGAAGCATCCCGACCTAACCCACATCTAAATATATCTCCTCCGCCTTCATCCAATCAGAAGGCAAAGACCAGCACGGGAACCACCACGGCGGCGGTGGCCACCCCCCCCACACCGGAGTGACCGGTGTCGGCGACACCCAGGACCGCCGTCATCACCAGGGCGGCCGTGGCCAGATAGCCAGAGCCCGCATGAATATTCTCTCGGGTCCACCCCTCATTAAAATCGATGCCCGCTCCGTAGGCAGTGTGCCCCGTGGCACCGGCAGCCACACCAAAGGCAGCCGCCGCGGCACCACTCAGCTTGTGAAGGGCGGAATCATCGCCGGAGACCATGGCCAGAATCGTCAGGGCCACGGCACTGTATCCCGTCAGGCGATGGGTCTCATAGATATCCGGCATATAGAAGAGAGGGGCCGATGCCACAGGCTGCGAACCGTACGCCTCATCCCCGTCAGAGAGGGAGAGTACGTCAGGAAGAGACAAAAAAGAGGGGGTCTGAGCCCACTCCGCGGCCATCACCGAGGTAAACGATCCAAAAATCAGGGTCACCACAACCATCGAAAGAAGAGACCTGCACGCCATCCCACGCATCCATTTTTTCATCAGCATCCTTGCTCCTTAAATAACACCCTTGCCCTTCATCCATGAAGGGTGACATACACTCACCACGCAGCCCATGCCCATGCATTGGCCACCATCACCGCCCTGTCCAAAGACGGTTTCAAGGCGAAGGGAAATGACCCCACGCCCAGGATCGTTTGAACCATTTTTATAAGGTGTTTATCGGCCACTTCCGGGGAAAAATTTAGACGAATTTCTTACCGTCGCCCCTCATCTCATCACGGCCCCCTTATGCGCCAGTATATACAGGGGGTCTGACTGAAAATGACCTTTTTTTGGTTGGCATTCCCCGCCCAGCTGTACTATATAACGGGTGCAATTCGGCTGGAAATTCAATACTAAAGATAAATCAAAGCATACCCTTCGGTCAAGAAGCGGTGATGCGGGAACGTTATAAATAAAAAAAAATGATCAAAAAAAAACCATACGGCGCAAACGCCAAAGAGCAGTTCAAGGCCAGTGCACGAGACAAGATGTACCGTTTCCTCCTGGCCGATAACACCGTCCGCGGTGTTTTTATCCATGGAACCCGCATGATCAATGAGATGCGCGGAAATTTTGACTTAGGGATTCTCGAAACCTATATCCTCGGCCACGCCTATCTGGGGTGCGCCCTCATGAGCGCTAACCTGAAAGGGGAGGACCGTATCGCCCTCTCCATCGACGGCACAGGGCCTGCCAAGGGGCTCTCCGTAGAGGCCAACGCCTGCGGAGAAGTACGCGGTTTCCTGAAAAAAAACCCCATCCCGGTGAAGGCCCCCTTGGAAGAGCTCACCATGTCGCCCTTCCTCGGCGCCGGCATGCTCAACGTCACCAAGACCCTAAAGGGGATGAAGCAGCCCTACACCGGACAGGTGGCCATGGAGTACGGCACCATCGCCCAAGATCTGGCCCACTACTGCTTCACCTCGGAACAGACCCCCACGGTCTTCAACCTCAGCATCAACTTCGATAAAGAGGGTACCGTGGTGGGGGCCGGCGGCCTCTTCCTCCAGGTGATGCCCGGTGCAGAGGAGGAGACCGACAAGAAGATCGAAGCCCTCATGGCCACCTTCCCCTCCCCCGGAGATATCGCCCAAGGGGGCGAAAATCCCGAAGAGGTGATCAAGGCAGTCTTCGCGGATCTCACCCCTAACATACTCAAGAGCGACCGGGTGGAGTTCTTCTGCCGGTGTTCTGAAAAGTCCTTTACCAACCACCTGGGGATGTTGCCCAAGAAAGAGCTGGCGGCCATCGCCAATGAAGGCCCCTTTCCTGTAGAGCTCTGCTGCTACAACTGCAACAGCCTCTACCACTTCTCCAAAGAGGAGATCACGGCCATCTTGAAGGCAAAAAAATAAAAAAAAGGGGAAAGGAGACGGGATCAAAAACTCTATCTAACGCCCTTATCCCGCCCTTTGGGCCCGGAAAAGCCGCCCCAAAGGCGTCTCCCTCGCCCCCTTCATCCCAAGCCATAAGGAGCCTTCCCCGTGTCACGCGTCCGTACCGGCCTTGAAAATCTTCTAGAAAATCCCCCCGCCTGGGCGCGCCAGGGAAAACTGGCGCTCCTGGCCAACCCCGCCTCGGTGGGGCCCGACTACCGCCATGGACGCACCCTGATAGATGAGGCACTGCCCCATCGCCTGGGAGCGCTCTTCTCGCCCCAGCACGGTTTTTTTGCCGATAAACAGGACAACATGATCGAGTCGGATCATGGGAGAGACCCCCTCACCGGAATCCCCATATGGAGCCTCTACGGGGAGACCCGCTGGCCCACCGAGGCGATGATGGATGGCATCGATACGGTGGTGGTAGACATCCAAGATGTGGGAACACGGGTCTACACCTTTATCTGGACCCTCACCTACATCATGGAGATGGCTGCAAAAAAAGGGGTGCATGTGGCCGTTCTCGACCGGCCCAACCCCATCGGCGGAGTAAAGATCGAGGGTAACCTCACCGAGGAGGACTGCACCTCCTTTGTGGGCCGCTACCCCATTCCCATGCGCCATGGGATGACCATCGGCGAGCTGGCCCGCCTCTTCAAGGGAGCCTTTGGCATCGACTGCCACCTCACGGTGGTGCCCATGACGGGTTGGAAACGGTCCATGCACTATGGTGACACCGGCCTTCCCTGGGTCCTGCCCTCCCCCAATATGCCATGCGAGGAGACGGCCCTCGTCTATCCCGGCCAAGTCATCCTCGAGGGGTGCAACCTCTCCGAGGGGCGGGGCACCACACGCCCCTTCGAGCTCTTTGGGGCCCCTTGGCTCGACACCCCCCGACTCCTTGCAGCCCTGGACCCCAAGAGCCTTGCCGGATGCACCTTACGGGAAACGGGATTTCAGCCCGCCTTCGGCAAATGGCAGGGAGAGCTCTGCCGGGGCTTTCAGATCCATGTCACCGACCGGGATCTCTTCTCTCCCTATCGCCTCAGCCTCGACATCGTACGCGCGGCCCGGGCCAACCACCCCGATACCTTCGCGTGGAAAGAGCCGCCCTATGAATACGAATATGAAAAAAATCCCATGGACATGATTCTCGGGTCAAAAAGCCTGCGAAAAGCGCTGGAGACGGGAACGCCTGTGGAGCGCCTCGAGGCGGACTGGCAGGAGGCACTCTCACGGTTCGCTACCGTACGCGAATCCTTCTTCATCTACACCCCTTAGATACGGCGAGGAGCCAGATGCCAACACAAGACGATACGGGCGCCTTCTGGAAACGCATGAGTTTCAAAGGCAACAAGGTATGGGCCGAGGTCCAGGAGACCGGAGCGCTTCTCCTGGAGGGGGAGAGGGTGCGCCTCAAGTACAACCTCACCCAGACCCACGAGTACCGGGTCTACCCCGACACCCTGAAATCCGATGCCCCGGAGAACCTCATCCCCAAGGGCACCCCCAAAAAAAAGGCCCCAAAGAAAAAAAGCGGCCCCACCTGCGAGGCGGTTCAGGTCCCACCACCGGACCGGCCCGGCCTCGTGCGGGAGATCCCCTTCGAGGGGCTCTCCACCACACAGCCAGGGGTGATCCACATCTTCACCGACGGCGCCTCCTCGGGCAATCCCGGCCCCTCGGGCATCGGCGTCCTCTTCCGCTACGGCCCCCACGAGCGAGAGATCTCGCGCTCCATTGGCCAGGGCACCAACAACATCGCCGAGCTGGAGGCGATCCGCACGGCCTTAGCCGAGGTAAAAAAACCAGAACTCCCCGTGCGCATCTACACCGACTCCAGTTACGCCCTAGGGCTCATTGCCCGGGGGTGGAAGCCCAAAGCCAACCAGGACTTAGTGGCGGCCATCCGGGAGCTGACCCACGGCTTCCATAACCTGGTCTTCGTCAAGGTCAAGGGGCATAGCGGCATGCCGGAGAACGAGACGGCCGACACCCTGGCCACCTCGGCCATTAAGAGCCCGACAGAGTAAACAAAAGGGGCCTCCGGCGACGAGGCGGGCATTTTTTTTTACACTCAATGGTTCAAGAGAAGGGGAAAAAACGGGGGAAGAGCTGGGCCCCCCCTATACGAGGGCGACCCAAAAGACGGGGAGAAAAGGAGATTAGAAGATGTAGGAGAGGGTAATACCGGCCGAGATGGCCACAATATCATCCACCGAACCGTAGGCATACTTATCGACAAAGTCTTCATAATCGCTCGTATCGCGAATACTCACCACATAATCCAGGGAGACCCGGGACCAGGAGTATCCCAACCCGAAGGAGGCTTCGGCACCGGAGAAATCCTCCTCCAGCCCCACCGTGTACCCGCCAAAATTAGAGGTAATCTCCATGGTTTCAGAGAAATACCCAATGCCGACGAAGGCGTTAAACCCTTTATAAAAATTGGTGCCCAGAAGAAGCTGAATATCCACACCATTTAATTCCAGGTCCGAATCATCCTCATGCTCCGTGGCGTAAACACTCCCCCGCACGGCAATGTGAGGGGTAAAACAGACCGTCCCCACCAGCGCCCCCCCTAAAAAAGTATCATCATCGCTGCCATACGTCACGCTGTCCCCTTGAATCATCACCCCATAGGTGCCCACACCCAACTTAAACTTAGGCCCCGTCTGATCTGCCATGGCATTGCCTGAGACCATCATACATACCACCAACCCCATGAAAATTCGTACCACTCCTCTCATATCCATACTCCTTACCATTTAAAAAAATAAAACACGTGACTACTTCAACCCTAAATACATTTATAAAAATGCCGTGGCACCCCACATAAACGGCCAAAACGTATCACAACAAATATAGAAAAGGTATGCTTTACGCGTCTTAAAAAAGGAACGATTCGACTCATTAAAAAAAGGTGTATACACCCATTATTGTCGTTATGGCCACAGCGACGACTGAAAATAAGCGGTGATCAGATTCGTAAAAAGACAACTCGTGCAGACACGCCTCTTCTTAAAAAAAAAGGGGGAGTCATTTCCTAAGAAATGCTCCCCCTGTATCACAGCGTCACTATTTTAAAGAACGATCAGTGGTCGTGACCGCCCCCTTTTTAAAGAACGATCAGTGGTCGTGACCGCCCCCTTTTCCCGCTTTCGTATCTTTTATGGCTTTAAAAACACACCAGTTCATCCCCAAAAAGAGGATGGCGAGCACATACCACATGCCCCCGAAAAAGATGTAATGGCCCGCATCCCAGGCCCATTCCCAGACATTAGGAAACATCGCACTCTCCTTTGCATACCGGTCCCCTCACCCAAGCAAGGGTACCGGCCGTTGGTCGTTTAAGATTTCTCCACCGGATTGAGTTCTCTCTCCTGGGGAAATACGGGCAGATAGCGATACGAGAGGGCAATAATGATAATCCCTCCGGCCACGGGCAGAATTGTGGTGGCCCACTCTTGCCATGAGGGAAGATAGAGCACCCACTGATCGAAGGTCATCACCGGCATGGCCAT
Source organism: Desulfobacteraceae bacterium (assembly GCA_013619155.1). Lineage (GTDB taxonomy): Bacteria > Desulfobacterota > Desulfobacteria > Desulfobacterales > Desulfolunaceae > Desulfoluna. The sequence continues at coordinate 16,515 of JABXKT010000020.1, forward strand.
GGGCTGCATCACCATGACCCAGCGGTTCACACACACCCCGATGACGGCCAGAAGAATGGCCGTGAAGAAGAGGGAGGAGTTCTCCCGCCACTTCTTACGGACGAGGATAGCCACGGGAAGGAGACCACACACACCAATTTCGAGGATCAGAATCCAGAGACCGTGGAAGTTGTTGGAGTTGTTGTAGAACTCCATAAAGGTGAAACCCGTGGTGGGGACGGTGACGATGGCCCACCAGAGCGTATCGGCAATCTTTGCCACGATATAGGTTCCCAGCATCCATCCGGAGATCTTGGCCAGGAGATTATAGACGTTGTCTTTCACCAGTTTCTTACCGGTGATCATCTCGGTGATCTTACAGCTGAGCATGGTAAAGCAGGGACCGCAGGCCGCCGCGGACCAGGTGTAGAGAAAAAAGGTCCAGGGCCAGATGAAGATCCCTTCCCGCATGCCAAAGGGACGCCCGTAAAGGACGCCGGTAACCCCGCCCAGGGAGCCCTGGTGAAAACAGGAGAGAAAAGCCCCTGTGGCGGCAAATACAGCCATCACCTCATGCATATTGTGCCCCAGGTTGTGAAAGAAGGGAACCTGATCCAACTTGCGGTTCTCTAAGAGCAGGGGCAGATACTCGATGGCCAGGACCGTCAAGTAGAGAGAGAGGCAAAAAGCCACCTCGGTGAGCATGGAGTGAACATTGGCATGCCAGAAGATAAACCATCCACGCAGGGGCTGACCGATATCGATGGCCAGAATCAGCATGGCGGAGCAGTAACAGCAAAAGCCCACAAGCACGGCGAAGTTAATGATGTTTTTCAGCTCATCTTTTCCCACCACATAGCGGAGAAAGCCGGTAAAAAAGGCACCGCCACCCACGGCGATGACCGCAAGGTCTGCCCAAATCCAGAGGGCAAAACCGTAAGAGTCGTTCATATTGGTCTGGTTAAGTCCCTTAAACCAACAGAGATACGCAGCGTAAAGCCCCCAGATCACCAGCGCCGCCGGAATGATCATGCCAAGGGTAAACCGCTTGAAAGAGCAACGCTCAACACCTTCGGGTATTAAAGCAGAGTCCATGAATCCTTACCCCTCGCCGCCTGCCATAATGAAGGACAAGGCGGCCATTAAAGATATTTTTTAAAACGCCCATACCTATAAGGCGTCTGTCATATGCTAGTCTGACAACCGTTAGTGTCCGCCATGACCCTCAAGCTTATAAGCACCCGGCCCTTTGGTCGGTTCCTCACTGCTCACATAGTTATCCCCAGCCCGCTTCACCCAGCTTCGGGCGGAGAGGTAATAGACCTTGGGGTTGGTATGGAGCCGTTCCAGAAGGCGAAATGCCCGCTTATCCTGCTTTAAGGTATAGACGGCATGGTCAGGGTTATCGAGATCCCCAAAGGTGATGGCGCCCGAAGGACAGGCCTGGGTACAGGCCGTCTGGTACTCCATCTCCTCAACATCCCGTTCCTCAATATACGCCTTGTCCTTTGCTTTTTGATAACGATGAAAGCAAAAGCTACACTTCTCCACGACCCCTCGCATACGCGGGGAGACATCTGGAGAGAGAGACTCCTCGATCTTGGCGGGCCAGATGGGATCCCACCAGTTGAAGTAACGCGCGTGGTAAGGACAGGCCGCCATGCAGTACCGACATCCGAAGCAACGGGTATAGATCTGGCTGACAATACCCGTGCTGTGATCGTAATCTGTGGCCGTTGCCGGGCAGACCGATACACAGGGCGAGTGCCCGTCATCATTCTTTCCACCGCAATGCATGCAGGGGCGGGGAAAATAGCAGATCTCGGTATCGGGAAACTCCTTACCATTGGTGATGCGGTAGACCCGAATCCAGGTCGCGCTGAGGAGCTTGTCGCTCTCATCTTTTCTTACAGGCACATTGTTTTCGGACGAACAAGCCACCATGCATGATCCGCACCCGGTGCACTTGTCGAGGTCTATGACCATGCCGAATTTCTTGGCCCTCGTTTCCTTTGGTTCCGTATTCATGAAAAACCTCGTATGAGATGGGTTTTGTCAGATGTTCACCATCCGTAGGGAAAAACAGTTACCCTCTCTTGAGGGAGGCCCGGGCACCCCATGTGCAGTTAAAGCCGGTGGCCGAATCCACCATGGCACCGGAAAGCGCCGTATAGCTCGATCCTTTCCCACCGATATACTCGTCAAAAGCGGTGTGTCCCAACCCCTTGGAGAGGGCCACCACACCGGGCATCACCCCATCAAAGAGGGTCACCTTCACAGGCACCATACCAAAAGAGGTGGTGAGGGTGGCCGTATCGCCCTCATGAAGACCGGCCTCTTTTGCCGTCACCGGGTTCATCTCCACGAGGGAGACACCCTTGAGAAGGACGGTATCTTCGATGGTCTTCATGGTAAAGGGGGCATCGGCCACGGCCCCACTGGAGATACGCAGAGACGAGCGCGGCACCAGGGTCAGGGGATAGCGGGACGCATCCCCATTGGCGGAGAGAAATACCGGCCCTTCGGGAATCACAAAGGTAAAGCGATCAGAAGTACCCAACATCCGCTCCAAGCCTCGCTTCCAGGCGATATCGCCCTGCCAGAGTCCCCCTTCCGATAGGGCCTCCCACATCTCCCCACAACTCTCCTCCAGGTAACTCTCGTAGTCGTCCCAGGGGAAGGCATCCGCATCCAGCTCTTTTCCCACGCTGATGAGCATCTCACCGGTGTGCTTTGTCGTCATCACAGGGTCAACGGCAGGCTGGGCCAGGGTCACCAGGGGACGCTCCAGGCCGGCCCGTACGGGAACATCCTGGATCTTCTCTAAGTGGGTATGATCCGGAAGGATCAAATCGGCCATGGCCGCGGTCTCATCCATATACGGGGAGAAGCTGATGATGGTAGGAATGGCGGCGAGGGCATCGGCTGCCTCCTGCGAGGTGGCCAGGGTGTAGAAGGGGTTGGTCCCCCAATCCATGAGCAGCTCAGTGCGCCCCTTTTCGGTCACGGCGGCAAGCTTTGCGCCCAGATCGTCGGTCTCGGCCATGGCCAGGGTATAGGGAATCGCCCCCACCTTCACCAGACCACCGTCTCGCTGCACCGACCCTTTCAGGGCGTTTAAGGCAAAGACGGAGAGAGCTTCAGCCAGACTAATGGGGGTATCGCCCTTGCCTCGACCGCAGATGGCCACAGGACGACGCGCCCCGGCAAAGGCCACGGCCACTTTTTTCACCAGGGCCGGGGAGACCCCGGTCACGGCTTCGGCTTTTTTCGGGGTATAATTCTCCAGAAGCCAAGCACTAAAGGCGTCGAACCCTTCCGTGGCCGTGGCCACGAATAGGTGATCGTAGAGTTTTTCCTGAATCATGGCAGCCGCCACGGAGAGGGCAAACACCCCTTCGGTGCCGGGCTTGGCAGGCACCCAGATATCGGCCATGGAGGCGGTGGTGGAGAGACGGGGCTCTACCTGAATCATCGTCTTGGCAGCGGCGGTCTTCACCATACGCACGGGAGACCCCCACCCTTCGGCCACGGAGCTTCCAAGGCTTAAGATGAGATCGGTGTTCTCCGTGTCGAAGCCCACCCCTTCACCGGGTTCACGTCCCATGGTGAGGGCCATGGCCGCCTCTAAGGTGTCGTGCACGGATGGCAGGGTCAAGAAGCGATCCGAGCCCACGGCAGCCAGGAGCCGCTGGATAAGAAGGGCCACACTGCCCTGTTTTGACGCAGAGAGGGCCACCACCGATTTTTTGCTTCCCGAAAGGGCACTGAGCTTCTCTGCCAGCTGGGCTTCGGCCCCCTCCCAGGAGAGACGCCGCCACTTGCCCTCACCGCGTTTTCCAGCACGGATCATGGGCCCTTCGATGCGGGACGGACCGTAGAGCAGCTGGGTGGCCGAGATGCCTACCCCGCAGAGATCGCCTGTGTTGATGGGGCTCTCTTCATTGCCCTCAATTTTTACCACCCGCGTGCCCACCTTGCGGACCGATAGGCTGCAACCGCCGGGACAAAGGGTGCACGCACCCCCTGCGTAATACGACTCGCCAATCTCCGGAACCGGCGTCCACGCCCAGTTCTGGGTCCAGATAGACGCATCATCCGTCAGCTTCCAGGGAAGAGGAGAGAGCATGGTACCGGCTGTGGCCCCCATTCCCAGAGCGAGAAAATGTCTCCTGTTGATCTTCATATGTGAATCACCCCTTGAGGTTTGATCGTTCGCGAAAAATATGGACGGGTGTCCAGCCTACTTATGGCACTGGAAACAGGCCCCTTTGCTGCCCATGGTCTCCTTGTGGCAGGCGCCGCAGTCTTCCATCTTCATGCGATCCCAGCTGTTCTCTTTCATGCCGGAGATATTCGAACCCCAGATATCACGGCTGTACCCCGTGAGTTTGTTCTCTTCGTAGGGTTTGAGGCTCTCGGATTCACCAATGTCGCCATGGCATTCGGCACACTCCATCTGAGCACCCTTGACATGGGCGGCATGGGAGAAGAAAACACAATCGGGCTGCCTGGAGTAGCTCTTCCAGGGAACCTCTCTTCCTTCGGCCACATACTCTTCGACGAACACCCTCTCCGCCTCACTCTCACCTTGCACCTCTTCATGGCACTCGATGCACTGTTCCAGAGTGGGCACCCCGGCATAGCTTCCGTCTTCACGGAAAAAGTGACAGCTCTCGCAATCACCCACCGCGTCGGCATGGGTGACATGGCTGAAATCAAAGGGTTGCTCGCTCTTCGAGTAGAGAAGCTTAGGAAATACGATCCACCCGATAGCCAGGCTTGCTGCCAGGCCCACGATAAAAAAGAGGGCCACCACTCCCGACGCCCCTTTCTCTTCCGGGCCACCGGATGACCCCGTTTGCTCACGACCAGTCTGTTTTTCACCAGTTAGGCTCATGAAAACTCCACGTGTTAATTGTTGAACACCAGATACCCGACAAACGGGTGGTTCAGGCAGGCCTCTCGCTTCCAGAAACGTTTTATTAAAAATCTGTCGGCATGGACATGCAAAAAGCCCCTGAACCCTTGATAGTCAATTGGGTGCCAACGGCTTTTCCGAACCTGTGGATGATAAACCCATAAAAAAGAGATGAGACCATCATGATAGTCCCACCATATTTTAAACAGCCTTACCATGTATAGTAAACCGGCAATCCCCCTTCGCCGGCCTTCACGCACTTTATCCCGTTTCTTATACGGGTTCATTCGCATTTTTTCAAGACATGGCAGCAATATCCAATGCCTCATACACATCGTTCTTAAAAAAAATGAGCCCATATAAACATCCGTAAAAAAAGGCAATGCACGTACCAGTAGCCGCTCCATGGAGGGAGATAGCCCGAGCATAAAAAAGTTCCCTTCTAAAGAATAGGCACCTCTTCCCATGAAGACTCCCGATCTCCCCTGATGTTTGTGTCGCCCTCTTGAACCCACATGTTTACTCTCAGACAACGAAAGGCATGGACCATTAGAACATGGCTCAATTGCTAGCTTGTTTATATAGTAACGAAGTCACATTATGTCAATAAAAAGATCCCGAACTCTTCACCGGATAGCCCCACCAGAACCGCCCCTAAGGGCCGAGACCATGACGAGCTAAAGGGGGTTTTTCACACAAAAAAAGGGGCGCCCTCTCCACCCGAAGAGAGCCCCCCGTACACACTTTAATCCATGACTGTACCCATTCCTGAGAGGAGAGCCAAAGGGTCACCGCTCCAGAAAAACGGGCCTTTTTTAGCTACCTGATTTACATACTTCCATAGCTATGCAGGCCGGGCAAGTAATTGACGCCGAAATAGGTAAACATCACCGCCATAAACCCCACAATAGAGAGCACGGCAATCTTTTCCCCGCCCCACCCCCTCATATAGCGTAAGTGAAGCATGATGGCGTAAACAAACCAGGTAATGAGAGACCAGGTCTCCTTGGGGTCCCAACTCCAGTAGGAACCCCAGGCCGAGTTGGCCCATACCGCGCCGGTGATGATACCTACGGTGAGAAAGAGAAAACCAAACATCACGGTTTTTTGAATCAACTCGTCCAGGACATACCCTTCGGGAAGGCGCGAGATCAGCCCTCCTTCTGAGGTCGGTACCCACGCCCTCACCAGATACATGATTCCAATACCAAAGGCCGTAGCAAACCCTGCGTATCCCAGAAAACAGGTGACCACATGGGTGGTGAGCCAGTTGCTCTTCAAAGCGGGAATCAGGGGCTGGATCTTATCGCTGATACCGGGAGACAAAGAGGCATAGGCCAAGGCGAGAAAAGCCAGGGGCATGGCAAAGGTGCTGATCATATAGTTGCGATATCGAAGCTCAATCACAAGGGAGATCAGGGCAATGGTCAGGGCAAAAAAGGCCAGGGACTCATAGAGGTTGGAGAGGGGAATATGCCCGTACCCATGGCCGTATGACTCCGACCATCGCATGAGAAAACCCACCAGGTTCCCGCAGATGCCCACCATCCCCACAAAACGGGCGATACGGGCCGGGGCATCTTTTCCAAAGATCCATGCGGATGTATACATCACAGCCGAAAAACCATAGATAAATGTCACAATGGAGAGTACCAGAGAACTATTAATCATCTCTTCACCTGCCCTTCAAGAGCCCGGGTCTCTTTTTCGAGTTTTTCGGTGAGACGTCGAATCGCCATCTCCATCCCCAGCTTGTTTTTATTGGCGTTGCCGTAAAGGGTCACCGTAGCCCCCTTCTTAACCGGAGCCACCTCCACCATATATCCGCGATGACTCATAAAAAATGTGATATAGCAACCGATGATAAGTAAAACAAAGCCGGCGTAGACCAACCACACCCCCGGATCCTTTGTTACCTGCAGTCCGGTATAATACCGGTGCTCAAAATCTCCGATAGTCACCGCCACAGCCCCACCGCGCATGCGGTCAAAACTGGCAAATTTAATGGGCAGGGCCAGTTGCAGAGGCGCCTTGCCCTCCACCTCCAGCACAGCCAGCACCGTATCCCCCACGGCATGCCCCCGGAACGTGTAGTTGTTCGCAAAGTGCATGGGGGTAAAGGTCCCCAGCCCCTCGGGGATCACTATGGGTTCCCCCATCGTGCCTGTCCGAGAATAGTTCATACCGCTGGACTTACTGGTAAAAGAGAAGTCAATGGACTCCGGAGCCACCTGGCCATAACTGGACTGGTAGATACTGATCCCCTTGTAGCGCAGAGGATCATTGACCACGATACGCTTGGATAGAACCTCTCCCCCCTCTTCCACGACCACCAGATCCGATCGGTACTCATTGGGCGCGCCGGTATCATAAAAGGAGACATCAAAATCGTCGCATCGAAGGGAAAACTCCAGGGGAATCGTGGCATCTGACCCCCGCAATTTCACCTCACGGGCCGTCTCCCCTTCCGGTATATTCATATACCCTTCAAAGCCAAACAGAGAGCCGAGCAGCCCACCGGCAAGGAGAAGAATCACGCTGGCATGCACCACAAAGACACCCATGCGCGTCCAGCGCCCCTTCTCCGCATAGAGAAACCAGGAGGTGCCCTCCCCCACAAGAGTGATGCGTCCCATGACCGAGCGAAGCCGTCGTGACAGATCATGGGCAATCTCTTCCGGGGCCCCGATGAACCGAAGGGTATCCCCCTTAAAGGCTCGCTGGTAACGCCCGGGAGCAAAGCGCTGCCGCCGCCGCACAATCTTTAGCATACCGGGAAAGCGATCCAGGGAACAGACCACCAGGTTGATCCCCAAGAGAACCATGAGGAGCTGAAACCACCATGAATGATACATGTCAAAGATGTCGAGGAAGTTCAGGACTCCATAGGCCGCCTCCCCAAAACGGTCCACATACATAAGCGGCGATGCATTCTGAGGAATCACCGTTCCAATAATAGAGGTGACGGCAAGAAGCGTCAGCACGATAACAGAGAGCCGTACAGATGAAAAAACACCCCACAGGGTGCCCATCGGGCCCTTTCCCACTTGTTTCTTGTTCATAGACACCTTTCAACGCGCCACAAACGTGGTGCGTTCATAAAAAGTCGCCGTTGAAAACGATTCGATACAAGACCCGAGACGAGCCGAGACGAAGTGCATCTTACAGATGTTTACCCTGCAAACAATACGTATCTAAAATGTATTACAAGGTCATCCCGAAGAGATCTTAGTTAAGTAACAAAAGACCTCTCCATACGATGCATCAGTGATAAAAAGTGGGTCGGTCCCTCTCCTTTCAGACCAGACCAGCTCGGTATATTATCACAAAGGAAGAGAGAGGAACAACGCCAATCGTGCCAAAAACCCCTGACACCCCACGCCTCTCAGCACCCTTTTACAAAAAAAAGGGCACAAAAAAAGGGCCGGACAGCCATCTTTCTGCTGTCCGGCCCTTTTTTAAAAAGCCATAAAACCGTTTGTACCTTTACGATCACACCCTAGAGATCACCCATGACTACCTGAGCAATATTAAAGGCCTGGTCACCGGTTTTCTCGAGATTATTCAGGATATCGACAAAGAGAATCCCCGTGGCAACAGAGCAAGAACCACTCTGAAGACGGTCGAGATGATTCTTCTTAAACCGCTTGCGCATCTTATCGATGGTATTCTCGTCCTCGGTATCGATCTTTCGAGGAATCCCGCCGGCATTGTATGCCGTCATCATATTCTCCGTGAAACGAATGGCCACATCGAAGATCTCTTCCATCTCCTGCATGGCTTCATCGGTAAAACGAATGCCGCTCTCAATGAGTTTTTGGGTATAGTTGACAATATTTTCGGCATAGTCCCCGATCTTCTCCAGATCGTGAAGTACATGAAGGATACTGTTCAACTCCCGAGAGGTCTCGGCGCTCACCTGCTCCTGATTGATCCGCACAAGAAATGTCGAGATATCTTTCTCGAGGAGATCGACGATATCCTCGAGTTCATGCACCTTCTCGATGATCTTCAGATCCCTTGTAAAAAAAGCATCCCGGCTCAACTTCAGCATCTCGAGGGAAAAGCCCGACATACGGCTCACCTCTTTGCGCGCCTGGGAAACGGCAAAATCAGGGGTCTCTATGAGGCAATCATCGAGAAACACCAGGGTGTCAGCCCGCCCATTGCCTTTATCGGGGATGATCTTCTCACACAGTCTCGCCAAGATATGAAGCACCGGCATAAAGAGGAAGAGGTTTACAATATTGAAGCCTGTATGAAGGTTTGCAATGTGCCGTGCTATAAAAGGCTGATTTCCATCAGCATTCACAAAATTGGGGTCTCCGGGCGTCATGACATCCACCAACTGAGTAAAGTACTTCAGGAAGATGAGCATGTAGCAGACCCCCAGGGCATTGATCAGAAAGTGCCCGAAGGCGGCTCTCCGTGCCGTAGGGTTGGTCCCGATGGCCGCCAGGTTGGCGGTGATGGTGGTCCCGATGTTCTCCCCCAGAACCAGGGCACAGGCCGCGTAATAATCGATAAGCCCCGTAGATGCCATGGCCACGGTAATCCCGATGGTGGCTGAAGAGCTCTGCACCACCATGGTAAGAATGGCTCCGGCAGTGACGGCAAGGATAGGATTGTGGGAAAAACTCACAAAGGCCTGGCGAAAGAGCTCACTGTGCTTTAAGGGAACAAAACCCTCTTTCATGATCTGAAGACCAAGGAAGAGAAGGCCAAAACCGATGAGGACCTCCCCCCAGTAATGGTACTTCTTATTGCTTGCCAGCATGCGTACGAAGACACCAATCCCAATGGCGGGAAGGGCCAAGGTCCCAATTTTAAAGGCGATAAGCTGGGCCGTCACGGTGGTACCGACGTTGGCCCCCAAGACGATGCTCAAGGCCTGTACCAGGTTCATTAGCCCGGCATTCACAAATCCCACCACCATCACGGTGGTGGCAGAACTACTCTGAATAATTGTCGTAACGACCACCCCCACAAAGGTCCCAATGACCCGGTTGGTGGTGAGCTTTTCAAGAATATTTCGCAGACTGCTGCCCGCTGATTTTTGGAGCCCCTCGGACATCATTTTCATGCCATAAAGAAAAAGCCCCAGCCCTCCAACCAAACCGTAGACAAGCGCCAACCAGTTCACTGATTCCACTTAAATCTCCTGTAGTAACAATACATTGTGTAGATATGCTCCGTACGCTTTTCAGTGGGCACACCCCGGGTAAGTCGTAAACGTTTGTGGAGACTATATAAAGGATCACTCAAAGGGTGTCAACACCCGATCCCACCCTCATTTCCCCCCACAGGAACATCGATATTAATCCTTAAAATACATGGGCATTTTCATCTCCAGACCGGAGCGAAACCCGGGTTCCCCGGCCAAAACAAAAAAGCCGCCCCGAAAACGGGGCGGCTCCATAACATTCACAGAAAAAGGGTCACAAACCGGGACGCACAGTGATCGTGGCCGCCCGGTCAGGGCTTAGATAAACCGTGGCCAGACGCTGCACCTCCCCGGCGGTGATGGCCCTGTAGTCGTCTAAAATATCCAGGGGCCAGAGCCTTTTTTCCGGATGTCGGGAGGAGTCTTGCATCACACTTGTCAGCCAGTACACGTTGGTACGACGAAAATCGACAATATGGGTCACTATGGGGTCCACCACACGCCGAATCTCATCCTTTGCGGCCGGTTCCCGTCTCAGGGTTTCAGCAATCTCCCTAACGGCTGTCACCACCGCCTCTACCTGATCTGGATCCACGGTAATCATCGCCCGAAGCACCCCATAATCGGCATAAGCCTGGCTTGAACGGTTCCATGCGCTGGGGGAGTAGGCCGCCCCAAGTTCTTCTCTCACCGTCTCACGCAGACGCTCGGAAAAGAGGGCGCCGAGGATGGAGAGCCTGCGCACCGTATGAATATCGGTCATGCCTGTGGTGGGCCAGGCCACAGTGACCACCGCTTTATCGATGGCACTCGCAACGGTCAAAGAGAGATGCTGCCCCCGAGGAAAGGTAAGGGCGACCTCCCTCCTCTCTGGAGCCACGCGGGGGGGAAGGGCACCCAACCACTGGGCGCAGGCATCGACCACCTGATCCACCGGCACATCCCCCACCACGGAGAGCTCTAAGGGGGCCAGGGCCAGAGGGGGCATGACCAGCTGTGCCACCCTTTGAAAATCGATGCCCCCAAGAGAGGCATCCGGATATCCGAAGCGATTGATATCCCCGGTTAAAAAGGCCTCACCATGCTGCCGAAGCACCCCATCCACTGTCCGCCCCATCTCCTCAAGGCCCTGAACATAACGGGTACGGGAGAGGTTATAGGCGTCCTCCTTCAACCGGGTATCGGTAATCTGGGTGTAGAGAATCTGAACCATGAGCGAGAGCTCTTCCGGGGTGGTACGCCCCGAAAGGGAGAAGCCGTCTTGCCCCACACTGTAGCCAAAAGAGGTGTTGGTACCGGCCATGGCACGACTCGTCTCCCCACGGTCCAGCCGCCCCAGCCCGCCTTCGTTGACCACCATCTCCGCCAGAGCCCCTAAGCCCGGCACGAGACCCTGGCCCCCCAGAAGCCCCTCTCCGAAGCGAAGGGAGTAGAGCACCTCCCTGCGCTTAAAGTCGGTGGACTTCACATGTAAGATGACCCCATTTTCAAAGGTGACGGTGGTGAGCCCCAGGGCATCATCGGTGACCTGAGATGCGATGGCTCCGGGTGAGGCGGGGGCGGGAAGATAGGGAAATTGTGCCGCCTTCGCGGCCACAAAGGGAGAGGCCGCCACCTGTCGACTCGCCTCGTATGCCGAGAGGATGGTGCCGGCGGCCGCCGATTCATCGCCAGGGATCCGGGCATTGCCCTCCACCATGACGAGACGATGAGAGGGACGCCAGACACCCTTTAAAATCTCATGCAGGGCCTCTTTTGTCACCGCATCCACCACCGGCTCAAAGAGACGACGCGTATCGGCCGGAGAGACTACCGTCTTCTCCCCGGTAAAACTTCGAATCAGGCGAGACGCCAGACGGCGGCTATTCCGCGTGGCCACCGTGCGTTCTGCTTGAAGCAGGGCATTTTTCATCTCCTTTTTCACCCGGGCCACCTCCGAATCGGTGAACCCATAGGCCAGGGCACTTCTCAAGGTATGATCCAGAAACTTAAGACTCTCCTCCCAGGCATCCGGCGGACACTCCGCCGAGACAATACCGTAACGCACATTCCGAAGGTAGGTACCTGTACCCACCCCGCCATCGGTAAAGGGGGTCCCCGGTTTTCCCACACGTTCATCCAAGCGATTCTCAAGAAGCGCGCTCACCATATCGAAGAGGAGCTGCTGACGCCGGCCCTCATAGGTATCGGGTGCTCTCTCCACATACCTCAAGACCTCTATCGTCACGCTGGTACTACCCGCCTCGGGGTTGTGGGCAAAAAAAGCCTTATGCCCCACATGGGTAAAACGCCCCGTCTCGGGCAGGATCCCCTCGGGCGCCCGGGCCGAAAGGGAGGCAAAACGTGCCTTAATAAGCCCCTCCACCTCTTCAGGATCCATATCGCCCACCACCACGATGGCCATGTTATCGGGGCGATACCAGGTATCGTAGTAGCCTCTCAGAAGGGCCGCATCGGCCTTTTGAATCGTCGCCTCCACACCAATGGGATGACGCCGGTTCACCCGCATCCCCGGAAGCTCAAAGGCCAGACTCTTGATAAAGTTGCGGTACGACTCCGAATCGCGATCCCTCTTCTCCGCCAGGATCACCCCGCGCTCCCGATTCACCTCAGACTCCAAAAGGAGGGCACCCCCTGCATAGTCTCGCATCACAAGGAGCCCCTCGGCCAGACTCTCGACATCCCCATGCGGCAATACCACGTCATAGACGGTTTCATAAAATCCGGTGTGGGCGTTGGCATCACCCCCGAACATCATGCCGATACGCTGGAAGTATTTAATGAGCTCTCCGGGAGGGAAATGATCCGAACCGTTAAAGAGCATATGTTCCAAAAAGTGGGCCACCCCTTGCTGGGGATCGCTCTCCACCATAGATCCCGACTTAACGGCCAGGTGCATACTCACGCGCTTCTCGGGCTCTTGGTTCTTCATGAGGAGATAGGTGAGCCCGTTATCCAACACCCCTTCAATGACGGCCGGGTCCCGGGGGAGGAGAGGCGCCTTGGGAGTTATCGGACGCCTCTCGGCGACAACACACCCGATTAAAACAACGAACATCATGGCAACCACAGCATAACGCACCCACCGCCAATATCGATTCTCTCTCATCAATGCCCTCCTAAACTATCAAAGGCCGGAAGAGCGTCATGAAATGCTTCCGACCTTCATCGATTGTCCTAATTGATCCGGGTACGATGGGTATCCATACCGCCCATCCGTCAATGGCCGTCAAAAATATCCGTCTTGGACCGACCTTTTCTATCCACCGACGAGACCGCCTTCCCGCCTAAGGGGAGCGGATAAAAAAGAACCAGATATAGCCCATAAGAATCACCACCCAAAAGAGGGCGGCAAGATACCCTATATAGTTCACAGGCCGCTTTGCCCGCCCCTGCCGGTCCACCGTGCCCACCCGCCGGCGGCATGCGATGCACACCGTGGCCGTGAGTTCGAGGGTGGTCAAACAGTCGGGGCATCGTTTATACGAAAAAGTCCGGGGGGGCTTGGATTTGACCATGCACACCCTCCTAACCAAAGAGATTGGCCCACCATCACGGAAAAAGAGTAGTAAATGATAAGGGGAGACGACCACACGAGGGATTCTACCATAAAAAAAACCTGCCAGACAAGCCAATGAAGCCTTCCTGACAGGTTTATCTTCTCTCAAAGTGACAACAAGGGGCTATTTAGCCCTCGCTTCCCGCATCAAACTGGGGGTCTTTCTTGATCTCCGCCCCCTTTCTCAGCTCATCAACCCACCTTGACAGCTCATCGCGGCGCTTACTTGAGAGCAGTTCGGCTTTTAGCGCCTCGGAGACAGCGGCATAGCCATCTAAGGTGGGAATATGCTTCTCTTTCAATGCCACCACATAATACCCGCCCTCACCCTTGATCAGCGCATCGGCCACGGGGGTCTCCGCATTCATGCGAAAACCGGCCGCCACAACCTTGCGATCCAAATCCATGGCCCCCTTGCCGTCTCGGGTAAAGAGGGGCGACTCCGCCACCGGGGTCCCCTGGGGAAAATCGTTTCCCTCAGCGAGACGTGCCAGAAGGGCCTCTCCCACCTCACTCGCTTTTTGCTCCTGGGCCTGCCTCAAGGCATCGGCAGCGACCCGCTCACGAACAGCGGCCAATTCGGGGACAACGGCCTCTCGCCTCTCCGTAACCTGAATAATATAGTAGGAGCCATTGTATTCGAGGATATCACTGACCCCACCCAACTCCAGGTCGAAGGCGTCCTTGGCGATGCGCATGCGATCCGCAGAATCGATGGATTCAGGACCCTTCCATCGGGTAAAAAAGGCACTCCCCACCACGGGAAGCTGGGCCATCTCACCGGCGGCCTCGAGGCTATCGCTGCCAAGAACCATATCAAAGGCGTTTTCCGATGCCGCATAGGCCTCGGTTTCGGCCTGTTCATCCACGACCCCCCGCTTAATCTCTTCAGCCACGGAAGCGAGACTCTTCTCGGCAAGGGCGGTCTTCTTCTCCACCTTAATAATATGCCAACCAAACTGGGTCCGCACCGGCTCACTCACCGCCCCCACCTCCAGGTCGAAGGCGGCATCGGCAAAGGGCTTCACCATAGCGGTTCGTTCAAAGGCACCCAAGGCGCCCCCATTTGCGGCCGATGGGCCCTCAGAAAACTCTGTAGCCAGGGCCGCAAAATCGCTCCCTGCGGCTACGGCCTTGGCATATACCTCATCGGCACGGCCTCGAGCCTGGGCCACCTCATCGCTCGTGGCGCCATCGGCCACCTTAATAAGAATATGACGGGCCTCAACAGTTTCAGGGGTCCGGTACCGGTCCCGATTGGACTGGTAGAGATCGGCCACCGTTTCATCGCTTACGACAATCCCTTTCCGAAAATCATCCCGCGTAAAACGCATAAAGGAGATCTTCACCTCGGGGTCCGTCTTGTATCGCTCCCCGTTTTCACTGAAGAACGTCGTCACATAGGCGTCATCAACGGCGATATCCGTATAGGATGCGGGATTCAGGAGAGCATAGCGCAGCGAGACTTCGGTATTTTTATACTTATAGAGTTCTTGGGTCTCCTCATCGGTGACCAGTACCCCACTCTCCACCATGCTGCGTAACTTGGAGATGAGAAGGCTCTTGCGCTGCTGGGCCTCAAACTGGGGAACGGTGAGACCATTTTGACGAAGCAGGGCCTCATAGAAAGAGGCATCAAAGACCCCATCCTTCTTAAAGTAGGGAAGCTCCACAACCGCCGCGGATAACTCCTCATCGGTGACCTGAAGTTTTAAACGATCCGCCTCCTGGATCATCAACTCACTGGTGATCAACCCATCCAAGGCCTGATCGCGCAATCGAAACATCGTAATCATCTCTTCGGTGAGGTTTCCCCCAAGTTGGCGCCTGTACTCTGCCACCAAATCATTATACGCATTACGGTAGTCATCCCAGCTGATGACCGTCTTGTTCACCTCGGCAACGATATTATTTCCACTATTGCGGTCTGGCCCGAGTCCGAGAAAAATAAACACTAGAACAATGACACCCAAGAGTATCTTAATAATCCAGGAGCCCGCATTGTCACGCATCATTTGTAGCATCAATTTACCTCTGTAGTACTCTTTAGGAGCTTCATTATATTGGAGGGTTCATATCATCATAAAAATACAAATATCTTTACCATCCCTTCTTTTGAGAGTACAGAATTTATTTGGCTTAACCCCGTGAACCAACAAATTCCAAATGTGTCCGGCACGATAGATACCAAAGGCCCTCGCCTCACGACCCACCGATGATTTTTTTTGTTGACAGGCCCAGCCCGATAGTCTAAATATCTCCTCGTTTGGTGCGTTTCTTTTTTAAACGACGCCATTTTAGAATAAAAAAATGTGGGGCTGTAGCTCAGCTGGGAGAGCGCATGACTGGCAGTCATGAGGTCAGGGGTTCGATCCCCCTCAGCTCCACCATTTTTTAAGCAACTCGTTGGCTTCCAACGGGTTTTTTGCGTTTTACCGACTTAAATCATGAAACATCTGTCGTTACACACGGACGGATGGAGTCCAGCGAAAGATCGTTCACATACAAGGGCCTTGATCACGCAGCCCTGCCACTTATTTATTCCGAGTTAAGCCTCCTTCTGTAGACATCCAAGAAAAAATTAAAAAGAGAGAATTTCCTTACCGCTTAAAGAGGGACAAGGGTGGTGAACCCATCGCTAAGGCGACACGCCCGTGATTTCCATATCCGGCATTATGTCTCCATAATTTTAGGAACCCCATCATGGGAAAAATAGATACGATTGTAGATAAATCATACCCGTCCTCAAGCCCATGGGATACGAATACAAGGCTCTCCGAATTTTTCCGTGGAGCCTCTTTTATTTTTTAATCGTCGCCAAGCGATCCTTTTATCCCCATCATCTTTTTACAAGTTCCTTTGCCACGATTTCAACGAACCGTGAAAGCCCTGATTTCAAGCTATTTAAAGACAGATACCCGTAGCTGAGCCTCAATGAGCTATCACAACTGGAATTTCCCGCGGAGTTCGCCAGAGACCCCGGAAGAAAAGTGATGCCTCTCGGATAGGTGGCATTAAATAAGAGTTCTTCGCTATAAATATTTCCGGGCAGTTCTATCCAGGTGTTCAATCCACCGCTTGCCATATTGTATTGCACCCCATGCCTACGTAATACCGATAAAGACTGGTTGACTATGACTGAGCGTTTCTTCAAATCCATAACGATCTTGGGTATGGCATTTTTATAGATTCCATTCCGAAGCAGTGACAATAAATAAAACTGTGTTAATTCAGACACGCCCAGGGATTGAATCATAATTTTTTTTCTGAACTGCATGATGAGGTCTGGATCGGCAAACAGGGCTCCGATGCGATATTGCGCACCGATTATCTTGGAAAAGCCCTTCAGATAGATCACCTTGTCTCTGGATGAATCCATGCATCCTAATGGCGTGACTTTTTCTTCGAACGACAACTCACTCCATGGGTCATCTTCAACAATGACAAATCCATATTTTTCAGATAAATACAACAAATTCTTACGTTCATTATAGGTCAGACAATAGCCGGTCGGATTGCTGAAATTGGGGGTCAGATAGAACAATTTCGGATGATATGTCTTACAGAGTTTCTCGATGTATTGTTCATCAAATCCATTTTCATATATTTTAACGGGAAGAATCTGGGCTTTGGCATTAGAGAAAACATCCATAGCTCCCGTGTATGTGGGGCTTTCCATGAGAATACAGTCCCCCGGATGAATCAGCGTTTCTGCGATGATATGCAGTCCATGCTGATTACCATGAGTGACTATAACGCACTCTTCATCACAACCCGGCACAAACATATCGATTAAGGCATGCCTCAGCTCCTGCATCCCGCCCATATCTCCATAAGTCCGCGTCCACTTAATCGTATGGAGTCCCAGACATGGGTCCATCGGCGATGGAATTAACCGGTTGATTAAATCTGGCTCAAGTATGGCATAGGAAAAATTGTAGTGGCAGGCTTGCATCGTGTTTTTCAGGAGATTCACCAGGACTGCACGAAACTCCTTTGCCTTGCGTGCGGCTTTGAATTTACTCCGAATATCTGACGGATGTGGAGAGTCTTGATGCCCGAAAGGTGAATCGAAAATCGAAAATGAACCGCTTCCATGAATCCGTTCGACCAGCCTCTTTTCTGCCAAAAAAGCCAACACCTTATTGGCCGTTACATGGCTAATTCCCGCCATAATGGCCAGTGTCCTAACAGACGGAAGGCGGGACCCCTTGGATATGTTTCCACTGCGAATCTGATCCTCAATTTGATTGGCCACCTGAATATAGGGGGGAAGCGAACTCTTCGACGATACGGTCAGCTGCATGATTGTCCTCTCCCTAAGTGTTATAGTGCAAATATTGACTGTTATACACACAAGCCCCTATAGATTGAAAAACAATTCATTTGTTCAATGCACCGTTTTGGAGACAAGATATGAGCATGCAAGTAAAAAGTGCACGACAGCCAGACTCTCCCTGGGTGGATGGCATCGTTATCGGTACAGGATTTTTTCCCATTGCCATGGCATTCGGGATGATTGCCAAAGATTTTGGTTTCAGCTTTCTTGAAACCTCATTATGTTCCATCCTGGTTTTTGCCGGAGCAAGCCAGTTCGCAGCCGTGGGCATGTTGAGCAGCGGTGGGGGGATTCTGGATGTGGTCTTTCTGGTATGGCTGGTCAACATGAGGCACTTTCTCATGGGCATGTCCCTCATGTCCGTCCAGGGCCACCGGTTGAAAAAATTCAAACCCTTGCTGGGATTCGGCCTGACCGATGAAAGTTATACCTTTCTATCCTTATCGAAGAAGAACCTGACCGCCTCTTACGCAGTGATTTTTCAGATGATGACTTATTTATCATGGGTGACAGGAACCATGTCGGGTTATCTTCTGGTTGAATACATCCCGGAAAAAATCAGTATGAGTCTTGATATAGCCCTGTACGGTATGTTTGCCGCCCTGGCCACCATGACGGTAAAAAGAGACCCCGAAAATCTCTGGCTTATCCTGCTTGCCGGAGGCATTCACCAACTGTTTATATGGATGCATGTATTAAATTCAAGCTGGAGACTTATGGCTGCCATGACCATCGCAGCGTTCATTGGCTCCGTTTTTTTTCGGCACCATGAAGCGCCGAGTGTGGAACCTCAATAAATAAGGGAAAAAAATGAGTTTAAAACCTGAATACCTAGGGCTGTTTGTTGGCATGATGCTGGTAACGTATATTCCAAGGGTACTCCCCTATTACTTATATGAAAGACTCACGATAGCGACATGGATCGAAAAGCCACTGAGGATTCTGCCATGTGTCGCTATCGGCGTCTTTCTCATTCCTGGAGGCGTCTGCTTATATCCGGACACCCCATTCGTGGCTCCGGTGGGACTGGCAACATCCGTGGTGGTCACGTGGGTCAGTGACAATATAGCATTGGGGGTATTCTCCGCTGTGGCAGCGGCGTTTCTTTTTGCCTAGGATCAAATGATAAATACCCCCTCCCCCCAGCGGTTGACCCGACGCCCCTCTCAACGCTATACTCCCCCACATCACCCGTACAGATCCATAGATTCACATACCGGCAAAACAGATAAGGAGTCCCCATGAGCGCCTTGAAAATCGCCCACACCAACTTCACCGTCTTCGATCTCCAGAAGAGCCTCGCCTTCTACATCGAGATCCTCGGCTTTCAGGAGATGCGTCGCCATGAAGCCCCCGATGGCAGCTATATCCTCGTCTATCTGGGAGACGGCACCGGCGGTCACCAGCTGGAACTCACCTGGCTCAAGGAGCGCAAGGATCCCTACCAGCTGGGTGACAATGAGATTCATTTTGCCCTTACCACCAATGATTACGATGCCGTGCATGCACATCACAAGGCCTTGGGACTCACCCTCTGGGAAAATGAGGCCATGGGGATCTACTTTGTGGCGGACCCCGACGGATACTGGATCGAAATCGTTCCCGAGGGACGACTCTCCTAAATTTTAGGACGCCACACACCATTGGGGCCACCATCGACGTGGCCCCCTCACCTTATAAATACGGCACAAAAAAACGCATGAACGTATCCTGGGAAGCAAAAATAGGCTTGGTATTATTGGCATTGGCCACCTTCTTAAATGGTCTCCTCTACCTCATGTACCACGATGTCAATCACATCATCCTCTGGGGACTCACCAACCTCGCCTTTCTCCCCATATCCGTTCTCTTTGTCAGCCTCATTCTCGACTCCTTCATGGAGAAGCGGGCCCGACTGCAAAAAATGGACAAGCTCAACATGCTCATCGGCACCTTCTTCAGCGTAGCCGGAACCCGCATGCTTCGATTCTTTGCCGAGTGGGACCTGCACCATGGAGAGATCTGCGCCACCATGACGGACAAAAAGAGTTGGAGCGACAAACACCTTTTTAACGAGATGAAAGAGATCCTCCACCACCGGACCTTTCGCATTGACGATGAAAAAACGGACCTCACTCTTCTCCGGGATTTTATCGTACCCCACACCGATTTTATGATCCGTTTGCTGGAAAACAGCCACATCTTGGAGCATGAGTCCTTTACCCACCTCCTGCGTTCCGCCTTTCACCTCGCAGAAGAGCTCAAGGCCCGTGACAATTTAGAGGCCCTCTCCGAAAAGGACCGACTCCACCTCGGTCGTGATATCGAACGGGTCTACGGCCACCTGGCCATCTCCTGGGTCGATTATATGGATCATCTTCACAAGGAGTTTCCCTACCTCTTCTCCTTTGCCTTACGCATCAACCCCTTCGACAAAGATGCCTCGGCCATCGTCCATTAGACCCACCCATATTTTAAGGATCTCACCAAAAACCTTAGTCAGAGGAGAAAAAAGCGTATGGTCACACCCGATAAAAACACACGCATCGGCTGGATTGGAACTGGGGTGATGGGGCAGTGGATGTGCCGTCATCTCCTGAACGCGGGATTTGAGACAAGCGTTTTCAACCGGACAAAAGCCAAGAGCCAGGCCCTTATAGGCGAGGGGGCCCACTGGAGAGAGAGCCCCGAGGCGGTGGCAAAGGCCTCGGATATCATCTTCACCATCGTCGGCTTCCCCGAGGATGTGGAAGCGGTCTACTTAGGAGAGAGAGGCGTCCTGGCCGGGGCAAACCCCGGCGCCATCGTGGTGGATATGACCACCACGGCCCCCTCCCTGGCCCAGACCATCGCCATCGCCGCCCAAAAAAAGGGCATCGTTGCTCTAGACGCCCCCGTCTCCGGGGGGGATGTGGGGGCAAAAAATGCCACCCTCTCCATCATGCTAGGGGGAGACGAGGAGACCGCCCTCGCCATCACCCCCCTACTCAAGATCATGGGAAAAAAAGTCACCTATCAAGGCGCGGCAGGCTCCGGCCAACACACCAAGATGTGCAACCAGATCGTCATCGCCGGCACCATGATCGGCATGTGCGAATCCCTCATCTATGGCCATAAGGCGGGTCTCGATCTTCATGTGATGCTGAAGAGCATCTCTGGAGGTGCCGCCGCCTGCTGGTCCCTCGATAACCTCGCCCCCAGAATCCTCAACAACGAGCTATCCACCGGTTTTTTCGTGGAACACTTCGTTAAAGATATGGGGATCGCCCTTGCCGAGGCCCGTCAGATGCAGCTGGCCCTACCGGGCCTTGCCCTGGCCAACCAACTCTACCAGTCCGTCATAGCCCATGGGGGTGCCCGTTTGGGCACACAATCCCTCATGCTCGCCTTGAGACACCTGAATCACATGGCCTAAAGAAAAGGGGCGGGCCAAAAAATGGCATCCCGGCCCCAGGAATATGGCACCCTAAAAGAGACAAAAAGCGATGCCTCCGGCGGCGAGGTGAGCCACCTCGAAAGCGTGTGACCGCTGCGATTTACCCCTCGTTCCTCGAGGCAAATCGCAGCGGTATTCTTATGAAATTTGGCTGTTTATTTTTTGCTAAAACCTTGGCTCCATTTAAGCGGGTAGATAACGCTGTATGTCTAATTTTTGTAAATAGTGACTGCCATATATTGGGGTGCAAACGGCTAAAATAGACGTTTTTCCGATTAAATCGACACGCCCGGCCAGGGAATTTTTTGCCGAAGCGGCGTTGCCGCCCCTGGACTCCAGGTATGTGCCCATGACGGGCCTTTAGCCCGTCATGGGCACGATAAAAATCTGTTTGGTAACCCTTTGCAAAAGGTTGGCTCCCGCTAGGGCCAAGCGAGGCTTTTTCCCTTACAAACTGAAAGAGTTGTCAAGGGAGGATGTACAAACAATATCATTGTCGTGATGACCACAGTGATGGCTGAGAATAAGGGGGAATCAGATTTATCAAATGTGCCGAAAAACCCAGTCCTTTAGGGCGGGGAGTGTCAACTGTTTACCTGAGCCCTAACGCCTCAGACAAGGCTGGCAAGGTGCCCTATTTTTTTAAACGCCCCCTCAAAATCAGAATCGAGGACCATTCTCTCCATGGCTTCAATCTCATCATAGAGACCCGAGCCATCGACGCATGCCCTGATCGATGATAGTATCGCCTGGGCGCCCAACGGATCGCATCGTTGCAAGGGGCCCTCTAAGTCACCCAGCATGGATAAAATATGGCCCCGCTCCCCGGAAGGATAAGGAGCACACCGCCCCTTATCATTGGCCGTCTCCCCATCCGACCCGATATAGGCCCCAATCCGTATTACCAAGGTATTTAAAGCCATTTCAAGGCGATCCATCAAGGGCGCCACCCTCGCCACTTCTCCTTTCCGGATGGCCATCTCAATTTGAGATGCCCAATGGCTGACAACATTGGCCGAGAGAGTCCCGGCCGTGCCCTTGAGGCGATGGGAGAGCCTCTTCACTTGCCTCAAATCCCCTGCACAAAAGGCCTCCTGGATTTCAGGCAGAATGGCCCCACAGCCTCGAAAAAATTCGGCAAGGATCTCTCGATAGAGAGATTCATCGTCGTCCAATCGCTCGATCGCCTCCTCGACATCGAGATCTATAAGGGCCCCTTCCCCTTGGCACCCATGGGCGGCAACATCGAAAGGCTGGCCCCGATGCATCCCCACCATCTCGCCGATCCGCCTTTTTTTTCTCTGAATCACAGCCTCTATCTTTTCATCGAGCCTTTTAATGTCGATGGGCTTAACGATATAATCATCCATGCCGGCGTCAAAACAGCGCTGTCGATCGCACGCCAGGGCCCCGGCGGTCATGGCAATGATGGGCACCTCACAATTGATACGACGAATCCGTCGTGTCGCTTCCAGACCATCCATCACTGGCATCTGGATATCCATCAGCACCATATCAACCGTTTCTCTCTTCACCATATCCACGGCCTGTCGTCCATCTTCGGCGACAATCACGGTGTACCCTCGCCTGGCAAGGCTGATATGGACAAGTTTTCTACTCGGAAAGATATCTTCCACCAATAAAATGGTGTACGGCCGTGGGTTTTCATCCATGGGAGCCACCGTCGATACGGCTAAGGGGTCATTAAGACCCGATCCTCTTTGAAACTTAAGGGAGAAGAAAAAAGTACTCCCCTCTCCGACTCGGCTCTTCAAAAAAATTTTTTCGCCGCCCATCAATTTTACCAGTTCATTGGATATGGAGAGCCCCAATCCGGCCCCACCGAATTGGGGCGTATTGGAGCCAGACACCTGGACAAAGGGTAAAAATATCGACTCTACCTTATCCTCAGAGATACCCACGCCTTCATCGTGAACCAGAAACCGGACACCAATAGACCCATCGTCCTCATATTCAACCTCAAGAGAGATGGTAATACGCCCCTCATCCATAAACTTGATGGCGTTGCCCATGAGGTTGACCAAGACCTGCTGAAGCCTGAAACGGTCCCCCATCACCCGACAGTTCAATCGTGGATCGAGATCCCTGATCAGGGTAATTTTTTTCTCAAGCCGCTGAAAAAGGGTGATATTTTCCATATCATCCACCAGATCCGCCAGATTAAACTCTATATTTTCGATCTCTTGCCGACCCAATTCTATTTTTGATAAAAAAAGAACGTCATTAACGAGATCAAGCAGAAAATGGGAGCTGGTCTTCATAAAATGAAGATACTCCGTCTGCTCACCATCGAGGGGGGTCTCCGCCATCATATCAGAAAAGCCGATAATACTATTTAAAGGGGTCCTGAACTCATGACTCACCTTGGATAAAAACGCCTCCATACTCTTATTTGCCTCATGGGCCTTCATGGCCCGAGTATGGTCGATGGCGGCCTTACGAGTCTGCGCTTCGACCTCATGACGAAGCCGTTCATTGGCCGTCACCATGTCTCGCGTTCGGGTATCGATGCCCTCCCGTAGATGCCGGTCATAATCGATCTGCATCCTCTCTATATCCCCTTGTAGTAGGCCGTATCTATGCCTCCACCGCTCATCTGCCAGGTGAAACCGTTTTTTTTCCAGATCCAACGCCTCTTTCTTGATCTCAAGCGTCCGCCGGGTAAAGAAAAGCTCAATGAGTAACAAAACAGCATCCGTATCATCCGGAGACCCTTTATCATCAAGGGTCTTTATCCCAGGCAAAACGACCAGAACCGCCCTCACCTCTTGAATATAAAAAGCACTCCCTCTCCCCACCCCGTGGATATCCACCGGGAGCCCCCCCCCCGTCATGGCTCAGTCGGCCAAGCAAATCTTCTCGGGCGTCCGCCGATAAAGGGGGAAGGGTTCGGGTAGAGAGGATCCCTCGGTCTCGATCCTTTGAAAAAAGATAAAAACAACCATCTGGCATGCGTTTCTGGAGAAAAACAAACAATGGTTCTATCATTTCACCAGTATCGACATATTCATCGCGGGTATCACCTGACATATCCGTCATCAGACCTCACCTTCGCATCATTTTTTCATTAAATATCTTAATTACCATTCTTTCTCGGCCATATTAGCGGTCAGTGAATGTGACGTGCCAAAGGCCCGTCACATTCACTGAAAAATTTTCCCAGCACTTTTTCATAAAAAAGCGCCGGGGGCACAGCTAAATAGTGACATGATATAAGTGGGGGAGAGAGGCCAATTCGATCTGTGATCTTAAATCCCGTATGGCCCCATGGGCATGTACAGATAAAATGAAGGACACGGCAGTGCCAATTTTCTACTCGTATATATATGGTATCATCCGGTCCGGCGGCATAAAACCAGCCTCTGCACATCTATCCTAAAAAAAACCGGGGGCTGATTTTACGAGAGATGTTCTCGTTTCGACTTCATATATGCCAGCATTTTTTTGGCATCAATAAAGGAGGGCTTCAATGCAATGGCCTGTTCAACCATTTTTATGGCCGCATCGACATGGCGCTCCACAAAATGCATACAACCCAGACCAAAGAGAACAGATGGATTTTCCGGTTCAATCTTGAGACAAATCTCATACTGCCTCATACACGCCTCATACCGCTTGAGCTTCCTAAGTGCCACGGCATATTTACTGAAGACCGATATCATTTCTGGAATGGGATCCACCACCCTGGCCAAATACGCCCCTGCCTTCTCAAGGTCACCCGATGCGAGATAGGCAGAGCCAATCCCCACACAATCCAGGTCGGTGATATCGGCCTCCTTCAACGAGTCAAAGATCGCTTCGGCCTCATCGACCAGCCCTGATTTAAGATAGGCACTGGCGATCTCCACCTTTCGACCCGTATTCATCGGGTTCATATGGCTTGATTCATTAAAATTTTTAATGGCTCTCTCATAATCCATATCCGCCATATAAATTTTCCCAAGCAAAAAAACCGCCCGGCTGTCATTTTTAATATCCAACACTTTCTGGGCATATTTTATGGCATTATCGAAATCCGAGGTCTTTAAATAACACTCACTCAGTACAAGATAGAGCTCAATATTTTCAGATTTTTTCAACTTGCCGTGGGCCAAGGCAATGGCCTCATCATATTTTTTCAGATGCATCAGACGAAACACATTGGTCGATTCGTGCCGTATTGAATCCGAACACCGCCTTTCGTTAAAAATCCTCTCAATGGTCTCCACGGCCTTATTGGCACTCACAGGCTTGATGAGATAATCATCGACCCCCTCTTCCATGGCATAGACGATCCCCTCCTTGGAGACATCGCCTGTCACCATGACAAAGGGCATATCACAGTACAAGGGATTGCTCCGGACCAATTTCAAAAACTCCACGCCGTTCATGTTCGGCATGATCATATCGGCGATAATCATATCAATGGACTTTTTCTTGATGATGGCCAATGCCTGTTTACATGTCGTGGCATATATTATGTTCTTGTATCCTCCTCCCCTTAAGATCCCCCGGAAAAGATTCAACATCAATTCCTGGTCATCTACGAGTAAAAAACGATACTTTCTCTTACAGTTATGCATCTTCATCCACCGGATTATTCATTTAATAATACCTTGTAACATGCACCCTCATGATGATTCATAAAAATAAACCAAAACATAAAAACAGGATCCATTGCCACCCATTTGCGAGACACAACAATACTCACAATACTCTATAATAACTGCCCCCCTTCACTTGTCAAATACATTCATTGCGAGGTAAATCCTAAGCAATATAGATATCCCCCGATACAAGAGAAGCCCCTCACCATTTTTTCCATCGTCCCCGAACTCTCTCTTCATCCCAAGGAGACGCCTCCCTTTGGTAACCGTATCAAACTGCCCCACAGGCCATAAAAAATCGGGTCAATGTGACCCAACAGGCCCCCTTCTCCATGCCAGCCTCCCCGTCACCACCCGAAGCGTATAAAAAATATATTTTTTAAAAAATCGAAACTCACCCTTAAATTTCAATGCCTTAAAACTAAATTTCTATAAAAGAGGGCGTGTTTTCCTGGGGTTCATCTCCACCTTGGCCCCCCTTTTGCATTATAAATTCGCCAAGAAACAATCGTAAAAACCTTAAAACACTGTCAGCCAAAAACCGACACTATATAAATAAGGAGTTATGCTCATGGCAACCGGAGAAGCAGTTTACGGATTCTATATTCCTACAGTCACCCTCATGGGAATTGGTTCCCATAAACAGTTAGGCGAGCAGATTAAGACTCTGGGGGCAAAAAAACCACTCCTCGTCACCGATAAAGGAATCACCGCTGCCGGGCTCACCAAGCAGATTGGGCTCACCAAGCAGATTGTGGACCTCATTAAAGCCGATACAGGCATCGATGCCATTGTCTATGATGAAACCGTTCCCAACCCCACAGACAAGAACGTCGAAGCGGGTCTTACCGTTTACAATGAGAACGGCTGCGACATGATCATCACCCTGGGCGGCGGCAGTCCCCACGACTGTGGCAAGGGCATCGGTATCGTGGCCACCAACGGCGGCAGCATCCACGACTTCGAAGGCGTGGATAAATCCACACAGGCTATGCCTCCCTTCATCGCCATCAACACCACTGCCGGCACCGCCAGTGAGATGACCCGTTTTTGTATCATCACCGATACGAGCCGCAAAATCAAAATGGCCATCGTCGACTGGCGCGTCACCCCCGCCATCGCCATCAACGATCCGCTTCTCATGGTCGGTATGCCCGCCTTCCTCACGGCTGCCACCGGTATGGACGCCCTGACTCACGCCGTCGAGGCCTACGTCTCCATCGCCGCCACTCCCGTTACCGATGCCTGTGCCTTAAAGACCATCGAATTGGTAGCCCAGTACCTGCGCCCCGTCGTAGCCAACGGTGAAGATATCGAGGCCCGAGACAAAATGGCCTATGCCGAGTACCTGGCAGGTATGGCCTTCAACAACGCCAGCTTAGGGCATGTACACGCCATGGCTCACCAGCTGGGCGGCTTCTACAACCTGCCCCACGGTGTCTGCAACGCCATCTTGCTCCCCCACGTATCCCGCTTCAACCTCATC
>JABXKT010000157.1 GCA_013619155.1 Desulfobacteraceae bacterium
CCCTTAAATGCCTCTACTCCTTTGACTTTTATAAATTTTAGGAGGGTTGAGATGGTACGTCAATGGGGGTTATTTTTTGCGATGGTGGGTGTGCTGGGGCTTATAGGGGCCGGGAGTGCAGGGGCCTCGGTGGGAGCACTCGAAAAAAGGGTGGTGATTTACTCCACACATGGGGAGGCTCTGCTGGAGGTGGTGGCCGATGCCTTTGAAGAGGAGACCGGGGTGGCGGTGGACTTTATCAACCTGAAAGGGCAGCTGGCCGATCGGGTACGGGCGGAGAGGGTAAATCCTCAAGCCGATGTGATGTACGGCTCCCCCTCCTCTGTATTTTTGGAGTTGAAAAGCGAAGGGGTGTTCGCCCCCTTCTTCCCCTCCTGGGCGGCATCGATCCCGTCGCTCTTTAAAGACGAGGCGGGGTATTGGTTTGGTACGATCCAGACGCCGGTGGTGATGTTCTATAACAGCGAGATGATGGCCCCAGAAGAGGCCCCGACGGACTGGAGTGACCTCGCCAAGAGCCAATACAAAGGGCAATTGGTGTCTCGCAATGCCCTCTCCTCATCGGCCCGGGCCACCTATGCATCTTTACTGCAGCAGTATGAGATGCGGGGTGAGATGGCCAAGGGGTGGGATTTCTTGAAAGGGGTGGATGCCAATGTGAAGCGTTATTATGGAAGCGGATCCTTGCAGTTTCAAGCCGTGGGACGGCGAGAGGCGGCCCTTAGTTTTGCGGTGCTAAACGCCGTGGTCGATAATACGCTCACCAACCATATGCCCTTAGAGATTATCGATGCCAAAAGTGGATCCCCAGTCATCACAGATGGTATCGCCCTGATTAAAGGGGCCAGACACCCCCATGCCGCTAAGGCCTTTATAGAGTTTGCCGGCAGTCCGAAGATTCAGGCCCTTCTGGCCACCACCTTTAATCGCCTTCCCACACACCCGGATGCCATCGCCCACGCCCCCGCCTGGATGGCATCTACTCCCTTTAAGGTCATGGATGTCGACTGGGGTGCCCTGTCTGCCACGCAGTCTCGGTGGCTGCAGACCTGGGACACCGAGGTGAAAAACTCTGGAAAAGATCGACGATAGGCGAGGCGCCGGTGTGGATGACAGAGGTCAAACCCATCGGCGAATTGTCATCAAATAAGCGATGCCGCCGGCGGCTGTGCAGTGAATGCTTACCTCTGGTGGCCCTGCCGGGGGCCAACCTTTTACAAAAGGTTGCCAAACAGTGCGGATAAATTGATTTAAGAATAAAACCAAATCAAAGGCGTATGTGATTTACTCCGAGGAACGAGGGGTAAAGCGCATATGCAATCTGCTTTCGAGGTGGCACACCTCGCCGCCGGCGGCCCATTATTTTTTGGCTATTGTGGACGGGAGAGAGAGAAAATGGGGTCACTTGTTTTAAGGGATGTGGCGAAGTATTTTGATGGGGTGGCCGCCTGTTCGGAGATTAACCTGACCATCGCCGAAGGAGAGTTCTTCACCTTTTTGGGACCGTCGGGATGCGGAAAGACCACGCTTCTTCGTCTGATTGCCGGCTTTATCCGGCCGGATAAGGGGTCGATTTATTTGGGGGGTCGGGCGATCACCCATCTGGCCGCCGAGAGACGAGAGGTGGGGATGGTGTTTCAAAACTATGCCCTCTTTCCTTTTCTTACGGTGTTTGAAAATATTGCCTACGGCTTGAAAATTCAGAAAAAATCGAAGGCAGAGATCCGGCGGGCTGTGGGCATGTATATGGAGATGATGGGGCTGGACGGATTTGAGATGCGCCGTATCTCTCAGCTGTCCGGGGGCGAGCAGCAACGGGTGGCCTTGGCCCGTTCCTTGGCCACGGAGCCCAAGGTGCTTTTGCTCGATGAGCCCTTGTCGAATCTGGACGCACGGCTTCGTGACACGATGAGAATGGAGATTCACTCCCTCCAGAAACGCTTGGGGATTACCACCCTTTTTGTTACCCACGATCAGACCGAGGCCCTGGCCCTATCGGATCGTGTGGCCCTCTTCGAGCGGGGGTGCTGTGAACAGGTGGGAACGCCCCAAGAGATCTACTCCCAGCCGGATAGTGCCTTTGTGGCGCGATTTATCGGAGATACCAATCTCTTTGCGGCGAGGATATCCGAGGGCCGGGCCACCCTTTCCGGGGGGCTGATATTTCGGCTGGGCTCTTCGAAAAGGAAGGGGTGCTTTGTCTCCATCCGGCCCCAGGATATCTCTTTGTCGATGATCCCTCCCAGCGGGCCCAATATCTTTTGCGGCACCTTGAAAGAGAGTCAGTTAAACGGGATGTGGGTGACCCACTCTATTGAGGTGGCGGGGCATATATTCCGGGCCGTTGTCCTAAACACGAGGACGGGATCTTTGAAAATGTGTCCTGGAGCGAGTGTGTTCTTGTCGATTCCCGAAGCGAGTATTACCGTTTTGATGCGGTAAGGGCTCCGGCAAAAAATGATGCACATGGTGAAGACAAATGCTGGTGTGATGCCTTCTATGATTAAAGTGACCAAGAAACATGCCTCCGGCGGCCAGGGAATAAATTCCCTGGACCCCACGTGTGTGACTGTAACGGACCAACGGTCCGTTACAGTCACGATAAAAACCTGTTTGGCAACCTTTTGCAAAAGGTTGGCTCCCGGCAGGGCCGCCGGAGGCTCGGCTTTTCACGCCCCCTTTAACCCTATTATCCTACTGACGAAGGAGTGAGTCCATCGATGGGCCGTTTTCAACGAGTTTTTCGTTTTTTTATGGCCACGATCGGTGTGATGGCCCTCATCTGGTTTCTGGTGGGGTATATTCTCTATCCGGCCCTTCGGACCGTGATGGTGAGTATGACGGATCACGGTGCGTTTTCCCTGGCCCACTATGTGCATCAGTTTACTTCACAATATACGCTTGTCGCCCTTAAAAATTCCCTGGTGCTGGGAGGAATGACGGTGGTGGTGTGTGGCGTTATCGGCACGGTACTGGCCTTTTTTGTCCACTATGTCGAGTGCCCGTATAAAGATGGGGTGGATAAATTATTGCTTTTGCCGGTGATGCTCCCCGGGATTATCATTGTCTTCTCCTTTGTCCAGCTCTATGGGGAGAGCGGGCTCGTGACGAAGAGCCTCGAGTGGCTCCTGGGCCTTGACGGGGCTCCGTATGATTTTTCTGGGCTGGCCGGTATTTTATTTGTCCACGCCTATACCCAGTATGTCTATTTCTACATTGGCGTCTCCCTTGCCATCGGGCAGATCGATGCCTCTGTGGTGGAGAGTGCCCGGAATATGGGGGCCTCCCAGGTGAAGGTCTTTACCTCGGTGATTTGGCCCTTCATCACCCCGTCTCTCATCACGGCCGGTGCCATTACCTTTATGTCGGGGATCGGCTCGTTTACCGCCCCCATGATTATTGGCCATGGCTATAAGGTATTGACCACCCAGATCCTTCTCTCCAAGGCAAATAACTTCATGGGGGTGGCCGCCACCCAAGGGGTGATCTTGAGTCTTATCTCTCTTGTGGTGTTTGGTCTCTTCAGGCGGTCCGAGGTGAAGAGACGGTTCCAGGCCTCGGTGAAAGGCGTTCCCTTTTCTCCCATAAAAATTGAGCATCCTGGCTTAAAAGCGGCGATGCGCCTTGTCTTTGGTCTCCTTTTATTCACCGTTCTCTTACCGGTGCTGACCCTTTTTCTCCTCTCCTTCGTGAAGTCGAGTGCCTGGATGGTGAGTATCTATCCCAAAGAGTTTACCTGGGACAATTATCTGGCGATCTTCACCAAGCGCCGGACCTTTGCCCCCTTTTTAAACAGTATACTCCTCTCCCTCGTGGCCGCTTTTGGGTGCCTGGTCGTGGCGGTGCCCTCCTCGTATATCGTTGAGAAGACAAAGATGAGGGTAAAAAGAGTGGTGGAGGCCCTGGTGATGCTTCCCTGGGCCATGCCGGCCAGCGCCATTGCCATTAATATGATCAATGCCTATAATGTGCCCACTCTCTTCTCCTTTAATACGGTCCTGGTGGGGAGCGGGATTCTTCTGCCCCTGGGGTATATGATCCGTTCTCTGCCCATCATGATGAAGACCACCCAGATCTCCTTTCAGCATGTCAGCGATACCTTACTGGAGGCGTCACAGAGTCTGGGAGCCTCTCCGGTTCAAACCTTTGGCCGGGTGATTCTCCCCATGGTCTCCCCAGGAATTCTGGCCGGTTTTCTTCTCGTCTTCGTGCGAAGTGTGGGGGAGTATACGATCTCGGCCTTTTTATATACGGCTTCCAACAAGCCGGTCTCCATCGCCATGGTCAATGGTATCTTTGAGTACAATATCGGTCTGGCCATGGCCTATGGGGCCCTTCTGGTGATTTTGACCCTCTCCTTTACCCTTTTGATCCGTCGATTGACGGCGAAGGGCTCCGAAGGGGGGCTCATGGTATGAGGCGGTGGTTCTCACGATACTCATGCGTTTGTGTGACTTTTTTTGATAATTAGTGCAGGTTTTTGAAAAAAGCTTTCTATGGTTAAAGTGGATGTGAAAAGCGGAGCCTCCGGCGGCCAGGGAATAATCCCCTGGACCCCAAGTGAGTGCCCATGACGGGCCTTTGGCCTATTAAATCCTATTTGGCAACCTTTTGTAAAAGGTTGGCTCCCGGCAGGGCCACCGGAGGTAAGCGTTTGCTTACCGCAAATGTGGCTGTAAAAGGGTGGTAATCAAGAAAAAAATGGGCTCACTGAAGCGGTGGGCCGGTGTTTTGATATGAAAAAAGGGGGGCAGGCGGTGCTGCGATGGATTGTGGTATGTGTTTTTTTATGGGGAGGATGTGCCCCGGCTGTGATCGGAGTCGGGGCCACCGGAGCGTATAAAAGTGTCTCCGATGAGCGCACCTTTAGTGATCAGGTCGATGATGCCACCCTGACGGCTCGGGTGAACGCCGCCCTTGTGGAGTCTCGGGATGTGCCCACCCTCTCCATCGATGTGGATACCGTAGAAGGGGTGGTGAGTCTCACCGGTATTGTGGCTAATAAAGGCGTCTCTACGAATGTGGAGCGGGTGGTCGAGGGGGTTTCAGGAGTGCGCGGCATTAAAAATCTACTTCAGGTGGGCGCCTCGAGTCTTGGGACGCGGGTGGAGGATACGATATTGGGGATGAAGATAAAGGCCGAGTTTATGGCCGATTCCCAGATCTCCGCCTGGACCATCGATGTGGATGTGAACAACGGGGTGGTGACCCTCTCCGGTGTGGTGGCCACTCCCCTTGTTAAAGAGGCGGCGATTCATCTGGCCAATAGCCTTGTGGGCGTTGTGCGCGTGGTGGACAACCTGATCCTTAAAAAAATGCCTCCGGCGGCCAGGGAATAAATTCCCTGGACCCCAGGTGTGTAACAGTAACGGGCCTAAAGGCCCGTTACTGTTACGATAAAAAAGACTGTTCGGCATCTTTTTCAAAAGGTTGGCCTCCGGCGGCGAGGGTGGCGGAGCCACGTGAGGCAAAGTACCTCGAAAGCGGGGTTGTTCTATGATTTGGGTCCACTGTAGGTATCCAGGGTGTAGACGATATGGGCCTCGGGATATAGGGATATAGGGGCCAGAATATAGGGGCCAGGCTTCTCATGTCAGTGGAGAGAGATCTCCCATTTCAACAAAAAAACCTCACCCTTATCGAAGGTAAACCATCACCCATTTAACTCAACGGCTTCTCGATTCACCTCAAAACGGCCCGACATAGGGGGACGGTCCCATGAGTAGACGCACCTCAACACGTCCACCTTACCGTTTCGTATAAATGGTGACATCGCGTAAGGGGTCAGACGTCCGTCAATCGCTTCATGGAGTACATGCCATCGATGCCCTTCACCCGCTTGGGAACGCGTTCCCGGCTCCCAAAAAACCGGTCTTTAAACACCGCATAGGTCTCCGAGACAAAGGCCTTGGATCCGATGATGCCGGAATCGGTGAAGTACCGAGTCCGAGACCTAAACCGCCTCATTCTATTCAGCTCGAAATCGTCAGAGATCTCTTCTTCAAGGACCCTTTTCGAAATTTTGGCCTTTCCCCGTTTATCGATGGCTCCGGCGTGATAAAGGTACTCTCGGTACTTTTTCAATCGTTGATCATTTTCAACACCAAACTCCGATAGCCCGAAGTCCAGAGAGAGAAAACCGTCCCGATTATCAGCCTGAACATGATACCCGATAGAGCACCATCGATAATCTTCAGGGCGATTGACGATGCCTGCTCTCACGGCATTCAGATCGATATAGGCCAGGCAGTTAATCACCGTGCTCCCCTTCTCGACGATAACGCTCTTAAACCGCTCGCCCCACAGAGTCCCCTTTCGTTTTTTCTTCCGATTGTAGTACCGAGAAAAGGTCTGCTTAATGTCCTTTACATAGTGCGACAGGCTGGAAAACCGCTCCCTGAAATGCGTCATCTGACCTTCGGGAAATTCGGCCCCCTTATTATAAAGGAGGATAAATCGCCGCCTAACCTCGTCATCGGAGATCAGATCACCCGGGCTCATCTCAATCAGCAGATGGAAATGGTTGTCCATAATCGAAAAACCCAGCACATCCACGGCATAGATCATGGAAAACCGCCGAATCACACGAACCAGTTCATCTTTTTCAAGCTTTTTAAAGGGCAAGCCATCCAGCGCAGTACGGCTGATCACATGATAGACACATCTCTGGCCCGAATCTATGCGAACCATACGGGGAATACGCGGCATGACATCCTCCTCTTAAGATCTTTCATCAATTTTATTTACGCGGCTTAAAGGTGGCTTTTTCTTTAAATAAAGGTGGGTTGAATCCTCATACAAGGGTCTCATATCTTCATGGATATTTCAAGCATAGAGAGCATGGCCCCTATTCACAACCGGGTGGTGAAATAGACCGCTTTGAGCGGTTAACATTCGAGCCTCCTGTTATAGCTCCACCCGCCTATCTCTCACCCCTCCATACGCCCCTGTCCCATGAGACTCAATGGAAAACATTGACCATCCTCTGAGAGGGAATAGTAAAAAACGCATGGGATTCGGTTTTTGGTGCCTTGAAAAACGAAGGCTCCATGGGCCCTATTTGTTTGCAACGGCCCCAGCGACTGCAGGGGCTCTTTCTGGCGGTGCTCTCATCGACGCCTTAAAGGCCGTCATGGATGGGGGGATATCTATGGCACCCAATGCATAAGGGCTCAAGTGAAAAATAAATGCACAAGTTTAAGGAAAAATGCCGCTGTGATTTAACCCGAGGAACGAGGGTTAAAGCGCTGCGGCAACCCGCTTTCAAGGTGGCTCACCTTGCCGCCGGAGGCATCGCTTTTTGTATATTTTATTTTTGCTAAGACCCAGGCCCTTAACGCCATTCCTTGAGGACGGGTACTAAAAAAAGTCATCCGCCGGTGGGGATGGACGGCACTTGATGGTGTGCTCTGTGGTCGCTTCAATGGTGAACTCGTGGGAGGCGAGGATTCTTTTACGTGTCGCCTTTTGGCAGGGGGCTTTACTTCCGATATAGAGGTATCCATCCGGTTCCAGAATGCGACGGATCTCCTGAAGCATGGCGGTGGGCCGTTTCATCGTATCGAAGGTCTCCAGGATGTAGACGATATGGGCCGTGTGGTCGTCGACTGGGATGATTCCACCCCGGGAGAGCATCCCCATGACATTGGTCATTTTCTTGCGAAAGGCCCTCTCGTTTACCGCCTGGATGGCCAGGGGGTGGGTATCCACAGCCGTTACCAGCCCTGTTTTTCCCACCAGTTTTGAGGCCATTGGGATGTATGTTCCGGGGCCACACCCGTAATCCACCACATGCATCCCCTCTAAGATCTCAAATTCATAGAGAGTCTCTGCGTTTTTTTTGAATAGATTCTTGATCTGCAGGAGAAGGGCGTGGATGCGAAAGGCGGTGTTCGAGCTGTGGTTTTCCATGGGGGTCTCTTGGCCTTAGGGGGTGAGTATCAGGGTCGGCCTCTTGGTATGGCTTCGGTCTCCCCTTCTTATGACAAAAAAATAGGGGTTTGGCAAAGGGATCGTATCTTCGTGGCGCTTCGAGGGGGCACCCCTCGCTGCCGGAGGCAGCCGGGTTAAAGA
>JABXKT010000158.1 GCA_013619155.1 Desulfobacteraceae bacterium
TCGGAGATGTGTATAAGAGACAGACACAATGTCGACCTGGGGGTCAACTACTGCTCCTTTATCTACAAACAGCGCTATCAAGGAGCCGGGGCACGAACCCGTGCTGCCGAAACGCTCTGCAAGCCGTGGGAAACCATCACACACAACGGATACATCCGAACACTATGCCTCCAAGGGAGCGTCACTTCCTTGAATGCCCTCACAACCCGGCTTCACGAGGACGGATATCAGGGGTGTTACATGCGAGATGACGAGGGGCTGCACCTGCCGGCATACCTGGTTTCCCAGCCTCTCCCAGAAGGAGTCGCCTGCATCATCGCCTATGATGAAGCGGGCCTCAGCCAGACGGCCTCGTACGCCCTTCCTGAGAGAGAGATCCCCTTGCACAACCGCTCCATTTACGCTGGAAGGAAGCAACGCAAAGAGGCCATGGTGGTTCCCGTGAATATACTCTCCCGCGCTCCCCTGGAAGAGGCCCTTGAACACTGGGAACCTTCCGCTCCCTTTGAGACCATTTCCCGGGGACTTCTCCCCTATTTTTGATGGACGCACCTTTGCATGCCTTTCTATGGTCAACGTTGGGCTGGAAAAGCGTGCCTCCGGCGGCGAGGGTGGCGAAGCCACGTTAGGCAAAAACACCTCGAAAGCTGATTGCCATTGCGCTTTACCCTTCGTTGCTTAAGGCAAATCGCAATGGTGTTCGCTCCGGGGGGTCCCTGTCAGGGGCCTTGACACCCTTAAGCCCCTGCCCTATGATTTCTAAAAAATATCTTACCCAACCATAAAGGAGTAAATCATGAAAAAGGCGATAGTCGTTGGATGCGGATCGTATATGGATTCTGGCTATGGATGTCCCGGAGAGTGGCGATGTCTTAAAGCGGCGGCCATGGGCGACGGAAAATTCGCCGAGCCGACCCAGGTCATCGGCTTTGTCAAATGTGAGTGCCCGGGACGGGCCACCGCCCCCAATGTGGGCATGACCATCAAGGCCACGGGGATGAAGCCCGACGCCATCTACATGAGCAGCTGCATGGCGGGGGCCAAACCCGACTGCCCCTACGCCACCGCAGAAGAGAAGGCACAATATATCCAGGATAAAACCGGAATCCCCGTCATTATCGGTACCCACGAGTACAAGTAGCCTAGGCATAAGGGGGAAGGGAGGATCGCCCCGAGGCGGTCTCCCTCCGCCCTGACTCATATGTTAAAGGCGGCGTCCAGCCCACCGCGCCTCAAGGCCATAAAGAGACTCTTGGCCCCCGTCATGTATCTTCTTACAGAAACGCCTTAACCTGTGATAGAATCCCAGATTCTGAAGTCTCATCTTTATATATCCCTGGGAGTCAACAAATGATGGAAAAAGCATACGACGAATTTTTAAGCATCCTTGCAGAGACCCGTGATGTGGAAGAGCTGCGTTCATTTATGAACGAAATTCTCACCCCAAATGAGCGCTCCGATCTGGCCATGCGCTGGCAACTTATGGTAGAGATCCACCAGGGCCAGACCCAGCGCAGCATCGCCAAGCGCCACAACATCAGCCTCTGTAAAATCACCCGGGGCTCAAAAATCCTCAAGACCAAAGACTCCTTCATCGCCCACGCCTTAAGACAAAAACACCCCGAAAAATAGAAAAGGGCCCGCCCCCCTTACAACCACTGCAGGTCGGTTAGGGGATAGGTGACATCCACCATGGCCCCAGGATCTGGTGC
This sequence comes from Desulfobacteraceae bacterium, assembly GCA_013619155.1. Lineage (GTDB taxonomy): Bacteria > Desulfobacterota > Desulfobacteria > Desulfobacterales > Desulfolunaceae > Desulfoluna. Next base: position 1,713 of record JABXKT010000158.1, read on the forward strand.
ATCACCCACAGGGCACGAGAGGGTGATGGGAAAACCGGCACCGATGAGGGTGACCTGGGCATGAGGGCTCCCCTTTCTCCGGGCCACCTCACGCACCTCGGCCCGAAACCACACCGCATCGCCGCCGTCGCCCTGCCCGAGCTGGAGGCATCGCTCGGGCACAGCCGCCACGGACTCCGCATGGGGAGGGGAAGAGACAGGGATCTCTGCCCCCTTCTCACCGCGCTTGACCCATACCCCGGAGCCCGAGTCCTCGTAGAAGGGGCCAAAGAGCATCAACCCCGTCTTCTCTGGCACCTGCCGCCCTCGGAAAAAGAAAATCACCGTATCACTGACATCTTCCAACCACGAGGCATCATGGCTGGTGAGAATCACCGTCTTCCCCGGCTTGGCGGCAAAGTCCAAGAGGGCGTTCTTGATGAGAAAAGAGCTGGCCGCATCGACACTGGCCGTGGGTTCGTCCAAGATCAGCACCTCGGGATCGAGGATGAGACGGGCGGCCAGAGCCACCCGCTGCGACTCCCCACCGGAGAGTTCATGGGGCCACCGTCCGGCAAATTTTTCAAAGTCGAGCCCCACCCGGGAGAGAGATTGACGCACCCGAGCCTCCACCGCCTCCCCATCCTTTTTAAGGGCAAGCCCATAGCTCACGTTCTGAAACACACGACGACGCATCAAAAAAGGGGTCTGGGGCATGAGGGTCACCCGGTGTCGTACCGCAGAAGAGAAGGGATGCTCCTCCCGCCCCTGAAAGAAAATGGACCCCTCATCGGGAGATTCAATAAAGGCGAGGAGTTTTAAGAGGGTGCTCTTTCCGCTGCCGTTGGGTCCGGCGATGCCTGTAATCCCCCCCCCATATAGGGTAAGGGTACAGCAATCCAGGGCACGGTCCGCCCCATAACAACGAGAAACACCGGAGAGAGTATAGAGAGTACGTGACATGGCTACCTCCTGAACACAGACACACTGACATTGACCACCAGGGCGATGGCCAGGAGTACAAGCCCTAAGGCGATCCCTTCCGCAAACATCCCCTTGCCCGTCTCCAGGGCGATGGCAGTAGTAATCGTACGGGTGTGCCACTTAATATTGCCCCCCACCATCATGGAGATGCCCACCTCGGTCATCACCCGACCCATGGCGGTCATAGCCGCGGCCACGATACCGTAACGAACCTCCCAGAGAGTGGTAAAGAAGAGCTGTCGTTTATTGGCGCCCAGGGAGATAAGGGTGAGACGTAAATCTTGGTCCAGGCTATCTAGGGTGGATGCGGTGAGAGCCGTAATGACAGGAAGGGCCAAAATGGTCTGGCCCACAGAAATTGCAGGAATCGTGAAAAGAAGGCCCCACCCGCCCAACGGCCCTCGATTAGAGAGGAACGCATAAACCAATAGACCGATGAAGACTGTCGGAAGGGCCAACATTGTATCCACGATGATACGCGCCGTTTTTTTGCCCCGGAACTCGTAGTAACCGAGGCAAAATCCGGCAGGCACCCCCATTATGAGGGAGATGCCTATGGAAAGAGATGCCGCTTTAAGGGTGGTGGCCACCGCAGAAAGGGTCTGGGGGTCCCCATGAATTAAGAGGACCAAAGCCCTGAAAAAACCGTCAACAATAAAATCCACCACCCCTCCTTAAAACAGTCCCTTACTGGGCGTTGGGGGTGAAGAGTGCCATACCGAGCAGACGAAAGTCGGCGATGAGACCCTGGGCTTTATCGCCTGCCATCCAGGCCGAGAAGGCTTGGGCCAAATCTTTCTGAACCGCAGGGCAGTTAGTACTGTTTAATATCAGCACACTGTACTGGTTCTTGAGGATCACGCCCCCTTCAACCAGGACATTCAACGGAGGCTTCCCTCCATGTTGATGGCTATATTTGATGTAGGTACCCCGATCGGTCATGGTGTATCCCCCGCGCTCAGCGGTAATATTGAGCGTCGAGAGCATCCCCTGACCGGTCTGTACATACCAAGCCTCTTTTTCAGGAGCAGGTCCACCTGCCGCCTTCCAGAGAAGCCTCTCCTTTTTGTTGGTACCTGAGTTATCACCGCGACTGACAAATACCTTGCCCCTCTCACGGATAACAGAAAGGGCTGTCGCAACGGTCAGCCCCTGCACACCGGCCGGGTCTGCCGCAGGGCCAACAATAACAAAATCATTAAACATGACCTCTCGGCGCGACTCGGCGTATCCATCTTTGATATAACGCTTCTCGGCGGGGGGCGCATGAACGAGGAGTACATCCACGTCGCAGTTCATCCCCAACTTCAGAGCCTTGCCGGTCCCCACGGAGGTCCACTTCAACTCGATCCCTGTATCTTTGGTAAATTCAGGGGCGAGATAGTCAAGAAGGCCCGTATTATCCGTACTGGTTGTGGTAGCCATCATCAACGCCTTGGCATGAACACTGCCTGCCACGGCCACAGATACCAAAACTGCCAAAATTCCTACCATAAATCGTTTCTGAATCATAAAAGTCATTTTCCTTATGCTATTGGTTATTTGATTCACTCGCTTTTTAGAAAAAAAAAGCCGGGTCGTCTATAATTAAAAGCAAATAAGAAAAGAATGACTTCAAAAATCATGGTAGAGTCTAAGAGAAATTAAGTCAAAAACACCCAAGGGCCACTACGCATTTTCAGGAAACAGCATCAGGCCACTTCTCTCCATATCGTAGCCGGTCAGCCCCCGGGCCAATCGTTTCAGAGAGCGTTCCTGAAGCATCCCGAGAAACCCCTGGACACGACGGTCGAAATAGGAGTCCCGAAGTACGATCAGATCAAATCGTTCCCAGCGTAAAGGGATAAAACCAAGGCCCAGAAGGGTGGCCACCGTACGAATACCGGGGCCGGCGTCGGCCCGACCTGAAAGAAGGGACAATCCCACCTCCATATGCGAAGAGACCTCCTCATCATACCCCACCAGGGCACTCCCCTTGATACCACAGCGGCTGAGCTCCTTGTCAAAGAGGAGCCGGGTGCCGGTGCCCAGGGGCCGATTCACCACAGAGAGGGATGGGTTGCCCAGATCGGCCACACCGGAAAAATTTTTCAACCTGGGGTGATAGAGGATCCCCTGCTCTCGATGGCAAAAATTAACCACCACCGGCTGACGCTCCAACTCCCGGTCGGTAAATTCGAAATTGTACTCCTCATCATCATCGGAGACGATATGACTCGAGGCAATATGACACATACCGCTCTTAAGGGCCTTAATGCCCCCCATACTGCCCACGTTGCCAAAAACGGCCAGCTCCCCGCGGTGGTTGCGGTTATATGAGGAGAGTGTCCGTTCCAGGAGGAGATCGTTGCTCCCAGCAACGACCAGAGGTCCGCTACCGCCAATGATCTCATGGGTAGCGTTCGGATAATTGATGGTGCTGTTCTCGATCCATTGCTCCACCAGATAGCGAGGGAAGAGCCATTTGCCCGTCACCTTGGACGCTGGCAGCCCCTTATCTGATATAAGTTGATACACCATCTTCTCATTGACACTGAGAAATTCTGCCACCTCTTTTGTGGAGAGAAGGTCCCGTCTATTTCCCCGTTTTTCCATCCATCCCCCTTACACCCTTGAGTGCAGCAATTACACACCCTATCCATTTGCTGTCAATGTATTTTGAAGAAACAAACCAAGAATTACCTTAAGATACTATAAATGACAATTCGATCTCACCCATGGGTCCCAGGTCCTGGAAAAAATACCTAAAATAAGGAATCCCTCCATTTTTTATCCCTGCCCGGCGGCCCAGAGACAAGCCCCCCTTGCCAAAACCAAATTTACCTTTATCTTTAAAGTCAGCCATAGAACCGGGGGATCGCCCCTTCATTTAAAAAAAGGAGTGCTGTATGGGCAACCAAATAAAAACCATGATGCTCTTAACCATCCTCACCCTCCTGATTGTCCTGGTCGGACGCATCTTAGGCGGCCCGGGGGGGATGATGATCGCCCTTCTCCTCGCCGGAGGCATGAACCTTTACGCCTACTTCTACTCCGATACGATGGTCCTTAAGATGTACAAGGCCCGGGAGGTGACGAAAGGCGAAGCCCCCGAACTCTGGACCATGGTCCAAGAGCTCTCCAGCAGAGCCGGGCTCCCCATGCCCAAAGTGTGCATCATCCCTCAAGCGGCCCCCAATGCCTTTGCCACAGGACGGGATCCCCAGCATGGTGTCGTAGCCGTCACCCAAGGGCTTCTGGATCTCATGACCCCGGAAGAGATCCAAGGGGTCCTGGCCCACGAGCTGAGCCACATCAAAAACCGCGACATCCTCCTGGGCACAGTGGCCGCCACCCTTGCAGGCGCCATCATGACCCTGGCCTCCATGGCCCGATGGGCCGCTATCTTCGGAGGGGGAAACAGCGATGAGGAGGGAGGATCCGGTATCTTCGGACTCATCGCCATGAGCATCATCGCCCCCATGGCCGCCATGGTCGTACAGATGGCCATATCCCGATCCCGGGAGTACCTGGCCGATGCCACCGCCGCCCAGATCACCGGTAACCCCGACGGCCTTGCCAAGGCCCTTCAAAAACTCGGTAACGTCTCGAGCCAGACCCCCATGGATGCCGAGCCGGCCACGGCCCACATGTTCATCACCAACCCCTTAACGGGGCGCACCCTGGCAAACCTATTCTCCACCCATCCCCCCTTGGAAGCGCGCATCGCACGACTTCAGGGGAAAAAAAATCCAGGCACGGGAGGCACCCCGAAAAAGGGGGAGAGCCCCAACCCCTGGGACAAACTCCGGTGAGAGTAAGGGCCGGAGCAAAAATAAACCGTACAAAAAGCGCTGCCTTCTATGGTGAAAGTGTGCTTAAACACTGAGCCTCCGGCGGCCAGGGAATAGATCCCCTGGACCCCAGGTGTGCGACAGTAACGGACCGTTGGTCCGTTACTGTCACGACAAAAACCTATGTGGCACCCTTTTGTAAAAGGGTGGCCCCCGGCAGGGCCGCCGGAGGCTATACTTTCCCCGCGCTCCCTCCGGCGGCGAGGTGAGCCACCGTAAAGCGAGTGACCGCTGCGCTTTGCCCATTAAATCGACACGCCAGTCCAGGGGATGTCCCCAGGTGTGTGGCAAACCCGATCTTCCAAATCGGGTAAAAGGGTGGCTCCCGACAGGGCCATACCCGCCCCTTTTTTTAGGTTTCACAGCCCTTCCAGAGCCCCGCCTTATATTTTATAAAATCTTTCCCGAAATACGGTTTTACTTGTCATGATTTGATGTTATAGAGAGTGTCCCGTCCGCCCCAGGTATAAATTTTGAGCTATTCTCCGCACCACAATGGACGGTGATATGGAAGGCATTTGATGCCCTTGCCCGCGGCCCCTGCCGCCGAATTCACGAGATCAAGGAAATATGCGCCGTGAGCCTCTCTCTTTTTATGAACGATGCCCTCAAGATCTTTTTCATCTTCACCCCTTTTTTCGTCCTCTCCGCCTTTATCTCCATGACCCATGGAATGGAGGATCGAGAGAAGAAGTGCCTCGCCCTGCGGGTGACCTTTGGGGTCATCGTCATCTCTTTTTGTGTCTTTCTCTTCGGGAAATACCTCTTTGCCCTCTTCGGTATCACCCTGGACGCCTTCCGCATCGGGGCGGGAAGCATCCTCTTTCTCTCGGGCGTCTCCATGGTGGGGGGAAGTTCCAGCATCAAGAGCGCCGGTGAAGGCAACGACATCGCCATCGTCCCCTTAGCCCTTCCCATCACCGTAGGCCCCGGCGGCATCGGGGTACTCCTCCTCTTTGGGGCCGAGGCCACCACCCTCACCGCTAAATGCGAAATTGGCGCCGCCATCCTCACCGCCTCCATATGCGTGGGCGCCATGCTCTACTTCGCCCAGATAGTAGAAAAAGCCGTGGGAAAACAAGGCGTTGTCGTCCTTTCCAAGGTGACAGGACTCATGATCTCAGCCATCTCCGCCCAGATCATATTCACCGGCATTGCCAATTTCCTCTCCCTGTAAGGTCTCCAGCCAAAAAAACGTTCGCTCCCAGACCCGATGATTCCACCACCTGCAGAACACGCGTCATGCCCCGGCTGGAGAACAGCCGGGCATGGCCCCTCCCCCCCGGGCCCTTAAAATACGGGTGCCTTAAATACCGGCTTCAAAAATTTTACCCAATGATAGAGCATGCCCCATAAAAAATCGCATTGCATATTGGGGATTCAACCCATATAATTTATAATTTCATATAGATACCCCAGGCATACCCACCACAACATGATCGATCATCCCCATTTAAAAATGGTGGCCCCCATGGCACGCCCATCTCCCATGCACGATAAGGGATCCCCATGACTGATCAAAAAAATCCCCGACGACACCCCT
>JABXKT010000159.1 GCA_013619155.1 Desulfobacteraceae bacterium
GTGTGTTCGTGGCGGGGGGGGGGACAGGAGGGGCCCACACCTTGAAGAAGGCGTGGGCCCGGTCGGATAGATTCGCGTGACGAGGAATTAGGCCCCGTAGCTGTGAAGTCCTGGCAGCAGGTTCACCCCAAAGTAGGTAAACATGACGGCGGCAAATCCGATGAGGGAGAGGATGGCCGTTTTCTTGCCGCTCCACCCGCGTACGAGGCGCACGTGGATGAGGGTGGCGTAGATGAACCAGGTGATCAGGGACCAGGTCTCCTTGGGATCCCAGCCCCAGTAGCGGCCCCAGGCGGAGTTGGCCCAGATGGCGCCGGTGATGATGCCCATGGAGAGGAAGAGAAAGCCGAGAAGGATCATCTGATGGGAGGTCTCATCCATATCGAAGGCGGTCTCATCGTCTCCTTTTTTCTCGGAACGGAAGAGGAAGATGAGGCTGAAGGCTGTGGAGAGGGCGAAGGCGGCGTATCCCACGAAGCAGGTCATGACATGGGCTGTGAGCCAGTTGCTCTTAAGGGCCGGCATGAGGGGCCGGATCTGGGAGCCCACGTTGGGGGAGAGGGAGGCGTAGGCCAGGGCCAGAAAGGAGAAGGCCAGGGCAAAGCCCCCGGCGATACGGATCTTCATGAGCCTTTCCGAGATCAGGTAGAGGGCGGTGATGGCCATGCCGTAAAAGACCAGGGACTCATAGAGGTTGGATAGGGGGATGCGTCCGATGCCGATGGCATAGGATTCCGACCACCGGAGAAGAAATCCGGCCGTGTTGATGCCAAGGCCGATGGCGGCGGTGGCTGTGGCCAGAAGGTCTGGTTTCTTGGTTTTAAAAATCCACGCGCAGAAGTAGATGAGGGCCGCCAGGCCGTAGACAAAAGTCGCGATGGATATAAAAAGGGAGCTGGTCATGGGTGTGTCTCCAAAAGGATCCGACGCATCGAAGGGGATGCGGGTAAATATAGATATATAAGGGGGCTAATTATTCACCCCGATGCATTTTTTATTGCCCATTTTCATGGGAGAGCCCGCGTATGATCTGGGCGGTATAGTGCTTTAGCCACCGCTTGTTTTTGGGGGCAGATCCGAAGAGACTCACCGTGCAGCCTCGGGCATGGGGGGCGATCTTGATGCGAATTTTTTTATGGCCCATGAAGAAGGCGATGATGCAGCCGGCAATCATGAAGAAAAATCCGGTGTAGACCAGGGTGACCCCGGGGTCTTTGGTGACCTGAAGGCCCGTGTAGTAGGCGTGCCCATGGCCTTCAATCTTAATTAGCCACTCCCCTTTTCGCATCTTGTCGTAGTTGGAGAAGCGAGAGAGGAGTACCACCTCCTTCGGAGTGGCTCCTGGGGTGGTCAAGGTACCGATGGCCGCTTCTCCCACCGATCTATTCTTAAAGGAGTAGTCGGCATCATAGCGGTCGAAGGTGAAGGTTCTCCCCGTCTCGAGGGTGACCGATTCGCCCAGGACCAGGGGTGTTGAGACGACCTTTCCCGATGACTTTTCCGTAAAATGAAAGGTGAAGTCTTTGGCCGCCAGGGTGCCGTAGCTGGCCTGATAGAAGGTGATTCCCTTGTAGGTGAGGGGTTTGTTGACGATGATCTCTTGGGTGAGTACCTCGTCTTCCCCATCGATAATCGTGAGGCTGGATCGGTACTCCTTGACACTGCCCGAGTCGTAGTGGCTGATGCTGAAATCATTGCACCGTACGGAAAAGCCCAGGGGCTTTTTCTCACCGGAGCCAAAGAGGGAGATGGCGCTGATGCTCTCCTCTTCGGGGATGTTGACCGAGCCATTGAACCCGAAGAGGGATCCCACAAGGGCCCCCGCCAGGAGGATGAGAATACCCACATGGACCACATCGGCCCCTAAACGCGTCCAGCGCCCTTTTTCGGCCTCGAAGGTGAACCCCTTGCCTGCGGGTACCTCCCTTACGGTGGTGAATCGGGCGCCCAGTTTTTTTTCGATGGTCTCTTTTGTCTCTTCCATGGGGGCGGCCACGGTGACCTGGCCCGTTTTGGGCAGTGAGGCAAAGCCTTTAAAGCCTTTGCCGAAGGCCATTTTTAAGGTGACTCGTCCCCGGCTCACCGTGCAGACGATGATGTTTACGGTGAGGGTGAGGATGAGGAGGAGGAACCACCATGCGCTGTACATATCGGTGATACTTAAGATATGCAGGAGCCGGTATACGGGCTCGCCAAAGGCCTGGATATAGTCGGAGGGGTGTTGATTCTGGGGGATCACGGTACCTAAGATCGAGGTGGCGGCCAGGAGAAGGAGGGTGACCACCGTGAGGCGTACCGATTTGAAAAAATCCCAGATGGGGGCGAGTGTCTGGTTTATGGGGCGCTTCATTTTTTGCCCTCCGTGTCATGTCCCTCTTTAAAGTGGGCGATGAGCTCATCGATGGACTGGTTTCCCGCCATGGCCAGGGGGTTTATATCCCGGAGTTTCTCCCAGGTGGCCATGGCCTCCGCCTCTTTTTTGAGATCGTACATGAGGACAATACCCTTGTTGAGATAGGCATTTTCATGGCCGGGTTCTGCGGCGATGGCCCCATCAAAGGCGGCGATGGCCTCTATCGGCTGGTTGTTTCGACGGTACATGATGCCAAGGTCGGTGAGGACATCGGTGTCTCCCGGTTGAATGGCCAGGGAGCGATTGTAGGCGTCGATGGCGCTGGCGTATTGGTTTGTGTCGAAATAGGTGTTGCCCAGTCGCGCCAGAAGGGCTGCGTTTCGGGGGTCTTGGGCCACCTGGGCCTCCAGGGCCTCAGCCATCTGGGATAGCTTTGTATCCCCTTGGGCGGGGGCCGAGGTGTACTCCGGGGCCTCTAATTTCCAGGCGGAGAAGGCGACACCGGCCACAAAGCCTAAGGCGAGGATGAGGATGAGAATAAGGGGGGATGTGCGCGTCTGCCCCGAATTCTTGAGGGATTTTTTTTTATCTGTCATGGACCGGATATCCTTGAAGTGGGTGTAAGTGTTTGTGGCGTCGTCTACCCGCCCCTGGGGAGCCGGACCGTAAAAACGGTGCCATGGTGCGGGATAAAATGAGTGGTGATTTCACTATTTTTGGGTGATCGAGTCGTCTGGGTTATAGTTGCGTGTGGACTATATCGAAGCGGCGTTGCCGAAACCTTTCTGGACCATTACAATGGTGAAAGGTTTACGCGGGGCGTTGACAGGGGAGGGGACCTTTTTTAGGTTGGTTTTGCCGATACTTGGAGACGGGCGTCCTTTTTGTCTCCTTAGGGCACGGGAGGACGGGGTTGGCCCTTTGGGGTCATCCTCCCGTGACTTTAAAAAATGCCCATATGCTTATAAGGATTTATGATATATGCGGATATTGATCATCGAAGATGATGAGGAGATTGCAGGATTCATTGCCAAGGGATTGCGCCAGGAGGGTTTTGCCGTGGATATCTCCCTTCGGGGAGATGACGGCCTGGCCCACGCCTTAGAGGAGCAGTACGACGCCGCCGTCATCGATATTATGCTCCCCGGGATGGGGGGCCTTGAGGTGATTGAGACCATGCGTGAGAGACGGGTCAATACCCCGGTGTTGATCTTGAGCGCCAAGCGGTCGGTGGACGACCGGGTACGGGGTATCCAGCGAGGTGGTGACGACTATATGGTGAAACCCTTTGCGTTTTCCGAACTGCTGGTGCGGATCCAGGGGTTGATTCGTCGCTCCAGTGGCGTGGCCGAGGCCTCCACCCTCACCGTGGGGGATCTCTTCATGGATCTTCTCAAGCGGGGGGTGAGGCGCGGGGAATCGGTGCTGGAGCTTCAGCCGCGGGAGTTCTCGCTTCTGGAGTACCTCATGAGAAACGCCGAACGTCCGGTCTCTAAAACCATGATCTTAGAGCATGTGTGGGATCTTCACTTCGATCCCCAGACCAATGTGGTGGATGTCCTGGTCTGCCGTTTGAGGAACAAGGTGGATAAGGAGTTTGAGACCAAGATGATTCACACCATCCGTGGGGTGGGCTATGTCCTTAAAACGCCTGCATAATATATCCAGGACCCTGGGGTTCCGAGTGGGGGCCTGGTATTCGGCCATTTTTATCGGGAGTTCGACCCTTCTCTTTATCCTGGCCTATCTCTTCCTCGGTGCCACCTTGAGAGCCCAAGATTATGAGGAGATTCAGCTGGAGCTTCGTGAGGTGCAGACCCTCTTCGATATTGGTGGGGTGGTGGCCTTGGATCGTTATGTGGAGGGGCTGGGGGGCGAGCGTCGTTCACGGCCCCTCTTTATCCGTGTGGCCGATGGGGGCAATCGGACGCGGCATGTTTTTGCCCGGGAGAGCTGGGACGACTTCGACCTGAATCTTCTCGCCCAGGGGTGCCCTGATTGTCAGGGATGGCAGACCTTTACCTGTCGAAAAGGGGCCTACGTTCTGGATGTCCTCTCGGGTCCCTTGACCCATCGGGGCAACCGCGTGCAGGTGGGGATGAGCAGCCAGCGCCGCCAGGAGATCATGTGGCAGTTTCGGAAGATGTTTTTTGTGGTGATGGTCCCCCTCTTCATCCTGGGGCTGGCCGGTGGCCTCTTTCTCTCCCATCGGACCTTACGTCCCCTTCGCGGTATCATTAAAACGGTGCACTCCATCGATGCCGGTACCATGGATGCCCGGGTGAAACGGACCCACACCGGTGATGAGCTGGACGAGCTGGCCGGTCTGTTTAATAATATGCTGGATCGTATCCATCGTCTCATCAAGGGGATGGAGAACGCCCTCGATGATGTGGCCCATGATTTGAGAACCCCCATGACCCGTCAGCGCAATATTGCGGAGATGGCCCTTCGGGAGGAGGACAATCCGGCACTCTTGAGGCAGGCCCTGGAAAAAGGGATCGAAGAGTCCGATCGCATCTTGAGTCTTTTAAATACCTTGATGGACGTCTCCGAAGCGGAGACCGGCATGTTGCGCATCGACCCCCATGAGATCTCTCTGACGGATCTTATAGAGACTATCGTGGAGATGTATTGCTTTGTGGCCGAGGAGAAGGGGGTGGATATCACCGCCGAGATCGATCAGGGGCTCGTGGCCTCGGTGGATCCCCACCGCATGAGTCAGGCCCTGGCCAATATCCTCGATAATGCCGTTAAATTTACTCCAGAGGGGAAACGGGTCCATATCATCGCCCAACGCCATGGGACCAAAATTTTTATCACCATTCAGGACTCCGGTCCCGGCATCTCCGAAGAGGATCTGCCCCGCATCTGGGATCGTCTCTTCAGGGGAGACCCCAGTCGTTCGGAAAAGGGTCTGGGTCTGGGCTTAAGTCTGGTGAAAGGGGTGGTGCTTGCCCACCATGGAGAGGTCTATGTGGTGAGCCCCCCTGGGGAGGGAGCTCTGTTTACGGTGGTTCTGGCGGGGTAGGCGCTTACCTCCGGTGGCCCTGCCGGGGGCCACCCTTTTACAAAAGGTTGCCACACAGGTTTTTATAGTGTCCATGACGGGCCAAAAGCCCATCACAGGCACTCACGTGGGGTCCAGGGGATTTATCTCCTGGCCGCCGGAGGCATGTCTCTTGGTCACTTTAACCATAGAAGGCTCCGTTTTTAAGCCCACTTTAACCCTGGGAGGCATCGCTTTTTGGGCGTGCCCGCTCCATGAGAAGGAGGGTCTCCTGGTTTCTCTCTTTGTTGACGAACTCGTAGGAGGCGATGCGGAATTCATCGTAGGGCACCGTCGTGGCCCAGGCCTTGATGCGCTCCTGCTCGATGTGTCCTTGGGGATGACCGCTGTAGATGGCGATGGAGATGACACCCCGTCGATGGAGGAGTCCCATGGCGGCTTCGATGGCGGCCAGGGAGGTGTCGGCGAGGGTGGTGATGGCGGAGTCACTCGCCGGAAGGTAGCCTAAGTTAAAGCTGACGGCCTTGATGGTGCCGTGGGCCGCTTCGGGAATAAGATCTGCCATGGTCTCATGGCCGGCGTTGAAGAGGGTGACCCGCTCCCGGACGTCGCCTTTCGTGAGGGTGGTCTCGGCACGGGTGAGGGCCTCGTTCTGGACGTCAAAACCGTAGACATGACCCTGGGGTCCCACCGCCTTGGCAAGGAATAGGGTGTCGTAGCCGGCACCCACGGTGGCGTCGATGGCCATATCACCGGGTGTGAGAAATCGTTTGATGGTTTGTTGGGCGACATGGACGATGCCTTGAAGGGACATTTTTTCATCTCCTAATGTGATCGGTGGCGGATTGCCGGAGGGCTTTCATCACGGGCATTACCATGGGTCTTAAGGAGAGTAAACCACAAAAAGGCGCATTCCTTATGGGGATGCGCCTTTTTGTGTTCGGCAAAAACGTGTCTTTTCATGGTCAACGTTTGGAAAAAGCAGGCCTGCCGGGAGCCAAGTTTTTGAAAAGTTTGATACACAGGTGGCATTAAGCCACTTTTGGCTCACCTCGCAGCCGGAGGCAATGCGGCTAAGGCCTGCCTCCGGCGGGTCGCTTTTTGGAAAAAGTTCCGTAAAAACTTTTCCGATTACCGCGACAACTTTTCCTCGTTCCTCGGAAATGTTGTCGCGGTAGATTTTTTTTGCCAGCGAATGTGACGGACCCGAGGAACGAGGGCACGGAGCATTCGCGAACCTAGGGCCAGGGGATTTATCCCCTGGCCAACCGAGGCTCAGTTTTTTAAGCCCACTTTAACCATAGAATGCATATCTGAATCGTTACGAGGGCTACTCTTCCAGCCATCGTCCGATGGCATCGGCCACGTTGAGGCCGTCCATGGCGGCGGAGACGATGCCCCCTGCGTAGCCGGCGCCCTCACCGGTGGGGAAGAGACCCGAGGTCTCGGTGTGCATGAAGGTGGTGCGGTCCCGGGGGATGCGCACGGGAGAGCTGGTACGGGACTCCACGGCGATGAGGGTGGCATCCGGGGCATCGAATCCCTTATACTTTGCACCGAAGCTCTTTAGGCCTTCTAGGAGGCTCTCCGTGATGAAGGCGGGGAGGAGATCATGGAGGTTGGTTGGATAGAGACCGGGGAGGTAGGAGCTCTTGGAGAGTGTCTGGGAGGGCCGATTCTCGAGGAAATCCTCCACGCGCTGGGCCGGGGCCTTTTGGCTGCCGTCTCCGGCCTGGAAGATACTCTTCTCGATGGCTTCCTGGAATTCGAGGGCTGCCAGGGGGTTTCCGGCCTGGGCCAGATCGGCCAGGGTCACCTCGGCCACGAGGCCTGCGTTGGCGAACTCGGCGCTTTGGTGGGAGAAGCTCATGCCGTTTAGGACCAACTCACCGGGGGCCGTAGCTGCCGGCACGATAAATCCCCCGGGGCACATGCAGAAGGAGAAGACGCCTCGGCCATTTACCTGGCAGGCGATGCGGTAACTTGCCGCGGGCAGGTTTTCATGGCGTGCGTTGGTGTTGTAGAATATGCGGTCGATGAGGGTCTGGGGGTGCTCGATGCGGACCCCTAAGGCAAAGGCCTTGGCCTCTACCCGAATATTCTGGGCATGGAGTCGGCGGTAGATATCCCGGGCCGAGTGGCCCGTGGCAAGGACCACGGCATCGGCGCTTAGGGTCTCTCCCTGGGCGAGGGTGACGCCGGTCATGCGCCCCTCGTTCACTACGAAGTCGGTGACCTGGCTCTCAAAGCGAACCTCGCCTCCCGCCTTGATGATATTTTCCCGCATGGCCTGGATGATTTGGGGCAGGACGTTGGATCCTAGGTGGGGATGGGCATCGATGCGGATGGACGCCTCGGCTCCGTGGTCGATGAAGAGATCGAGAATCCGTTTCACATCCCCGCGTTTGCTGGATCGGGTGTAGAGCTTTCCGTCGGAGTAGGTGCCGGCGCCTCCTTCTCCGAAACAGTAGTTGGAGTGGGGGTCGATGGTCCCTTCGGAGTAGATCTTCTTCAGATCGAATCGCCGGGCTCGTACATCTTTGCCCCGCTCCAGGACGATGGGGCGTATCCCCTGCTCTAAGAGGCGTAAGGCGGTAAAATATCCAGAGGGACCCGCGCCTACCACGATCACCTCTTTTC
>JABXKT010000160.1 GCA_013619155.1 Desulfobacteraceae bacterium
GAGATCATGGCCAAAATGGGCGAGCTGGGACTTCTCGGCATGCTGGTTCCCGAAGAGTACGACGGAGTCGCTATGGGCACCATGGCCTACTCCCTGGCCCTCACAGAGATTGCCTATTATGACGCCTCCGTGGCGGTCATTATGAGTGTCCACAACTCCATCGGCTGCGGAAGTCTCGTGCGATTCGGCTCCGAGGCCCAGAAAGAGCAGTACTTAAAGCCCATGGCCAGGGGAGAGATCATCGCCAGCTTCGCCCTATCCGAGCCCGAGGCTGGATCCGATCCCGCCGGCATGACCACTACGGCGGTCAAAGATGGCGATTACTACGTCTTAAACGGCACCAAGCGATGGATCACCGGCGGCGCCACCTCAGGGATCTTCATCATCCTGGCCAAGACTGATCCAGATGCGGGCCACAAGGGGATCTCTGCCTTCCTCATCGAGCCGGGCACCAAAGGATTCATCGTGGGCCGCAAAGAGGTGAAGATGGGTCTGAAAGGCTCGGACACCACCGATATCATCCTGGAAGATTGCCGGGTTCACAAAGACGCCCTCCTGGGCACCGAGGGCCAGGGATTTGTCGTGGCCATGAGTGGCTTGGATGACGGTCGCATCGGCATCGCCTCCCAGAGTCTGGGTGTGGGTACACGGGCCCTGGATCTGGGCGTAGAGTACGCCAAGGGTCGCCAGCAGTTCGGCAAGCCCATCTCCGCCAACCAGGGACTGAGGTGGATGATCGCCGACATGGCCACCGAGGTGGAGGCCTCCCGCCTCCTCGTCCACAATGCCGCCGCCATGAAAGACCGGGGCGAAAAATGCTCGAAGGAAGCCTCCATGGCCAAGTTGTACGCCTCGGAGATGGCCAACTCCGTGGCCGGTAAGAGCCTTCAGATTCACGGGGGCTACGGCTACACCAAGGAGTTTGAGATCGAACGCCTCTATCGTGATGCCCGGGTCTTCACCATCTACGAGGGAACCAGCCAGGTTCAGAAGATCGTCATCTCCGGTGAGGTGATTGGCGACAAGAAGCGCAAGAAAAAGTAAGGCCCCACGGGGGCCCTATAATAGAGGCCCCCTCCCCAAGGGAGACACCCCGACCTTTTTATAGCCATTCGACACCCAAAAAGAGGCGATGGTGGCCATGCGCCAGGTCCCCATCGCTCTTCCCAAGGCGGATCCCCTCCTCAACGAGGGCTCCGCTGGGGTGGCCCGTTCTCGGCCCCCTCGTCTCACAACCACTTCCACACATATGGGCCCCCTGGCAGAGACTCCCTGGCTGGCCCGTCCCTCAAGGAGGGCATCATGGCACCACCCAAGCAAATGAACCTCAAAGACGCCATCGCACAGATTCAAGATGGCGATATGCTGACCTTCAGCGGTTTTACCATCTGGAGACGGCCCATGGCGGCCGTCTACGAATTGATCCGCCAGGGGAGAAAAGATCTCCACCTGGTAGAGGTCAACGGAGGCACCCACTCGGACCTGCTCATCGGGGCGGGATGCGTGAAAATCTGGGAGAGCTGCTGGATCGGACACGAGCTCTTCGGAAAGATCGGCGCGAACCTGGCGCGAAAAGCCGAGGCAGGGGAGGTAGTCATCGAGGACTACAGCCACCTTCAGATCCTCTACCGCATGGCCGCAGGCTCCATGGGAGTCCCCTACCTCCCCACCTACGCCAGCTTGGGCACCGATATCCTCAACCCCAAATACGACCACTTAGGGCAGATGGGACTCCGCGATGGATCCCACCCCAAGATCCCCATGAAGAAATACGAGGTAGTAAAAGACCCCTTCTACGGTGGGGAGCTCATCCACGTTCCGGCCGTGAATCCGGACTGGTGCATCGCCCATGTGCAGATGATCGGCGAGGGAGGCACCGTGCGAGTCGATGGCCAGGTCTACAGTGACGAGGAGGCGATCAAGGCCTCAGACAATGTCATTGTCGTCGCCGAGCAGGTGGTCACCGAAGAGTATATCCGCAGAGAGCCCACCCGGAACCTGGTGGCTGGCCATCAGATCACCTCCATCGTGGAGCTCCCCTGGGGCGCCCACCCCACCGGGTGCTTCGGCTGCTACGAGACCGACGGAAGTTTTATCAACAAATTCTTCACCCGCACCCGCACCCAGGAGGGACTGGATGCCTGGGTCCAGGAGTGGATCCACGATATCCCCGATTTTAATGCCTACCTCGAGAAGGTTGGGATAGAGACCCTGGAAACCATTCGGGCCAACCCGGCCTTTGGCTACTCCACCAAGATCAAGAGAGGGACACGCGCATGAAAAACAGACACGCACTCACCCACCCCGTAGAGTTCAAGCCCATCGACCTCCTGGCCGTCGCCGCGTCACGGGAGGTCACCGACGGGGACGTGGTCTTCGCGGGTACCGGTCTCCCCATGCTCGCCATCGGCCTCGCCCAACTCACTGGCGCCCCCAACGCCGTCTGCATCTACGAGGCGGGCAGCGTGGATGGCCACCCCATATCCTTGCCCACCTCCGTGGGAGACGCCCGGTGCATCTACCAGGCCTCCATCGCCTCGGGTCTCTTCGATGTCTTCAACCAGTTGCAGCGGGGGCTGGTGGATCTGGCCTTCCTCGGCGGGGCGGAGGTGGACCGATACGGAAACGTCAACACAACGGGCATGGGCACATATGGCATCGTGCCGGAGAAGCGCCTCACCGGCTCGGGGGGCAACTCCGATATCAACGGACTGGCCAAAAAAACCGTCTTCATCATGGTCCAGGAGAAGCGCCGCTTCAAGGAGAAGGTGGACTTCATCACCTCCCCCGGCTGGAAGATTCCCAAGTGGCCCGGAGGGGAGATCGTGGATAAAAAAGAGGTCTACAACAACGCCTTTCGAGGTGGCCCCGAGGCGGTGATCACCAACATGGGTGTCTTCCGGTTCGACGAGAACGGAGAGATGTACCTCAGCACCTACCACCCCGGATCCTCCGTGGAGGAGATCCAGGCCAACTGTGGATTCGAGGTCAACGTCTCACGGGTGCAGGGTGAGACCCCGCCTCCCACTTACGGAGAACTGGACTACCTCTACAACACCATCGACCCAGAGGGAATTTTCCTGAGCTAAGCCCCATATAAGAGGAGACGACAGCATGCAATTTAAATACCTTAAAATCAATATCGAAGATGGCATCGCCCAGGTCACCTTAAACCGCCCCGAGGCCCTAAATGCTCTGAATAAATCTCTCATCGCAGAGCTCTCCCTCCTCTTCCACCGTGTGGGCAGCGACCCCACAGTTCGGGTGGTGATCCTCACCGGAGCTGGGGCCAAGGCCTTCGTGGCAGGGGCCGATATCTCGGAGCTGGCCGAGTTTGACTCTCTATCGGCACGCCGCTTTGCCGAAGAGGGCCAGGCGATGATGGCCCAGATTGCCGACTTGCCCATCCCCGTCATCGCCGCGGTGAACGGATTCGCCTTAGGGGGGGGATGCGAGTTGGCCCTGGCCTGTGATTTCATCTACGCCTCGGAGACGGCGCGATTCGGACTGCCCGAAGAGACCCTAGGCCTCATTCCCGGCTTCGGAGGCACCCAGCGCCTCTCCCGCCGGATCGGTACGGCCATGGCCTTAGAGCTCATCCTCTCCGCCCGCAACATCACCGCCCCGGAGGCGCAGGCCATGGGACTTGTCAACCGGGTCGTCCCCGCCGAGGAGCTCATGAAAGAGACCCTGGCCACGGCCAAAAAAATCGCCACCATGGCACCTGCGGCCATTACCTTGGCCAAGGGAGCCGTTTGCAAGGGGATCAACGTGGACCTTACCGCCGGCTGCCACATGGAAAAAGAGGCCTTTGGCCTCTGTTTTGCCAGTGACGATGCCCGGGAGGGGACCTCTGCCTTCCTGGAGAAACGCAAGCCCGGATTCTCCCTCACCCGCTAGAATGAGACCGGGGGGCCCGTTTCCCATGCCCACACCTTAGGCGCTTGCCTGGCACTGCCGGCAGGCCCCTCTGTTCACCACCCCGGGGAGAAGGCCCCCTTTTAACCACCGAAATGCCTCTTTTCATGGGCACACCAGTCAGTGATTCGTCCAAAGAGAGGGGGGCGACGAGGCATGAGTGCCCACAGCCCCCCCACCCCACCAAAGGCCAGGGCAAAGGCCCCCTGGCTTCTGCACACCCCAAAGAGGAGGCCAATCGTGACAGAGACCCAGGAATTAAACGATCGACTCGGAGACCTGGTGGGACAAAGCGCCCCCATGCAAAAGGTCTTTGCCCGGCTCCGCAAGGCCGCAAGATGCGAGGTCCCGGTGGTTCTCTTCGGCCCCACGGGGTCGGGTAAGCAGCTGGCCGCCCGAACCATCCATGACCTCAGCCGGCGAAAAGAGGGGCCCTTCATCCCCGTCACCACGACGGCGCCTCACCTGTGCCGTCGCCTCTTCGGAGAGGAGGGAAGCGCCCCTTCCAACCCGGGACTGGTCAGCGTGGCCCATGGAGGTACCCTCTACATCGATGAGGTGGCCAACCTCAACCACGGCCATCAGGTGGCCCTGCTTCGTATCCTGGAGGCTGAGTCCCCCATGGGTCCATCCATCCGGCTCATGGCCGCCACCCGACACGACCCGGAGGCACTCCACGCATCGGGGTGTATTCGCGAAGATTTTCATTACCGGACCCATATCATCCCCGTGCGGATGCCCCCCTTATCCGAACGGCGGGAGGATATCCCCCTGCTCGTCTCTGCCCTCTCCCAACGCCTGGGGCTCCGCCCCCTCTCTCCAGAGGGACACCACCGACTCGCCCGTCACCCCTTGCCCGGCCATGTAGCCGAACTGGCCGAGGTGATCCAGCGCATAGCCACCGAGGATGCCGAGGCCCCCCTCCCGGAAGAAGACGCCACCCTCTCCCAGCTCTCCCTCAAGGAGGCGATGAACGCCTTCGAACGCGCCATCATCGCCCGCACCCTGCAGAAGGCCCACGGGGATCTCACCCGCACCGCCTCCCTTCTCGGCCTCCATCGACGCACCCTGGCCCACAAGATTCAATCCCACGGCCTCGATCTCGATATTGCCCCCTGGCGAAAAACGCCCCATGCCCCCAAAAGGTGAATCCGCCACACCATGTGGCGGTTTGTGCACTCGATATAATTACCTGCAATCCTCCCCCCTTAACGCCTCCCTACCCGAGGGCTCGTGGCGAATACGCCACATGAAAGCCCTCCCCCAGACCCGACACCTCTGATTCTAAAGAGCCGCATGCCTTGGTATCAATATTGCATTTTACTATGTAGACATTAGAAACATGGTAAATAAAAGTAAACGCCATCTATAAAAGGTATATTAGACAAACATAAGGCCCCACAAAAATCCCAATTTGCACGCAGATACAGCCACCATACCGACGCTCTATAGTAGTAAAAAGAAACAGTCTCACATCATCCATTTATTTTTTTGCCTGAAGTCTTAAGATGTATATAGAAAAAACGTCCGACTTGAAAACGCCACGCAAGGCCTCGTAAGATACCCGGCACCGGTTGCCGGGCCATCGCAAACAATGGGACCTGCGATGCACCCCCACGGTGTCGGCGCATCAGCCAATGAAAGGGGAGAGGCATGACTCAACTAGAATGTCTATCAAACGATGGGGTACTCAAGAGTGAACTGGCACGACTCAACCGAATCGTGGCAATCCTGAGAAGCTGCAAGCACACCCTGCTCCACGCGAGCGATGAAGGGTACCTGCTCACCGAGGTGTGCCGGGTCATGGTGGAGTTCGGCGGGTACGTCTTCTGCTGGATCGGACTCACCGAGGAAGATACCGAACAATCGGTGCGCCCCATGGCGTTCTGGGGAGACGACAACACCTACCTCTATACCCACACCATCTCCTGGGCCGACTCGGGTCCCGGAACGGAGACACCGGCCGGGACCGCCATCCGAACCCGCAAGCCCTTCTTCCTGCGCCATGTCCACACCCAAAAAGATGGAATGCCCTGGCGCTTGGCTGCCATGGAGCTGGGCTGTCAGGCGGTCTTAAGCCTCCCCCTCATCTCGAGCCCAGGCCGCCCCCCTTTTGGGGCCTTCACCATCTACTCCGCCGAGCCTGCCGGGTTCGAGGCCGACGAGACGGCCCTTCTTATGGAGTTGGCCAATGACATCGCCCACGGCATCGAGAACTTACGCCGCCACCGGGAGAGGCGCCTGGCCGAAGCGGCCCTCAGGATGGCCGAGGCCCGGTACTCCGGCGTCCTGGAGAACACCGGCACCGGCACCATTCTCATCGAAAACGACGAATTCATCAGTTTCTGTAACGCCACCTTCGAGAAGATGACGGGCCACTCCCGAGAGACCATCGTGGGCAAACGTAAATGGTCTGATTTCCTCGTCCCCGAGGATGCACGGCGCATGGAGAATTACCACATCTGGCGCCGAACAGAACCGGGACGCGCCCCGTCGGTGTACGAATGCCAGATGCTCAACCAACAAGAGGAGAAACGAGACATCCTCATGAAGGTGGGCATGGTGGAAGGGACCCGCATTAGCGTCGCCTCCTTCATGGACATCACGGAGTCAAAACAGGCGGCAAACCTCCTCCACGAACGGGATGCCCAGTTGGAAGCCATCGTGGACCACCTCGCCGGCCCGGTGTTCATCCGGGACCTCAAAGGGCAGATCACCTTCACCAACAAAGCCCTCACCGACTATGCGGGCTACAACCCCTCGGGAGAGTACTGCCACTCGGTCCTCTTCCAACGCAAAACCCCCTGTACCGACTGCCCCGTCGAGCAGGTCCTCGCCGGAAAAACCGTGCGCAAGGAGGTCTTCCGACCCGAGACGGGACGCTGGTTCGAAGGGGTCTACGCCCCCATCGCCCAGGCCGATGGCACCATCACCCGCATCCAGGCCGTCTTCACCGATATCAGCGATCGCAAGGCCATGGAGTCCACCCTCATCGCCAGAGAGGAGACCCTTCGCGAAGAGAACCGCAAACTCCGTGCCTCCATGCAGGACCGGTGGCGATTCGGCGGGCTGGTGGGCAAGAGCGCGGCCATGCAAGAGGTCTACGAACACATCCTCAAGGCGGCGGCCAGCGCCTCCAACGTCATCATCTACGGCGCCTCAGGCACGGGCAAGGAGCTCACCGCCCAGGCGATCCACGAGATGAGCGACAGATCCGACGCTCCCTTCATCCCCGTAAACTGTGGCGCCATCAGCGAGACCCTCATCGAGAGCGCCTTCTTCGGGCATCGAAAAGGGGCCTTCACCGGCGCCAACAAAGACCAGCAGGGCTTCCTCTCCGCCGCCCATGGCGGCACCCTCTTCCTGGATGAGGTGGGAGAGATCCCCATGAGCATGCAGGTCAAACTCCTCCGGGCCTTAGACGACGGAGGCTTCACCCCCGTGGGCGCCACCCAGCCCATCCGCACCAATATCCGCATCATCGCCGCCACCAATCGCAACCTCTACGAACAGATGCAGACCAACCAGATGCGGGAAGACTTCTTCTACCGCATCCACATCATTCCCATTCGCCTCCCCGCCCTGAAAGATCGCAAGGAGGATCTCCCCTTACTCATCGAACACTTCTTCCATAAGTACGCCTCCGACCAGACTCCACCCCCCATCACCGGCAAGCTCCTCGAGGCCATCACCAACCACCCCTGGCCCGGCAACGTCCGCGAGCTGCAAAACGTCATCCAGCGCTACCTCTCCCTGGAGAGCCTCGATTTCCTGGGAAAACAAAACGTCGATTTCGCCGCCGGCGCCACCCCCCCTTCCATCGACAATGAGCCCCTCAAGGAGAGGGTGGATGCCTATGAAAAACAGCTCATCGTCGATGCCCTCAACCAGTGCCAGTGGTCCCGAGAGAATGCCGCCGAAATCATGGGTATCCATCGCAAGACCCTCTTCACCAAAATGAAGAAGTATGGGTTGCTTTGACACTCCCCTCCCTAAAGGAAGGGGATTCTTGGGCTTAAGCTGTAACCAGCTTAATATCTCCGCAAGCTAAAACGACATGCCCTGCCGCTAAAATA